>JBGOUJ010000240.1:0-10354 GCA_041477005.1 Terriglobia bacterium | reverse complement strand
CGATGGTCTGCATGCTGCTTCGAACCGCACCCACGCGGGCGGCAAGAAGAAGCATCCTCTCGCGCTGCTCCTGTAACGCGGCTGTCTGCGCCGACGAGCCGGCCGGACCTTGGCTCGTCAAGGCCGGAGCCGTGACGGGCGGGCCAGCCGCGGGCGGCGCGGCCGCTGGCGGGGGGCTCAAGGGCTGGGCACTCACGGGTGAGCGCTGGGGCGGCGGCGTGGGGGCCTGACGTGGCGGGGTTCGGGCCGGACTGGCTTCCACAGCCTGCCGCGGATGAGGCTGGCGTACAGTTTCAGGAGCCTGCGTCGGGATCGGGGGACTCGTTTGTGCCGGCTGCTGGGAGGAAGAAGTCGGGGCTTGCACGGGCGGGGCGACCGGTGCGGCAGCCGCGGGCTCCTGGAGCGGCGGCGGCACCGAAGATTGGGCAGGCTCCCGCGGGGTGGCCGGCGCCGGAATCGCGACCGCCTTGGCCTTCCGCCAGTTGGCAACCTCGGTGGCGGAAAAGGCGATGATTACGAGAGTCAAGACGGCCCCCGCCAGCATGTACAGCCCGCGGTGACTCCTGGCCGGCGGGACATACGGCGGAGGGGTCGCCGGCTGCGGCTGCGGCGGCTGGGGCGCCGGTGGCTGCGGCGCCAGTGAATGAGGCTGCGGCGCCTGGCGCGGGCGCAACTTCTCGGGCATCTGGGGGTTGCCGGTCTGGCCGGCGTACAGATTCACGAGATGGACCTTCACACCAGGTTTGATTTCTTGCTCGCCGAGGTCGTGCAGGCATTCCGCCCAACCGCTCGACTGCCTCAATACATCCGCCACGCTCTTCGATATAAGAATGTGCCCGGCATCTCCGAAGTCCATCACCCGCTGAGCCAGGTCGATCCCCCCGCCGGACACGGTCAGGTTCTTGTGCATATCGGCGATGCGGGGTAGAGGCCCGGTGTGGACCCCCATTCGCAACTTCAGCTCGGGATGGCTTCGCACCGCGTGCGCGGTTTCCACCGCGCACTGGACGGCGGCCGCAGGGTTCTGAAAGAACACCACCGCCATTCCGCCGCTAGTGGGCAGACAAATCAGTTGATCGCTCGCTTGGGCTCGTTGAAAGTCCGGCGTGCCACGAACAATTTCCTGGAGCATCTGAGTCAACCGGGTCTGCTCCTCCAGACTGTGGGCCGAGCACCCGACCAGGTCCAGGAAGAGCACGTGGGCCACTTCCGGGCCGGGAACCTCGTCCGGCGGCGCGGGGACGGGCGCTTGCTGGGGGGGCGCCTCGCCCAGAGCTCCGGCCAGTTGTTCGCCAAACTCCCGCGGCCCCGCAAATCGTTCTTCCGGATGAAACGAAAGCGCCTTTAAGACGGCTTGCTGGGCTGCCTCGGGCAGGCCGGGACGCAAATCTCGGGGTTTTACCTTGACCCCTTGCGGGAGGACCTCGGGCCGCTGGCCCGTCAGCATCTCGCAGGAGAGCACTCCGAACGAGTAGACATCACTGGCTGCCGTGGGCTGGCCCATCAACTGCTCGGGCGCCATGTAAGCAAAGCTGCCGGCTATTTTCGTGGACTGTGTCTCCGCAGCCACGCGGGAATGCTTCACCGTGGCAATGCCGAAATCAATCAGCTTGACGTACTCCTCGCCTTTTCCCGCACGAAGCAGCATTACGTTTTCCGGCTTCAGATCGCGATGAAACACCCCTTTCTCGTGGGCCGCGCCGAGGGCCTGGCCGATCTGACGCACGATATGGGCGGCGCGCGCCAGGTCCATGCCTCCGCTCGGGATGACGGACCGCAGCGTCACCCCTTCCACGAACTGCATCACCAGGAACGGCTGCCCGGCAGGCGTTGTTCCGACGTCGAGAATTCCGACCACGCCGGGATGGTCGATGCGGGCCAGCGCTTCGATCTCCTGGTGGAACTTCTTTTGAACCCACGTGTCCCGGCTTGCCTCGCCCAGCAGGACCTTGACCACTACCGGCTTGGAGAGGAGTTGTTGGTCGCGCGCCAGGTAGACAACGCCGAAGCCTCCCCGGCCGAGTTCCGTTTCGATGAGGTACCGGTCCTTCAGGATCTGGCCTGGGGAAAGGACTGGCGCTTCCGGTGGACTCGCATCCGGAACGGTCTTTGGTTTCGTTACGCCGCCGTCGTCGACTTCGGAGCTCATGGCAAACCTCTATTGGGCGTTCGTCACCCGGTCCCCAACTTTGGCCGGAGAGGCTCCGGTATACGTGCCGACCGCGGAACCTTCATCTGCCTCGGTAATGACGATTTCCCCCAGTTTGTCCTCGATCCTTCGAAGCACTTTGCCAGAGGACGGATCTTTTACCTCGCGTGTTTGCCGGCGCACCTGCAACCGGTCGCCGACCTTCACGCCGGCTCTTGTCCCGACGTTCAAGATCAGCGTATTGCCGGTGGCGTCCGCGACCAGTCCTTCGATCTCGAGCTTTGTCGTAGGCATCTTGCCCGCGTTGGCGTCCAGTTGCTGTGCCACCGAGTGAACCGCCTGGGTCACCGCTTCTCCCAGGATTGTGGCGGCAAAATTCTTGGTGCTCATGTCGTATTCGCCGCCTCCGGCCGAACCGCCACCACCCCCCGCGCCGAGGAGCGAGGTTCCGGACCGCGTCGATTCTCCCTTGCCACTGGCGACACCGAGGATTTCGCCGGTGTTGACGCTAACCATCCGCGCACTGATTCCGACCACGGCCTTGCTCTCGCGCTTCGAAACCCCGCCGATGCCGTAGCGTCTGGTGATTCCTCCAATCGCGCCGCCCCCCACATTGGTGGCCTTATCATCCCTTCCAAATTGGGTGATGCTCCCAATGATGATGGTATCCACCCCCAACAGGCGGCCCAGTTTCGCGGCGGTAGTGGGATCGGCCCGATCACTGTTGGAAAAATTCTGCTCCGCCATAATCTTGCTCAGCGCCTTTCGCTCGATGACGGAGTAGACGCCGGTCGTCACCAGATTATCGACCAGCAGATCGGCGATGCCCTTGCCGACGTCGACGTTCGAGCCGAAGATCGCGGCGATGCCACTGTGAACCGTGGCGTAATCGAAATCGAGAATGGCGACCCGCTTTTTCTGCTGTGCCGTGGAAATCGTGGCGAAAGCGATCAGAATGACGAAGAGTCTTGCGCGCCGCAGCATGGTCTTTCCCCTCCCAGTCAAGGGTAAGGCAACAGCCCGCCGAGGTCAAGCCTGGAGAGCCCGCCGCCGGTCGACCGTAGGCCCCCAGCGGATCGACTCGGTTTGCGGACCCGCTGAGGCGAGTTGGCCTGTGCTGGCTTTTCAAGCGAACCGGCCAGGGATGCGGCTCCCGCTTGCAAATGCGCGCAAGTAAGGCCATTGTTTTCAATCGCGTTTGCTCGCGTTCCGGCGCGGACCTATGTTGTTCTAAGGGGATTTCCGGTGGCGGCGAGGATTAAGGCGGTGGTCTTCGCGGTCTCGGCTCTGTGCTCCAGGCGAGCCGGGGAGCCGCCTGGCGCCGTAAGGCATTCGCCCTAAGAATTACAAATATCTTAGAGCAACCGGCGGCGCGGCCTGGAAATCCTCACATCCTTCTCAACAGCAGCGCCCAGTCGCCGCTGTCGGGCGCCGCCGGCGAAATCCACGCTGCTCCTTCCGCCATCGGCAGTGACGAGATCTGTCCCGTGCGGGCGTTGAACCAGGCTGCCTGGTAACGACCCGGCTCGAGTCTTACCGAGACCTTGCCGCCGTAAGGGAGGTACACGGCGTAGAGCTTGCCCGGTTCGGCCAGGCAGAAAGCCCCGTTATCCACCAGGTCGTCCCGAGGTTCAGTCTTCCACCACTCGAAGCCGGTAAAGAAATCGACCATGTGAGCGTACCCGTTCAGCATGATCATGCTGTCGTCGCCGCGGCCATTGACCCAGCCGCCGCCTGTATCGGGCCAAATGCCCGTCCCGCGTTTGGCTGTTTCTCCCGTGGTCTGGTAGGCGCCCGCCATGGATATTTCCCAGGCGGCCCGCCGGTCCGCGTCGGCCGTAGAGCCGCCAGGGTAGCTGGGACTCCATCTCGGGTAGTGGTCCTCGTATCCGTATTCCTCGTTCGTTTGCGGAATGATCCGCCCCAGCGCGGCTTGTTGCTTCCGCTGATCCAGCATCCAGTCGTGGATCGGACGCCGCCATTCCTGGAACGACGTGAAGTCGAACCATTCCGAGGTCCGATCCTGGTGGGCGTTGTCCGTCGGATGATCCGTGGCAAGGTGGCGATAGGGGTCCCACTTCTTCAGCAGTGTCCCCGTCTCGTGAGCCCACACTTCATTCCGGTAGCTATCGATGTCATCTCCCAGGTCCCAGGTCACGTTCGAATACGCTCCCAGGCGGGCGGCCCCGTACCGAAAGTAGCGATGTTCGTCCTCGCCGCCTGCCGCCGGATACACTTTGGAATCGTTCCAGTCGAAAATGACCGAGATGATCATGTCTTTTTCGCGAGCATAGAGCAGCATCCGCTCGTACTTCTGCCAGTAAGGGACGTGGAAGCGGGTATAGTCGAAGCCCGGGTTCCCGGCGTCGTTGGGCCTTTGCGCGACCCAGGCATTCAGCCAAACCTGGAAGTTTCTGGTTGGCACGATCGGCTCGCCCCAATAGCTGATAGTGGGGCGGGCGGCCAGCATCACGCGCAGGCGGTTCACCTTCAGTCCATGCAGCCGGTCGATAATGCCTTTGATAACGCCCTCATCCTGCCACCCCAGCAGCAGGAACGCCGTCGTCCCGTTCCAGAAATAGTGTTCACCGGTTCCTTCCCAGATGAAATGCCACCGGTATTGTGGGTCCACTCGAAGCAGGCCGCGCCGCTTGCCGTCGACGGCGCGGAAGGCGCCGGAATGGGTCTTGCGGAAATCCCCTTGCTGGTAAGTCACCGAGTACGTGTAATCGCCCGCGCTCGAGGGCAGGAAGCGGACGCGGAATACACGGCCGTCGGTCGAGTCACAGAAGCCGTCGACCGATAGCTGAGCTGCTCCGCGCTTTCCAAACCGGCCTTCGACCGATACATCGGTGAAAGGGTTGCGCGCATCCGGCTGGTCTACGCGCAAGGTGACCTCGATGAAGTCGTAGCCGTCCACCGTCTGCCCGGATTGCGAAAAAGCGACGTCCTTGAGGGCTGCTTGCAAAGCAGGCGCCGCTTGCAAAGCGCAAACAAAAACCAGACATAGAACAGCAGAGCGGGCACGCCGGCTGCTGATTGGCTGGTTCCTTCCACTCTTTTCAACAGCAGAGCCCAGTCTCCGCTGTCGGGAGCCTGGGGCGAAGTCCACGCCGGCCCTTCGGCTGCCGAAACCGGGGCGGTCTGCCCGGTCCGGGCGTTGAACCAAGTCGCCTGATAGCGGCCCGCCTCCAGTTTCACCGTCACGCGGCCCCCGCGCGGCAAGTACACCGCGTAGAGCCTGCCAGGCTCGGCCAGGCAGTAGGCGCCGTTGTCGACCAGATCGTCCCGCGGCTCGGCCTTCCACCACTCGAAGCTCGTAAAGAAGTGCACCATGTGCGCATATCCGTGCAGCATGACCATCGTGTCGTCGCCTCGACCGTTGACCCAGCCGCCGCCCGTATCCGGCCAGACGCCCGTCCCGCGCTTGGCGGTCTCCCCGGTGGTCTGGTACGTGCCGGCCATGGATATTTCCCAGGCGGCGCGCCGGTTGGCGTCAGCCGATTGCCCGTCCGGATAGGAGTAGCTGCTGCCCCTCGGGTAGTGATCCTCATATCCGTATTCTTCGTTGGTTTGGGGAATGATGCGTCCGAGCGCCTGCTGCTTGCGCCGCTGCGCCACCATCCAGCCGTGGACCGGCCGCCGCCACATCTGAAAGGAGGTGAAGTCCATCCAGACCGACGGGCGATCCAGCGGCTCCCGGTCCGAGTTTGGATGGTCCGTGGCCAGGTGCCGGTAGGCGTCCCATTTCTTCAACAGCGTGCCAACCTGGTGGGCCCACTCGTCGTTGTGGTACGCGGTGATATCGTCTCCGAGGTCCCAGTTCACGTTGGAGTAGGCTCCCAGGCGGACGGCCCCATAGCGGAAATAGCGCAGCTCATCCTCGCTGCCCGCCGCCGGGTGCACCTTCGAATCGTTCCAGTCGAAAACGAGCGAGAGGATCATGTCCCTCTCGCGGGCGTAGCGGAGCATGCGTTCGACCTTCTGCCAGTAGGGGAGATTGAAGCGCGTGTAATCGAATCCCGGGTTCGTGACGTCGTCCGGCCGCTGGGCCACCCAGGGATTGAGGGAGATTCTAAAGCCTCTGCCGGGCACGACGGGCTCTCCCCAAAACGTGCTCGAACGGGCGGCGAGCATGATCCGGATGCGATTCACCTGGAGCCGGTGGAGACGGTCGATGATGCCCTCGATGACCTTCTCGTCCTGCCAGCCCATCAGGTAAAAGGCGGTGGTTCCGTTAAAGAAGTAATGCTCCCCCGTGCCTTCCCAGAGGAAATGCCAGGGATACTGCGCATCCACCCGCAAGATGCCGCGGCGATTGCCGTTGACGGCGCGAAAGACCCCGGTGTGCGTCTTGCGGAAATCCCCCTGGCGGTAGGTCACCGCATAGGCGTATTCACCCTGGCGGGACGGCATGAAGCGAATCCGGTAGAGGGCCCCGTCCGCGGAATCGCAAAAGCCCTCGACCGACACCTGCTCGCCGCCGGGTTTTCCAAATTGCCCTTCGATCGCAACGTCGGTGAAAGGGCTGCTCGCATCCGGCTGCTCGACGCGTAAGGCGACCTCCACGAAATCGTAAGCCTCGACGGTCTGCGCAGATTGAGAAAAAGAAACGTCTTTGGGAGCGCCTTGTGCGGCCGACGCACAGAACAGCACGGCCGACCACATCCATCGCGTTCGCATCACAGTTATTCTGAATCCGAGACCCAGGGCGGTCTAGGAGAATTGAGCTCTTGCTTGTTGCAAAACTACGGGCCCCGGCAGGATGATCGGGGCCTGGCCGGGTCCAGGTGGGCTCTTCGAATTCGCCTCCTGCATCAACGGCGGCACGCCGGCCAGCCTGCTTCTGCCGAAACGCCGTTTGTAACTCAGCGGCGTCATCCCGACCAGTTTGCGAAAGACCTGGCCAAAGTGGCTCTGATCGCAAAAGCCGGCTGCCTGGCTCACTTCAGCCAGCGATAGTTCCGTCCAGACCAGCAGCGCCTGGGCCTTGGCGATCCGGAAGCGGTTGAGATAGCCAAGAAAGGACTGCCCGGTTGCCTTCCTGAAAAAGTACATGAGGTGGGAGGGACTCAGCGCGCAGAGGCGCGCCGCATCCGCCACCCGAATCGGCTCGTTGTAATGGTGTTCCAGATAATCGAACAACCCAGCCAGGCGCTCCAGCGCTTTCTGCTTGCGCTGCAAGGCCTCCTGATCCCCCAGGTACGCCGCATAGTGGTTGACCAGCAGCACGAGAATCATCTTCAGGTACGTCTTGACCGACAGACGCGCCCGGACAGAAGCGACCGGCAGCTCGGCGTGAATCCGCTGCATCAGATCGAGGACCTGTTCCGAAATGCCGCTCGCCGCCGGCACGACATGGGGAAACCCGGCGCCCTGCGAGACAAAAGGCATCAGGTACTCCACATCCTCGCCATCGGCGGCCGAGCCGCTCAGCAGCTCGGGCTCGAAATAGAGCGTCACCAGCTTCACCGGGGGGCGTCCGATGATTCCGTGGTACAAACCGCTGCCGAGAATCACCAGGTCGCCGGGCCCGATCTGGAAACAGCGGTCCTGGATCTTCAGATCCGTCCGGCCTTGCCACACGTACATCGTCTCGCAGTGATGATGGCGATTGACCCGGATGTTGTGGGGTCCGCCCGCGACGAAGAAGCGGACATCGAGCGGGAAAGAAGGGTCGAAAGGCCAAACGTGAATCCCGGCGGCGTTGATCTGGGGATCGACCACGGCGAAGGCATTTTCCCAGATCACGTTCGGTCCACGCCTTTCACGCGAACAAGGCAACTCCACGCACCCCCTTTGGGACCAGACCTTATCAGGAATCGCGGAGGCCGTCAAGCCGATTGTGGATGCGAGCAATAGTTTCGTAACAAAAAATTGTGGGATGGTCACAGACTCTCCCCCTGGACTCAGGTTCCACTGGGCAAAGCGGGTACAAGGCAAAGCCAGGGTGAGGTGCTTATGCGTCGATCTCGAAGTGAATCGCGGTTGTATTGGTTTGTTCTGGTGTTCATCGCGCTGCTAGGCGCAGAGGCGATGGCACAGACCATAAACGGAAGCATCAGCGGCACGGTCCTCGACCAATCGGATGCCGTCGTTCCCAAAGTGGGCGTTACCCTTTCCAATGAGCTGACCGGCGAGACGCGAAAGACGGTCACCAGCGAGTCGGGTGAATTCGTCTTCACCGCCGTGCCCTCAGGCACTTACACCGTCATGGTGGAGGCGGCTGGGTTTCAAAGCTTCCGCCGGACGGGAGTCTTCCTGTCCGCCGTAGAGCGCCTGCCTCTTGGCAGCATCCGGCTCGCTATGGGCGAGGTGACACAGACGGTGGTTGTGGCCGCCCAGGGCGAAGCGGTGAGCATCGAAAACGCCGACGTCACGGGGAGCATCACCACCCGCCAACTGGATCAGTTGGTCGTCAAGGGGCGGGATCCCCTCAGCCTGCTCCGGACGCTGCCCGGCGTCACGACCGGAGTATTCGTCAACGGAGGCGACAAGAGCGAACTGGATCCGGATGGGGCCCAGTCGAACGGCGGTATCTACGGAACCCTCACCCCTCCCATCAATGGGGGGCGCATGTTCTGGAACACCATCACGATCGACGGCCAGATCAGCTCCAACCCAGACTGGCCAGGACTGTTCGAGGCAGCCGTGAGCGTCGATGCGATGTCCGAATTGAAGGTAACGTCGAACAACTACACCGCCGAATACGGTCGCAATCTGGGCGCTACCGTCACGCTGGTGACCAAGTCCGGCACCAAGAGCTTCCATGGCGGCGGGAACTGGTTCAAGCGCCACGAGATGTTCAATGCCAATGACTTCTTCAACAACCGGGACGGCCTGCCCAAGCCGCTGTACCGCTACAACAGTTTCGGCTTCTCTGTCGGCGGCCCCATTTACATTCCCAAGAAGTTCAACGCCGATCGGGACAAGCTCTTCTTCTTCTACTCGCAGGAGGAGTGGCGAACCAAGAACCCGACCTCCCCCATCTTCATTACCGTGCCTACGGCGTTGGAGCGGAAAGGAGATTTTTCCCAGACGCTTAACCAGGCCGGCAGCCTGATTCCCGTCAACGACCCTTTGACGAGGCAGCCATTTCCGAACAACGTAATTCCCGCCTCGCGGATCAACCCCAACGCACAGGCGTTGCTGGGCGTGCTCCCCCAGCCCAATCAGTTGAACCGCAGTCTGACCCAGGGCGCGTACAACTATGAATGGCAGGACCTCTGCATCACCCCGAAGAGGATACAGGGTCTCAAGACCGATTACCTGCCAAACAGCAAGGATCGGATCTCGCTCGGGCTGCGGCGGTGGTGGTCCGACGACCGCGCCTACACTTGTTTCGTGGTCGGCTACAGTAATCTCCCGCTGCTGCAGCACCACTACTACTACTCGACCGACAACGCGCTCATTAACTGGACGCACATTGTCAGCCCCACCGCGACCAACGAGTTCAACGCAGGGACCGTCGGCGAGAAAGAGCGTGGGCAGGTCCCCGGCCCTTATCCCGAGCGTGCCAGCACGTATTTCGATTCCGTCAACCGGCAGAAGGTGGGTTACAAGCTGGGGCAGTTCTTTGGAGAAGCAAACCCGTACGGCTTTATTCCCCAGGCTTCCTTCGGGGGGGTGCCGAATCCGCCCAATATCTCCCACGATGGGCGCCTGCCCGGCGACCAGGGCTACTTGATATTTCACGCCGGGGATCACTTCAGTTGGGTCCGCGGGCCGCATACGTTCAAGTTCGGGCTGGACTGGGAATGGAATCTGGCCACGGACGGCCCGTCTTCGGCGTGCGGTGACGGATGCTTCGATTTCGGCCGCGACACCAACAATCCCGGCGATGCCAACTGGCCCTTCGCCACTGCGCTTATAGGCAATTTCGCTTCCTACAGGGAAACGAACAATCGGCCACAATATCGGTATGAACGCAAGAACTGGCAATGGTTCGCTCAGGATACCTGGAAGGTAAACCGGAAGCTGACCCTCAGTTACGGATTGCGGTTCGCGGCATTTACCAACTGGAACCTGGCCGTCGGAACGGGGTCGGCGTTCGTACCCGGACGCTACGACCCGAAGCAGGAATCGCCGCTGTTCCGCCCCGCGCTGGATGCGAGCGGCAGGCGAGTTGCTCAGGACCCCGTCAGCGGGCAGCTTTTCCCCGCCGTCTACATCGGTGCGTATGTGCCGGGCGTGGGACAGCCCTAT
>JBGOUJ010000239.1:0-10363 GCA_041477005.1 Terriglobia bacterium | reverse complement strand
CAAACGTCTTGAACGTACTGTCGAGCGCCACGACGGAGAATCAACGACTAAGGCGCTATAAATCGATAAAAAATATCTAATAGTAGTAAACGTACTGGAACTTTGTGTCATTTCAATTTAGTGGAATTCCGAATAATACTTCGACCAACACCGGGACGCCGTCCCGAACGGCGGGGCGGAACAGGAACTGGCGAAGACAGGCCAGAACCGCCGAGTCAATTTCGCTACGGCTGCCCCGGATCACCCGCAGGTCCCCGACAACTCCCTTTTCGGTGATGTAGCCGAACACAACGACGCGACCCTCGACTCGGGGGAGTCTGCCCAACAGGAGGGGCGCCTTTCGAAGCGGAAAGGGGGCGCGAACCCGGGTAGCCGCCCCCACCCGGACGGCGCTGTCGGTCAACTGCTTCACCGGCTCGTGCGAGTGGGGTACGGCGTATTGCATGATCCATTCCGACCCCGGTCCGGGCGCCGCCAGGTAAGTGGTGTAGACCGGCTGGCCGGTGAGAATGCCCGCGGCCTCGGGCAGCACTTCCCGCACACCCTGGTTGACCACCACGATATCGAACGAGGAGGCATTGGGAGACTCGGTGCGGATACCGACCGCATCGGCCTCCAGTCGCAAGCCGGCCACCCGGACGCCGGCCCCTCCGGGTTGAGCGCCGGTTCCCGCACCGCCGGTCCCGGAACCGGTTCCGGCGCCGGTTCCCTTGCCAATTCCCGTTCCGGCGCCGGAGCCGCTGCCGCGCCCGCCGCCGGCGCCGGCCGATCCAGCCGCGCCCGCGCCTGTACCGGAAGCGGCGCCGCCCACTCCCCCGCCTGTTCCACCGCCCGTTCCCGTTCCCGCCCCTTTGCCCGCTCCCGCTCCCGAGCCCGTGCCACCGGCGCCGGCCGCCCCACCGCCGGCTGCCCGGGCGTTCCCGGAACCGGCGCCTGTCCCCTCGCTGCCGGCGGCGCTGGGGTCCGTCCCAGCTCCCCGATTCCCGCCGGCAGCCCCGGTGGGGCCATCAATGGGAGGCACCCGATTGCCGCCGGCCACGGTGTAGCTGCCGGCCGGTAGGGCCGGCTGCTCGATCATCGACAGCAGATTGACGGGCTGGCCTGGTGGGAGGGCCGTCGCCGGCAACTCGGAAGGCGCCTCTAACTCTCTTCGCCGGATCTGGACCGGCGAAGTGGTGCCCACCGGCATGCTGAACGCCGGAAGCGCCGGCGCGGGAATGGATCCCATTTTCAAAGCGACGACGCGGGTTTCCCGGTTGGGCAGCTCCAGCTTGGGTGGTGCGTCCGGCAGCGCCCGCGGGCTCGGCGGCTTTCGCTTGGGCTCGCCGGGAACAAAGGTCTTCAACTGGCGCACCAGCGGCTGGATCTCGCGCTGCGACCATAGCATCAGGTTCGGCAGCTCGACCTTCCCGGTGATCTGCAGGTCCAGGCTGAAATCCGGCTGGATGACGAGATCCCGGTTTCGCACGACCGGCTTGGCTCTGGTGGGTACTTGAAATACCGGCTTGGGAGGCGCGGCCGCGACAATCGGCGCCGGCAGCAACGCGACCTTCCGCGGAGCGGCCGGCCGGGCTGCCCGACGGCCGGGGCCTGAGCCGCCGCTTCTACCCCGGCCGCCGCCTCCGCCGCCTTTCGTTTCTCCCCCCCCGCCCGCGCGGCCAGCGGCGGCAAACAGCAGACGGTCGGGCAGGCTGTAGCGGATGAACTTGACCTCGTAGCTCTTGGGCGTGTAGGGAAAGCGCTCCAGGGGTCCGATGAACCGCCAGCAAACAACCAACAGAACAACCAGCACGTGAAGGACGGTGGAGGCGCACAGGCTCGCTCCTCTGACCTTGCGTTCGACCAGGAACGGATAGTAGGTCGGCTCCTCCGCGTGCCAACCGGAACCGGCCTCTTCGTTCTCTATCCTTATCTTTACGATCGGCACCACATCCACGCTCTTCCCAGCTCCGAATAGCCACGGCCTGTTAAGTCACCGTGGGGCAAGCTTCAGCCGGCTAAGGCGCCCTTGCCGCGACCGGCTAAGTAGGAAAACCGAGTATCACTAAAGCGAAGGCCCAATTTGCCGATGGGTGTAGTGACCGTACCCTGGAACGGTGAATCTGTAGGTCGCCGCAGGAGTCGACAACATGGGAGCATTATCGCTATTCCTCTATTTGCAGCTCTTGGACTTTCTCACCACCATCCTGTTCCTAAAACTGGGGCTGGGCGAAGCCAGTTGGCTGGTAGCGGCTCTGATCCGCTGGAGCCCGATGCTGGGGGTGATGGCGGCCAAAATCGGTACCAGCATCCTGGCCGTGATCGCCGTGCGGCACAACAAGCACCGCTTGATGCGCCTGGTGAACCTCGGATACGGCGGCGTGGTGGTGTGGAACCTGGTCTGCATGATCCTGGCAAAGAATTGAGAAATCGAGGAAGGGAGAAATTGAGGAATGAAAACCCCCCGCTCGGAATGACTTGCTCTGCCGGTTTTCCTTTCTCAATTCCTCCATTTCTCAATTCCTCAATTCCTAGAAAACCACTCCCACCCCGCCGGTGACCACAAAGTTGTGAAACTGGCCGGAGAGCCTGACGCCGGGGAACGCCGCGAAATTCTTAGGTATTCCAGTAACATAGTCGCGAAAATCCGCGCGAATCACCGCGTTCTTCAGAAACCGAAACTTTACCCCGCCGCCGCCCGAAACCAGGAACTTGGTCTGGTTCCGGCGCGAGAGGACCACAATGTCACTGAGGGGCTGAAAGGCCGTCTCGGCGCCGCTGGCCTGGTAGAGCTTCAAGCCCGGTCCGCCGGCGATGTAGGGCCGCAGGCGAGAATCCCGCCGGGTCGCGTACAGCAGCACGTCGTAATGGAGGCTGTGAGATCGGGCGTTAAAGTTAGCCGCCCCGGTCTCGCCCGTCGGGGACCGCAAGCGCATGTTGTTGGTCTGGAAAAGGTAATGAAACTCGCCGCCCCAGTGCTGGCCGCCGCCCTGAGACAGCGCCACGCCGGCCGCCGCCCCGTTGAAGAAGCCGGCCTTGGCCGAGCGGTTCGGGTTGGTCCCGCTGGCCGTGACATCGCGGTACATGCTTACGCCTCCCAACCCGCTGATTTCCCATTTGTCGCCGCTCTGGGCCCGGGCCGAAGCTCCGATCACACCCACCGCAGCCAGCATCAAAACGATTCGCATTGCACCTTTTCTCCTGAAGAAGGGACGGCCGGGCAGGATCACTTTACAGGCTCCGGCAACACCCGAGCTAACAACACTTGCGTAGTCACTGTGCCCGCCGTAATCTGCAACGGTACATTGAAGCCCTCGGGGGCGTCGAGGGGAACCCGAATATTCAACTGGTTGAGACCCACAAAACCAGGGGTGAGGCCGGAGAACAACACTTCGGCGGCATGCCCGCCCACCGTAACAATGGGGGTCAACAGGGTGTTGAACAGCGAGCCCGCCGGAGCTGCCGCGCCGGAAGGCAGCGCGGGAGAAACCTGGCCGAACCCGTTGCCGAACATGTAAAGCACGTCTCCGCTATGGACGGGATTGGACACCGTGACCGGTTGCTGATTGAACGACCGGAAGACCAGGGGCATCGCCGCGCGCGCCTGCCCGCCGAAGGTGGAGCTATACAAGGCGGGGGCCGCATCGGACACCGAGACCGAGAACGAGGCGCTCACGCCCCCAGGCGCATAGAGCACCATCTGCGAGCCGGCGCCGGCCCCGAAGGGCAGTTGTGCGTTGATCTGTCCGGGAGAAAGGAACAGCAAGGGCACCGGAGCATGATCCACGGTCAGGCAGGTGTCGGCAAGGAAAGTCGGCAGCGGCAGGACCCCGGCGCTGGTGGACAGCGACGCCAGATTGTTTCCGAAGATAGAGATCAGCGAGCCGGGGGCCACCGGCACACTGAAGTCGGCTGCGTTCTTCACCGACTGGATGACTGGAGGCGGAACAAAGGAGTCGAAGTTGCCCGGGATCACTTCGAAGCCCGAGATCGACAGGGTGATGAACTTTCCGCCGTCGGCGGTGACCACCAGGCTCCTCCGCAGGGGCTGATCGTCGGGCAGGGTCAGGGGCGCTTCGGCGAGCTGTACCGGGCGAACGAGGCCCAGCGTCACCGGGTCGACGCGGGAGACCAGGCCGGTCCCGCCGCCGGTGGCGGGCCGGAGGGTTCGGACAATCTGCTGGGAGCCAAGGAAGACAAGGCCGTTGTGCTCGTTCGGCGTGTCTTGAAACTGCCCCAGGGGCAGCAATGAGGGACCCAGGATCACCGCTCCGGCGTCGTACACGCCGGCGTCGGTAGTGGCAGCGCCGCCCTTCAAGGGCTGGCTCGAAATCGCCCGCGCCACCACGAACGTGTCGCTGTCGGCTCGGTAGAGCTTGGCCACACCACCCACTCCTGTGGTGCTGGTATCTTCGGCGATCAGGATCGCCGAGCCGTCGGGCGTGGCGGCCAGCAGGCTTTTCGGGGAGATGTTGTTCTGAAAGATGCCGAGCGTGGGCGGCTCTATGAACGTGCCGCTCACGACGTCGAAGCGGTCGATTCTTCCCTCCGTCACGATCAGTTGCACCTCCGTCTTGTCCGTGGTGGGCACGAGATGGGGGCGATCCACCGCCGAGACGGCCAGGGTGGCGTTGGTGGAGACGGCGACCGAGCGCGGATAAGAGCTGCAAGGGCAGAAAACCAGATGATCCGTCTGGAGGCTGTCCAGATTGATGACCGAGATGGTCTCGCTTTGCCCGTTCGCCACCAGAAGCTGCCGCTGATCCCTCGTCAGCGTCATCTGCACGGGAAAGTAGCCGGTGCGCACGGTCGCCTTCAGAGAGAAGTCGTTCAGGTCGAAGACCAGGATGCGGTTGCGCCCCGAATCCAGGATGTAGAAGCGCCCACGCGGCTCGTCAATCAGCACATCGCGGAGGACGCCGCTTTGGACAAAGACGGTTCCACGCTGATCGGTGTCCTGCCAGTTGGCCAGAACCCGGACCGCGTCGAAGACGTTTACGGCCGCATTGGCGGTGATGCGGATCAACCCGCTCGTCGTGCCCTTGACGTTGTTCAGGACCGCGGGGTCAAAGGTGACGTCGATGTGCGCCGGAGTCGTTCCGCCGCTCGCGGAAAGGTGCACCCCGGGCATGTCGCTGGAGATGCTGAACGGGATGCCGCTCGGCCCCTGATGCAACACGTCGAAGCCGGCCGTCGCTGTCCGCTGGTTGCAGGCGTTGAACCGGAAGGCGAGGGTATCGGTGCTGGCCGACAAGATCGGCGCGGAGGCCAGGTTCCCGATGGGAAGAACGGTCAGCCCGCCGCTCGACAGGGCATAGAGCCGCGAGCCGCTGGAATCCGAAACCATCTTCCCGGTTAGTTGATCTGGAATTAAGATGCGCTGTCGAACGGTCAGATTGTCGGAATCGAGCACGTAGAGCAGCGGGGCGGCGGTCGCGTCGGTGGGATCCAACAGGCTGAGATAAACGGTTCGCCCGTCGCGGCTGAACTCAGTGGCGCCGACCACCGTCACCGGGCTGGGTGGCGGGGGAGTGGGAATCGTCGTGTTGGGCGGCGGCCCCGTCTTGATGGGCAGCGCTCCGGTAGGCGTGAAATCGGCCAGCACGCGCACTTGCCGGTCAAGCAGAACCGCGCCGCCCATCGCCCGGCTGCCGTCCGGCGCCATCGACGCGAAACGAACCGGAGAGCTAACCAGCGAGGCGCAGCGGTCCGTGAACTTCTTGTCTGGAACCGAATAGTAGAAGGCGAAGTAGGCGTTCTGGCCAACCGATCCCACCACGAAAATCGTGTTGCGGTCCTGCGAGACTGCCATCCGGGCGTTCAGGATTTCGGCTGGTTGGGTGGGCTGGGGAACCGGCAAGACGCCCAGCACGACAGGACCCTCCCGGAGAACGGTGAGAGAGCCGGTCGCCAGATCGTACCGCACGAACTGGTTGGTGGTGATGATGTACGCCGCCCCATCGGCGCCAAAGGCTGCAGCCCGAGGCGCATTGAGATCTTTGGGGGTCAGGGCCGACGGCGGCACAGCCACCGTCTGGAGCTCCCGGGTCTGCAGATTCAACAGAAACAGCGAAGGCGAGCCGAAATTGAGGATCAACAAGAACTGCCCGTCCGGCGACAAGGCGACGGAGGATGGATTGATCCCCAACTGGATGGGAGCCTGGAAGCTTCGTGTGGCGCTGGAGAAGACCTCGATGCGCCCAGCCGTGAAGTTGGACAGGTAAAGTACGGAACGGCCTTCATCGAGCACCAGGTCGCTCAGCTCCGCCGGCAGGGGGTACAGCGTGCCGAACGTCGCGGCAGGCAAAGCCGCAACCGCCGCCAACAGTGCAAAAATCAGTCGTCGCATTTTCACGAGCCACTCCTGGGGCGCCGGGGGTTTCAGCGGAACAACCATGCTAAGCCGAAAATCATCTTTTGAAAAGGGGTCAATGCTCTTTCGTGCGTCTGATCTTCGGAAAAAGCACGAGCGGGTAGTTCTCGTGTGTAGCGTGTGTGTAGCATTCGCCTCTCCCGGGGCCTAGACTGGTCAGAGAAAAGGACTGGCAGTACCAAAGTGCCACTTGGCTGCGCTCGAGACGAGTGGCGCGGCGGCGCGACTGCCCGCTCGAGTCTGTAACATGCTGGGCTCAGCGAAGTTTCTGGTTGGCCGAGTTCAAGGAGGGATCACCGCCGGAGCGGGACGTTCCTGCTGCGGCGAGGCAAAGCTGATCGATATCTTCTACAACTTCCAGTACGCGGCGAAGGAGAGCGCGCAGAGGCGCCCGGGTTCCGGCGGCTCGGCTTGTTCCGCCACGGCTAAGGTAGGATCATATTGCATTGATTCCTCAATCGGTGATCCAACGCACAGCCCGCATCACTGCCTCCGCCGCGATGGCCGGCGCGATTCTGTTCTTCTACCACTGGGTGGTGGCCGTAAACGCCACCACGGTCGCGCTGAGCCTGCTGCTCGCGATCTTGGCCATCGCGACCGGCTGGGGGTTGCTCGAAGCCATTGTGGCCTCGCTGGTGGCGGTCCTTGGCTTCAACTATTTCTTTCTGCCTCCGGTCGAGACCTTCACCATTGCCGACCCGCAGAACTGGGTGGCGCTCGTTGCCTTCCTGGTGACCGCCATGACGGCCAGCCAGCTCTCGGCCAGAGCCAGGCGCCGGGCCGCCGAGGCGGAAGAGCGCCGGCAGGAGGTGGAAAAGCTCTATGCGCTGGGCCAGGCCCTGCTGCTCAGCGGCGGAGTTCGAACAACGGCGCGGGAGACCGTAAACCAGATCCTACACACCTTCGGGATTGCGGCGGCGGTCTTTTTCAGCAAGGCCGAGAACGAGTTCTTCCGCTCCGGGCCGGAGCCTTTCCCGATTTCCGATGAGCGGCTTCGGGCGGCCGTGGATCAAAGCGAGGCCATCGTGGATGCGGAGAAGGGGACCGCCGTGGCCCCCGTGCGCCTGGGCGGTCAGGCGATGGGAAGCCTCGGATTCTCCGGTTGCACCCTCTCGAAGGCCGCGCTGCAGGCGGTGGCCTACCTGGTCGCGATCGGGATCGAGAGGGCGCGGTCCGTCGAGGAAGCCAGCCGCCTGGAAGCCGCGCGCCAGAGCGAAGCGCTGAAATCGGCCTTGCTCGACGCCCTGGCCCACGATCTGAAGACTCCCCTGACCTCCATCAAAGGGGCCGTGACCCACCTGATGGCCAAGAAGCGCGATGCCGAAGAAGAGGAATTGCTCGCCTTGGCCAACGAAGAGGCCGATCGTCTGAACAGCCTGGTGGCGGAGGTGGTGGCCATGGCCCGCATCGAGGCCGGCAAACTGCACCCCGAGCGGCGGCCGCACGCCGTGGCCGACATTGTTGCTGCGTCTTTGAAGGAACTCGAAGGCCCGCTGGCGGACCGGCCGGTGCAGGTCGACCTGCCGGCTGCGCTGCCCCCCGCCGACGTGAATTTCGAGTTCATCCAGCAGGCGGTCAAACAGCTTTTGGACAACGCGGTAAAATACTCGCCGCCGGGTTCGCCGGTCTCGATCTCCGCCCAACTGAAGAACGACAGAATCGTGGTCAGCGTGGCCGACCGGGGCCGGGGCATCGACGAGCAGGAGCAATCCGGCATCTTCGACAAGTTCTACCGCGGGCGGGAGTCGCGCTACGAGGTGGAGGGCATGGGCCTGGGACTGTCGATCGCCAAGGGCATTGTGGAGGCGCACGGCGGCAAGATCTGGGTCGCCAGCCAGCCGGGCAGCGGCTCGGTGTTCAGTTTTTCGTTGCCCGTTTACAAGGGAGAGCCGGCGCGATGAGCGGAGCGAAGATTACACAATGAGCGGGGCAAAAATCCTGGTGGTCGACGATCAGCCGCAGATCCGCCGCATGATGCGCACCACGCTCACCGGGAGCGGCTACCAGATCGCCGAAGCCCGCTCCGGCGAGGAAGCGCTGGAGAAATTCCGGGAATACCTGCCCGACCTGGTTCTCCTGGACCTCAACATGCCGGGCATGGGGGGCCTTGCCGCCTGCCGCGAACTCCGGTCCGGCTCCGACGTGCCGATCATCATTTTGACGGTGCGGAATGAAGAGAAGGACAAAGTGGACGCCCTCGACGCCGGCGCCGACGATTATGTGAGCAAGCCCTTCGGCATGCAGGAGCTGCTGGCCCGCATCCGGGCGGCGCTGCGACGGGCGCCCACCTCGCCCGAGGGCGGCCCTCATTCGTTCCAGTCGCGGGATCTTGAGATCGATTTTGACATGCGCCGCGTTCGGGTGAAGGGCAAGACCGTCCGGCTGACGCCGAAGGAATTCGATCTGCTGCGCTACCTGGTCTCCCAGGGCGGCCGGCCGGCGCCGCACCGCGAGCTGCTGCAGGCCGTCTGGGGGCCGGACTACGGCGATGAATCCGACTACCTGCGCGTCTTCATCAATCACCTCCGCAAGAAGCTCGAGCCCAACCCTGCCAAGCCCAAATACATACTGACCGAGCCGTGGGTCGGGTACCGCTTCGCCGAGCCGGAAGAGCGATAGCGAATTCCCAAAGGCTTCTTCCTTCTTCAGAGCGGTCGAATGTGGGCGATCCCGGTTGTCGTCGCCAGAATCAATAGGTCGATGTACTGGCGGAAATGACCACGCCGTCGCGTAGCACGACGGAAGTAGCCCTGTTGCGATCACGGCTCACATACAGGAACGTTTCCACGATCCGATTCTGTTGAATGCTTGTCGTTTTGAGAGCCGGCTGGCCAAAGGTCGCCAGCAGCGTACCCCGGTCCAGGCCGATCTGAATGTCGTTCGGGTTGGGAAATGCTAGTGCCTGGGGAATCGGTCCCGGCTTGCGCGCCCGGCGGCGGGTCGCCAGACCGGCGGGCGCTTTGCGCTCGGCGCCTGCTTGCGTGAGATCGGACCCCACTCGGTCTTCTGACGATGGCTTGCTTTTCGACGGAGAAGAGTCTTCGAAGGGGCGAATGGCGAAGATTAAGAAAAAAAGTCCATAAAGAATCAAGAGTGCATAGGCAAACCAGTAACGTCGGAGACTGGAACTCGGGCTCTGGTGTCCTCCTTGTTGCGGGGGAGGAGTCGCTGGCGCCTCGGCGCGCGGGGGCGTTTTGACTCTCAGTTCGGACTCAGCTTCCAGTATCCATATGTCGTGTTGCCGCCTCTTATCCGGATCCGACAGAACTCGGTACGCAGCATTGATCGTAGCCATGTCCCCCCCCGCGCTCGGATCGTCCGGGTTGCGGTCGGGGTGATGCTTCTGAGACAGCGACCTGTAAGCGGCGTGAATGACCTCAGGTGGTGCGTCCCTCGCCACCTTCAGATTGTCGTAGTGCGTGGGCACCCTCTGCAAACTATCCTCCTAACGCCTAACCCCATCATTAGGCAGACCCACCTAAAGGGATTTCCATTTTGGGTTCCCGAGTAATTGGAAGTATACACCGAACGCTGTGCGTGGGCAGTTGGAGTTTTTTTGCGCCCCCGCTGCCTCGAAGCGGCCCGGCATTGTCGCGTCTCCAAAGGAGCTGGACGGCCGGTGCCGCCGATCGGCCGGTGCAGGCGCACCTGCCTGCTTCGCTTCCCCCATCTGGTCTCCCAGGGCGGCCGGCCGGCGCCGCACCGCGAGCTGCTGCAGGCCGTCTGGGGGCCCGATTACGGCGATGAATCCGACTACCTGCGCGTCTTCATCAATCACCTCTGCAAGAAGCTCGAGCCGAACCCTGCCAAGCCCAAATACATACTGACCGAGCCGTGGGTCGGGTACCGCTTCGCCGAGCCGGAAAAAGCATAAGAAAATCGCAAGTCTTTTTTAACGACTTCTTAACAGCCTGTCCCGTACGCTGGTCTTGGATGGCCGCTAGGAACAGAAGCGGGATCGGGAACGGCAGCGGCAGGCCGCTGTTGCTCGATGCGAAGCGCCTGCGCGGT
>JBGOUJ010000238.1:0-10374 GCA_041477005.1 Terriglobia bacterium | reverse complement strand
GTGACGTAAGGCGGGCTTGTCACGATCATGTCGATGCCGCATGGGGGGTCCTGAAGCGTCAGCACGTTCGCCGTAAGGATGCGCGTGTTGGCCTTGGCTGGTCGCCCGGCCTGCCTAAATGCCTCGATCATGAAAGAGCATTGACTCGCGAAAGCCTTGCGGACCTCCATAGGGCGCTTGTGTGGGTCTACCTGCGGCTTGATGGACTTGGTCAGCCAACGTGATGTTGCCTTGAGAATATTTGAAAAGGCACAGAGGAAAAACCCCCTGGAGCGGCTACGCGCGGGCACGCTCTGCGTGATAGCGTTCCGGAGCTTCGCTAGGTTGCGGACCTGCCTTTCAGAGTACCAATAGGCGAGGCGCTGGACAGCCGCCTCCGAAAGATCAGTTTCCTCACCGGCACCGGGAAAAGCTGCCATGATCTGGCTGTAATAACGCTCAAGCTCGCGCGGCTCGTACGAACTGCTCTTCGTTCTCGCGATTAGCGTGGCAACAGGGTTAATATCGCACCCCCAGAAGTCAATTCCATTTCTCCGTGCTTCCAACGCAACCGTTCCACAGCCACAGAAGATGTCCGCCATCGTTCGCACCTTTACGCCCGCGCCATGCGCGTAGTCAAGGGCCTTTGTCGCAATGAAGGATGGGAACTTGGCCGGGTACGCGTGGATGCGGTGGAGCCTCAGCTCGCGGTCGGCCGAATTATTCCAAAACGGGTTCGCCGGCAACGACGACAAGCGAGGGCGGAGACCGCGCGCACTACCGATTTCCAGATACGCCGTCGACATCGAGCCTCCGCGTCCCTCGCGCCAGCGCGAGTTGTAACCCCCGCATTATCTCACGCTTGCAGCAGCGGCAGGTAGCAGCACTCGAGACGAGAGCTTCAGCCTACCGAATCAGACCCAGGCCAGAAGCCTTGGGCGCAGCCAGGCGGCCCAAGAGGTCACGGAGCGCATCGTCGCTATGCGCGAAGGTGCCAGTAAGAAGCAACTCCTCGGAAACGGCGTTCTGGGAGATAGCTCCCGTGAAGTCCCCTTCACGTCAAGAGGATAGCGCTTGACCGCGTAAGCCGCGACCCCGACACGTGGTCTGGCCGGCATAAAAATACTTTATCGAGCTAATCGGACCACATCGACACCAGTGTGGCTCGGAGTTGCCGGCCGGGCCGGCCCACCTCACCCAATCGCCACGCCGTTCCCAAGACTTTCGAAAAAGCTCTCCCCACGCGACAAAGTGCTCCGTCTACGCGCAGTCCAGATCGCTAAGTCGATGAAAAATAAGGCGGCCCGGACCTTGGCGCAAATTTGCACCAAGGTCAGCCGGAGGCAGAATCCGACTCTGGGTTGCACTTTTGCCGGCGCGTCCGGGGTCGGCCACTTTGGATAGGTCACCCTTGGGTAGGTCACCCTTGGATAAATCAGTGGGTAGTTCTTTTTCCGTCCACTCCATCAGACCGAAGCTTTGTACCCGTTCGTAACCGCGGTCCCGGAGCAGCTCGGCGGCACGGCCCGCGCGGCGCCCATAGTTGCACGCCGTGACGATGAAGCGGTCCTTCGGCGCCTCGCGCAGGCGGCGTTCCAGTTGCCCGATGGGATGTTGACGAACCCTTTCAGCGCGCCCAGCCCTTCGATCTCCCCCGGCTCGCGGACATCGACAAAGAACAGGTCCTTCCCCTGATCGACGCGCTGCCTGAGGTCGTCGATCCCGATGCGGGGCACCCGGGAGCTCCGGGCGCATGCCGCCAGGATCAGGACTCCGGCGGCGAGGACCCGGCAGGATCGGCGGTGTCGCCTATCGGCGTTGTGCCCGGCTGGAATGCTGGCGGCCCCGAAAGCCACCCGCACAGCCCGGGAACGGGGCGTGCCCCCCCTCGCGCGCGCAACCAAACTGTCTAAAAGAGGACCGGCGGCGCGGGTCCCAGAGGACGCCGTAGGATATACTATCCCCCTTGGAGATCCGATCATGTCTACTTCCCAGGTCGACGGCGGGCAGGTGGTGGAAAGTGAGCCCCGCTCCGGCCTTGTGACCTTTTTATCCGTCGCCGCTCCTAACGCCACGGCGTTTTTCTCGAGCATGTGCATCATGGCCGTGGAGTTGGTCGCCGGCCGCCTGATTGCGCGCCACGTGGGAAACTCGATTTACACCTGGACTTCGGTGATCGGCGTAGTGCTGGCCGGCATCGCCGCCGGTAACTGGACGGGCGGCCGGTTGGCGGACCGCTACAAGCCCACCAATGCCCTCGGGGTCCTGTTTGCGCTGGCTTCCTTCGTTTGCCTGGCGATTCCAGGACTCAACACGGTGGTCGGCGACTGGTCTTTTCTGTGGAAACAGGACTGGGCGGTGCGGATTGCCGCGCACGTCTTCCTGGTCTTCTTCCTGCCTTCCACCGCGCTCGGCTGTATCGGCCCGCTCGCCGCCAAGATGGCGCTGGATCTCGGCCGC
This sequence comes from Terriglobia bacterium, assembly GCA_041477005.1. Classification (GTDB taxonomy): domain Bacteria; phylum Acidobacteriota; class Terriglobia; order Bryobacterales; family JACQDG01; genus JBGOUJ01. The sequence goes on along the minus strand of JBGOUJ010000238.1, from coordinate 7,935 downwards.
AAGGTGGGACGCACGGTGGGCAACGTCTATGCCTGGGGAGCGTTGGGAAGCATCGTGGGAACCTTCCTCACCGGCTTCATCCTGATCGCCAGGATGGGCACCATCGCCGTGCTGCTGAGCGTAGCCGGGTTCCTGGCCTTGCTGGCGGTGCTATATGGGGCGCGTTCTTTGTTCCCTTATGTGTGGGCGGGCATCGCTCTGTGCCTGATCTTTGCCACCACCGGTTCCTGGGGGCCGGGCCGCCGGCTCGGCATCAAAATCGGTTTTGTCCCGGAGCGCTCCGCGAGCATCCTTTACGTCGATGAAAGCCAGTATTCTTTCATCCAGATCGAGCAGGAGGACGACCCGCCGAGCACCCGGACGCTCTCGCTCGATCACCTGATCCACTCCTACCTCGTGATGGACCAGCCCGACAACCTGCAGTACGACTACGAGAAGGTCTACGCCGGCATCACCCGCTCGGCATTGGGCGACCGGCCGAAGCCGTCGGCGCTCTTCATCGGCGGGGGCGGCTTTGTCTTTCCCCGCTACATGCTGCTCAAGTGGCCCGGCAGCTACATCGAGGTGGCCGAGATCGACCCGCGCGTGACCAAGGCGGCGCACGAGGCTTTCGCCCTGGCGCGCGACGCCCCGATCCATATCTTCAATCTCGACGCCCGCAACCACATCGACGATCTGCTCGAACGCCGCCGGCGCGGGGAGCCCGTTCCGGCCTTCGACCTGATCTACGGGGACGCTTTCAATCACTACTCGGTGCCCTACCACCTCACCACCCTGGAGTTCAACCAGAAGCTGCGCGCCCTGATGTCCCCCAACGGCGTCTACATGATCAACCTGATCGACATTTACAGCTCGGGCCTGTTCCTGGGCGCCGAGCTGAACACCTTCCAGAAATGCTTTCCCTACGTCTACGCCTTCTCGACGGTGCAGAAAGGCCCCACCGAGGAAAAGGACCGGCGCGATACCTTCGTCTTGGTCGGCTCCATGCGCCCGCTTGTGGGCAACATTTTGGGGCCCGGAGTGGAGGGCTCGGAGCTGCGGCCCGAGCATTTTGAGGCGTTGCGGAAGCGCTCGCGCAACATCGTGCTCACCGATGACTACGCTCCGGTGGAGCAGATGCTGGCGCCGGTGATCCGCATGGCGGATAAGGACGGATGACCGGAGAAAGGTCGCGGGCGGAGACCGCGCACCTTCATTTTTGCCTTTTGCCTTTTGCGATTTGCCTTTTGCCTTGGCTTTCTTGAATGGCGCTTTCCCGAACGGCCGGTCGCCCAGCATCCTTAACCCGCCTGCAAAACGTCTCTCGCCCCAGGAACCGCGCTCCGTCAGAGATCTCTTCCTCGATCCTGAGCAACTGATTGTACTTGGCCAGCCGGTCGGTGCGGCTGGCGGAGCCGGTCTTGATCTGGCCGGCGCCGGTGGCCACGGTCAGGTCGGCGATGAAAGCGTCTTCGGTCTCGCCTGAGCGGTGGGAGACCACCGCGGTGTAGCCCGCGCGGGCCGCCATATCCATCGCTTCGAGGGTCTCGGTCAGGGTGCCGATCTGGTTCACCTTGATCAGGATCGAGTTGGCGATCCCCTCCTCGATTCCCCGCGCCAGACGCGCGGTGTTGGTGACGAACACATCGTCGCCCACCAACTGGATCCGCGGCCCCAGCTCGGCGGTGAGGGTGCGCCAGCCTTCCCAGTCGTCCTCGGCCATGCCGTCTTCGATCGAGACGATGGGGTATTGCCGGACCCACTCGGCATAGAACTGAACCATCTGATCGCTCGTGCGCGCGCTCTTGTCCGATTTCTTAAAGACGTATTTGCCCTTGTCGAAAAACTCGCTGGAAGCCGGATCCAGGGCCAGGCCGATCTGGTGGCCGGGCTTATAGCCGGCGGCGGTAATGGCTTCGAGGAGCACCTCGACCGCTTCCTCGTTGGATTTCAGATTGGGGGCGAAGCCGCCCTCATCGCCCACCGAGGTCGAGTAGCCGCGCTTCTTGAGCACTTTTTTCAGCGCATGGAAGGTTTCGACGCCCATGCGCAGCGCCTCCGCAAAGCGGGCGGCGCCGTAGGGGACGATCATGAACTCCTGCAAGTCGACCGAATTGTCGGCGTGGACGCCGCCGTTGAGGACGTTCATCAGCGGAACCGGCAGCAGCCGCGCCCCAACGCCGCCGAGATAGCGGTAGAGCGGCAGGCGCCTATGGTCGGCCGCCGCCCGAGCGACGGCCATCGAGACGGCCAAAATGGCGTTGGCGCCAAGGCGGGATTTGTTCTTGGTGCCGTCGAGATCGATCATCAGGCGGTCGATTCGGGCCTGGTCGGCGGCATCCTGCCCCATGAGCGCCGCGGCCAGTTCCTGGTTGATGTGGCCGACCGCGCGCCGGACGCCCTTGCCCAGGTAGCGGGAAGCGTCGCCGTCGCGCAGCTCCACCGCCTCATGCTCGCCGGTCGAGGCTCCGGACGGCACGGCGGCGCGGCCGCGCCCGCCGCCCAGCAATACCACGTCGGCTTCCACGGTCGGGTTGCCGCGAGAATCGAGAATCTCCCTGCCGTTGACTTGAACGATTCCGCTCATAGAATTTACGCGATGCTCTTTTCCACCGGCGGCGCCGCGTGGTACAGCGCCATAAGATCCCGGTCGACTACCACGATGCCGCTGTCGGTCACCACGAAGCCGTTAGCGCGGTCGCGCTCCAGGTCGAAGCCGATCTCGGCGTGCTCCGGAATCTTCACGTCGCGGTCAATGATAGCCCGGCGGATGCGGCTGTGCCGGCCCACCACCACGTGCGACAGCAGGATCGACTGCTCCACCTCGCAGAAGCTGTTGATCCTCACGCCCGGCGAAAGCACGCTGCTGATCACCCGCCCGCCGGAAACGATGCAGCCGTGGGAGACGATGGAATCGACCGCCAGGCCCATTCGCCGGCCCTCATCGGCAAAGACGAACTTGGCCGGCGGGTATTGCTCCATGAAGGTCCGGATGGGCCAGGTAGTGTCGTAGAGGTTGAACACCGGGCTGACCGAAACCAGGTCCAGGTGAGCATCGTAGTAGGCGTCCAGGGTCCCGATATCCCGCCAGTAGTGGACTTCTTTCTTGTTTTCATCGATGAAGTCGTAAGCGATAACGCGCGCCTTCTGGGCCAGCCACGGCAGGATGTCGTGCCCGAAATCGTGGCTGGAGTTGGGATCGTCGGCATCGCGGCGCAGCGCCTCGGCCAGCACCGGAGTGGAAAACAGATACACGCCCATCGAAGCGCTGCACATGGCGGGGTTGAACCGCGACGGCTGCGGCTGCCCGTGCCGCGGCTTCTCCTCGAAGCCGACGATGCGGCAATCCGCGTCGATGGCGGTGATGCCGAAGCGCGGGGCCTCCGGCGGCGGAACCTGGATGGTCGCCAGCGTGACGTCGGCCCTCTTCTTGTGGTGCCAGGCCATCATCTGGGCGTAATTCATTTTGTAGACGTGGTCGGCCGACAGGATCAGCGTGTAGGGAGTGTCTTCTTCCAGGATGCTGCTCAGGTTCTGGTAGACGGCATCGGCGGTGCCGAGATACCAGTTTTCGCTCACCCGCTTCATGGGCGGCAGGATCTCAATGAAGTCGCCCATCTCGGGCGACAGGATGTTCCAGCCGGCGCGCAGGTGGCGGTTCAGGCTGAGGGCCTTGTACTGCGTGAGGATGTACACCTTGCGGAGGCCGGAATTGATGCAGTTGGAGAGGGTAATGTCGATGATGCGGTAGATGCCGCCGAAGGGAACGGCCGGCTTGGCCCGCTCGCGCGTGAGCGGCCAGAGCCGCTCGCCGGCGCCTCCGGCCAGCAGGATGGTCAGGACATTCTGCATCGACACCCAGGCCTTCCGAGCCGCGACCGTCAGGGAACGGTCGGGCGGCGCTCAGGAACCGCTCTCTCCCGGTCGCGGCTCGGAAAGCTTATCCCACCTTTATAGCACGCCCGGCCCGCGCCGCCCGCAACCGGCGGCAAAGAAAAGATTTGCCGCGCTCGCCCAGAAAAGATTTGCTGCAAACTTGGTCCGGATACGATACAATCTAGTGGATTCTCTCGGTCATATTGACTTGATCGTATCTAGCAAGGGGGGTGTTTACGCGTGGCTGAAGTGAGGCTCCAAGAGGGCGAATCCCTGGAGAACGCCCTTCGCCGCTTCAAGCGCAAGGTGCAGCAGGAAGATATCATTAAGGAAGTGAAGCGCCATTCCTTTTATTTGAAGCCGGGCGAAAAGAAGCGGCTGAAACAGGCTCTGGCTCGCAAGCGCAACCGCAAGAAGTCGCGGCGCGAAGTGGAATAGCGCGATCATAATCGGGGAAGACGGGCGGGAAGGCTGCGCCAGACCCGCATGGCATCATTAAGACCCTTTGGCCACGACGCAGAAGGGCCCGGGTTTCAGCCGGAAGCGCAGGTGCCAGATGCCAGAGTTTGTTGACCGTATGTTGAAGTGCTCGGAGTGTGGAGCGGAGTTTGTCTTCACGGCGGGTGAACAACAGTTCTTCCACGACAAGAATTTCAAGAACGAGCCCAAGCGGTGCCGCGCCTGCAAGACCAAGCGCGGCCACGGACACGGCGGCGGCGGGCACAAGGCGGAGACGCTGGCCGTGTGCTCGCAGTGCGGCAAGCAAACGACCGTGCCGTTCAAGCCCACGCAGGGGCGGCCGGTGTTTTGCCGGGAGTGTTTTCTGCAGCGCCGCGCCGCGGCCGCCAGCGGCGGGATGGGAGCGCCCCAGTAGCTTTGCCTTCCGCCCCAGGCCCGCCGTCGATTACATCCCATGACATCCAGCGGGAGTTTCTACGTCCAAAACTTCGGCTGCCGCGCCACGCAGGCCGACGGCGCGGCCATTGAGACCGCCCTGCGCGGGCAGGGGCTGGAGCCGGCGGCTGCCCGCGCCGAAGCCGCGCTGGTAGTGCTGAATACCTGCACCGTGACCGCCGCGGCCGACGAAGATGCCCGGCAGGCTATCCGCCGCGTCCATCGCGAGAACCCCAGCGCCCGGATCCTGGTCACCGGCTGCTATGCCCAGCGCGCGCCCGCGGAGTTGGCGGCGCTGCCCGGCGTCACCTGGGTTGTCGGCAATTCCCACAAGCACGAGCTCGCCGACCTGATCCGAATCGCCCCGGCCCCCCGCCAGGGCGGCCCAAAGTTCCAGGCCGGCGACGCCCTGGAGTTCCACGGCCAGATCTTCGTCAGCGACATTTCCCGGCAAGCGGCCTTCCTATCCGGCCCGGTCGAAGAGTCGATCCACGACCGCACCCGGCCCAACCTCAAGATCCAGGACGGCTGCAACAACCGCTGCTCGTTCTGCATCATCCCCTCGGTGAGGGGCCGCAGCCGCAGCGCGACTGCCGATCAAGTGATCGCACAGGTCGGCTCGCTGGCCGCCCGTTATCGCGAAGTGGTGCTAAGCGGCATCAATCTGGGCCGCTGGGGCCGCGATCTCCGGGGCGACCCGGACCCCTCCCCGCCCCGTCTTGCCGGCCTGCTTCGGCGAGTGCTCGCGGAGACCCCAATCGGCCGCCTGCGCCTGAGCTCGGTCGAGCCGATGGACTGGACCGACGAGCTGCTCGATCTGATGGCCGGCGAGCCGCGCTTCGCCCGGCACGTCCACGCGCCGCTGCAATCGGGCTCCGACGGCATTTTGCGCCGGATGCATCGCCGCTACCGCGCGCGCCACTACGCCGACCGCATCCGCAAGGCTCACGAGCGGATGCCCCAGGCCGCCTTCGGCGCCGACGTGATGGTCGGCTTCCCCGGCGAAACCGACGAAGACTTCGAGCAGACACATCGGGTCATCCAGGATCTGCCCTTCACCTACCTCCACGTCTTCACCTATTCGGCGCGCCCTTCGACGCCCGCGGCCGAGATGCCCGGTCAAGTGCCGGCGCCGGTGAAGCGCGAGCGCAACCGGATCTTGCGGGAGCTGGCGGCGGAGAAGGGGTCGGCATTTCGGCAGTCTCTCGCCGGCCGGACGCTGGCCGTGCTGACGCTCGACCAGGAGCACTCGCTCGGGACCGTCGCCCTCAGCGACAACTACGTGAAGGTTCTGATTCCCGGCGAGAGGCTGCCATCCAATCACCTCGTGGAAGTGGAGATCACCGGGACGTTGGGGGAGTTTTGCCTCGCACGACCACGCCGGTGAGGTGCGTGCGGTACTCGAAGGGATCGCCGTCGTAAAGCGCCAGGTCCAGTCGGGATAGAACGGGGGCGCGCCAGCTTTAGAGCGGATTCCCGTTTTGAACGAGACAGACCTAACCTTGTGATGCTTTCCGGCGCCTTTATTCATGCGGGTTCCGACGCAAGGAACACGCCACGGAGGGCCTGCACCTTGGGCTACGCGATGCACCAGAGGCTTTGGTGCGTACGCAGGAAGACCTCACCGCCGGAAGCTACGACCGAGGAGTTCGTGTCTTCCTCCAGCGCATTCGCGGCCAGTAATTCAAAGTGCGGACTGGCACGATAAACAAACGTATCGCCGGATTGATTCATCACATAGAGCCGATCCCCGTTGCGCAGCGGCGACGACCAGATGGCGTTGTTCCCCTGCTTCCCGGCGAGCCGCTGGGTCCAGACCGCCTTTCCGGTAGCAAGCTCCAGGCATTCGGCAACGCCATTGATCCCCACTGTGTAAATGTAGCCTTGGTAAATCACTGCAGTGCCGATTCTCGCCGGCGTGCGCGGGACGTGCCAGATACGGCGGGTCTCGGTGACATCTCCGGAGCCGCCGCAATGCACAGCCAGCCCCGGTCCGCCGAAACCGCCGAGCGAGACGACGAGTGGACCCTTATCGTCGAAGCCGGGCGCGGGCGATCCATACGCCAAGTCCGCGAAACCGCCGCAGGTCCACAGCTCTCGACCCGTCTTCGGATCGAATGCGGCAACGCGGCGGGCAAGGTTGCACACCATTTCATCACGATTGCTCGCGCGCGCGATTACAGGCGTCGTCCACGACCCGAAGAAATCGGAGCGTACCGCGCCATCGGGCCGCTTCGGAAGCTCGCCCGCTTTGGCAACATCCTCGGCGGGCAACCGGGGCGCCAACTCGACTTTCCATTCCGTCTTGCCGCTGGCGGCATCCATCGCCACAAGGAAAGACGGATCACCCGGTCCGAAGTTGAGGATTACCAAGCCGCCATGGAGGATGGGGGACGAGCCATAACCCCAGACGTGATCCTGCTTGCCAAGGTCGCGCCGCCACAGTTCTTGGCCTTTCGCATCGCAGGCGAGAAATCCCGCCGAGCCCAGCCAGGCATAAACGCGCTTGCCGTCCGTCACGGGAGAGGACGAGCAGTAGGGATTGCTCGCGTGAGTCCGATCTGAAGCCGAATACTCGAGTCCGGTCTGCCACAGAGTCTTGCCGCTGACGCGGTCCAGACACATCAGCGTGCGGCGGTTTTGCTTCTCGATCGGCTGCGTGAGGTAAAGGCGATCGCCCCAGAGAATTGGTGTGGAGTTGCCGCGTTCGGCGAGCGGGACCCGCCAGCGGACGTTTTCCGTGCGGCTCCATTTCAGCGGCAGAGAATTTTCGGGGGAGACGCCATCGGAGGATGGGCCGCGCCAGTTGGGCCAGTCGGCGGCCGTTAGTCGAGCACCAAGCCAGGGTAGAGCACAGAGAGTGCGTCTAGTCATGAAGAGATCATAGCGCAGCGTGCAGGCGATGTCCGCGATGAAATCAGGTTCACGTCAACGACGTCTTGTTCGAGTTCCTGGATGCACCGCAGTTCCGCCAGTTCCGTGGAATGGTTGATCGGATGACGGCTTGCGGTGACCGGGCGGTCGCCTTGCTCGACTATCTTGCCAAGGCCGTGCGCCATAACAACAATTGCGATTTAGATCTAATCCAGGATTGCCGTCGCTTCCCGCAGGCGCTACCATGGAGCTGAACTGCAGGAGCGCAAGTGGCCAGGGCTGCCGCCACGATACACCGAATACCAATAAGCC
>JBGOUJ010000237.1:0-10391 GCA_041477005.1 Terriglobia bacterium | reverse complement strand
CTCGCCCTGGGCTTCTGGGGTCAAACCCTGTCGGGCCAGGTGGTCAGCACCGGGGACAAGATGGAGGCGCGCCTTTACACGATCGGCGAGCGGATGAAGTGCCAGTGCACAGCCGGCGGCTGTTCCTACACGGTCGGCTCGTGCAACATGCTGCATTGTCACTTCCGGGAGGAGGTACACCAGCAGATGCGCGCCGACATCAGCGCTGGAGCGAGCGATGACGCCATCCTCGAAAAACTGAAGAACAAATACGGCGCGCTCATCCTGGCGTCGCCGCCGGCCCAGGGCTTCAACCTGCTGGGATGGCTCATGCCGTTCATCGCCCTGGTGGTAGGGCTGATCGTCATCCGCTACGTCCTGGCCCGCTGGAGAAGGCCGGTCCCGGCCGCGGCCGCGGGCGTCCCGCCGATCGAGAAGTATCGCGACCAGATGGAAAAAGAACTGGCCGACCTGGAGTAAATGATTTTCGCCGGAGCCGCCATCCTCATCGCCGTGGCCCTGGGCCTCACCCTGCTGATTCGCCAAAAGGATCTGCCGCCGCCCGAGCCGGTTTCGCCGACCGCGCACCTCGAAGAGAAGAAGAAAGCGATCTACGAGAACTTGCGGGACCTGCAGTTCGAGTACCGCATGGGGAAGCTCTCCGACCAGGACTACGCGGACATCAAGCTCGACCTGCAGCGGCATTTGTCCGTAGTGCTGGCGGATATCGAGAAAGTGAAGGCGAAAGCGGAGAAAGCGGACAAAGCGCCGGCGCCGCCGGCTGTGGCCGCCGAGCCGGCGAAACCCAAGGCCGTTTGCGTATGCCCCAACTGCTCGACCGAGTTTTCGCGGCCCATGAAGTTCTGTGGCGAGTGCGGGCAAGCCATTCCGGCGGCATCATGAGCGGAAACCGTATCATCCTGCGCCAGGCCAACCGCTCCCTCACGGTCGCGGCTCGGAAACGGAGCCGCGACCGTAAGGGAGCGGTCGTCGCGCTCTGCTTCCTGCTCCTGGCCGCCCCCGCAACCGCCGCGATCGAGGGAGTAGTGCTCAACGGCACGACCGGCCGCGAGCAAGCGGGCGTCGAAGTCACCCTGCTCAAGCTCGACCAGGGAATGGTGCCGGTGGCCACCGCGCGCAGCGACTCTTATGGCAAGTTTCGCTTCGGCGAAAGCGTCGCGGGCACGGGCGGGCAGCCGGCGCCGGTACTGCTGCGGGCCGAGTTCGACGGCGTCACTTACAACCAGATGATCCCTCCGGGATCGCGCACGGGCGACGTGAAGCTGACCGTGTACCGGTCGGCCCCGGCCCAAGGAAAGGCCGGGGCGCCCCAGACGCACATCGCCCTGCTCGAGCCCTCGGGCGGCCAGATGATCGTCGTCGAATACTTCCTGTATTCAAACCGGGCACAGCCGCCGGTAACCTACGCCGACGCCAGGCAGGGCACGCTTCGCTTCTACCTGCCGCCGGCGGCGAAAGGCGTAGTGAAGGCGAGCGCCACCGGCCCGGGAGGTATGCCCCTGCACGAAACGGCGGAGAAGACCGACCAGCCCGACACCTACAAAGTCCGCTTCCCGATCAAGCCGGGCGAGAGCCGCATCGAGCTGACCTACCTGGTACCCTACCAGTCGCCGATGGCTTTCGAGATGCGGAGCCTTTACGACGGACTGGTGACGCGCGTCGCCGCCCCGAGCGGCGTGACGCTCTCCGGAGAGGGCCTGGAGCCGATGCCGGAGAACCCGCAGATCAAAGCCTCGATCTTCTCGCTGCCGCCGGTGAGATCGTTCGATCTCTCGATCTCGGGCGAGGGGAAGCTCTCGCGCGAAAAGGAATCGTCGGGCGAAGGGTCCGACGGCGAGAGCATTACGATCATTCCGGCGCCCATCCACGACCAGCTTTGGTGGATCCTGGGCTCGGTGCTGACCATCCTGGCGCTGGGCTTCTACACCCTTTACAGCGCCGGCCCGGCGGGCGCTCCCAAGCCGGCGCCACCACCCCAACCGCGGTCTGCCGAGCGGCCGCGCGGCAAGCGGAAGGCATGAACGCGGTCCCGCTGATCCGAGCGCAGGGGGTCTGGAAGTTTTTCGGGGATTTTGCCGCCCTCCGCGACATCAGCCTGGAGGTGGCCCCAGGCACCACGCTCGCCCTGCTCGGCCGCAACGGGGCAGGCAAGACAACGTTCCTGCGGATGCTGGCGGCCCTCTCCCGGCCGTCGCGTGGGACCCTCGAGGTGGGGGGAGAGGTGGCCGGTCAAGGGGCCGGCGGCGACTTGCGCAGCCAGGCCCAGCGCCGGCGCATCGGCGTCATCGGCCACGGCATCTGGATCTACGACGATCTGACGGCGGCCGAGAACCTGGAATTTTTCGCCCGGCTCTACGGCGTCCCCGCGCCCGAGGGCCGGATCACGCAGTGGCTGGAAGCGACGGGCCTGGAGCGCGTGCGCCACAGCCGGACGCGCGAGTTCTCCCGAGGTATGCGGCAGCGGCTGGCAATCGCCCGGGCCTTCTTCCACGATCCGGAGATCCTGCTGCTCGATGAGCCGTTCACGGCGCTCGACGACCGGGCCGCGGCCCTGCTGGCCGGCCTCGTGGAGCAGGCGCACGGCCAGGGACGCACGGTCCTCATCAGCACCCACCAGTTGCGAGAGGCTCTCGCGCTCGCCACCGACGTGGCCGTGCTCGACCGCGGCCGGCTCGCCTTTCGCGGGCCGAATACAGCCGAGATCCGGGCCGCCCCGGAGGATTTCTACCGCCGGTTCTCGGAGCCGGCCGCCTGATGGAGTTCCTGCGCTCGGCCCTCACGATCGCGCTCAAGGACCTGCGCCTCGAGGCGCGCAGCAAGGAGGTCCTCAACGCGGCGCTTTCCTTCGCCCTGGTGATCCTGTTGCTGTTCAGCTTCGCCTTCGACCCGACCGGCGAGCAGGTGCGCGAGATGTCCGGCGGGCTGCTGTGGCTCGTTTTCAGCTTCGCCGGCGTGCTGGTGCTCAACCGCAGCTTCGCTCGCGAGACGCTGAACGAGTGCCTGGACGCGCTGATCGCCTCGCCCCTCTCCGGCGCGTCCCTGTTCTTCGGCAAGGTCCTGGTGAACACGCTGCTGCTGCTGGTGCTCGAATTGGTTTGCCTGCCGGTGTTCGGAATCTTCTACAATGTCCGCTGGGAGGCCAACATCGGCTGGCTGTTGCTGGTGATGGCGCTGGGGACCTGGGGGCTGACCGTCATCGGAACCGTCTTCAGCGCCCTGACGGTGAACGTACACCTGCGGGAGCTGATGCTGCCGCTGCTGGTTTTTCCAATCACGGTGCCGGCGCTGATGGCCTCGGTGCGGTTGACGACGGTGCTGTTTTCAGGCCAGCCGGTCGCGCCGGAGCTGGTCTGGCTGAAGCTCCTGGCCGGCTTCGATTTGATCTTCACGCTGCTCGGCCTGGCCCTGGTGGAGCTGGTATTGGTGGGATAGGCGTCCTCGCCCGTCCGCACTTATGAAAAAGAGCATCTGGACGCTGCCCCTGCTGGCGACGGTCGCGCTGACGGCCGCGCTCTATCTGACCTTCGTCTGGGTCCCCACCGAGCGGACCATGGGGATCGTGCAGCGCATCTTCTATTTCCACGTGCCGTCGTTCTTCACCGCGGTGGTCGCGTTTCTGGTGGGCATGGTGGCCGGCATCCGGTTCTTGATGACCCGGGACTTCCGCTTCGACGAGCTGGCGGTTTCGTCGAACGAGATCGGGGTCATCTTCGTGAGCGTGAATCTGGTGACCGGATCGATCTGGGCCAAGCCCATCTGGGGGGTCTGGTGGACCTGGGACGCGCGGCTGACCTCGGCCTTCGTGCTGTGGCTGATGTACGTCGGCTACCTGATCCTGCGGCGGGCGATGGACGAGCCGAGCCAGCGCGCGGTGATCTCGGCCGTGTTCTCGATCTTCGCCTTCGTGGACGTGCCGATCGTCTACATGTCGATCCGCTGGTGGCGAACGCAGCACCCACAGCCGGTGCTTCTGGGCGGCGAGGGCTCGGGTCTGGATCTGAGCATGCGCGTGGCGCTCTACGGCTGCTTTGCGGCCCTGCTGGTGCTCTACGGCTGTTTGCTGCAGCTCCGGCGGCGCCTGGAAGCGCTGCGGCGGGAGACGGAAGGCCTGCGGCGTTTGGTGCATTCGAGCTGAGCTACTTGAGATAGATCATGAAAAGCCGATCCGATTGGGTGTGGGCGATGGTGACGGCGGTTTTTTTGATCGTCGATCTCTACTTGATCTTCGTCTGGGCGCCGATCGAGCTGACCATGGGGATCGTGCAGCGCATCTTTTACTTCCACGTGCCGTCGTTTTGGGTGGCTGTGGTGGCGGTGGGCGTGGGCACTTTCGCCGGCATCCGTTTCCTCCTGGGCCGGGATCTCCGCTTCGATGAGCTAGCCGTTGCGTCGAACGAGATCGGCCATTTTCATGTGCGCGCATTTGGTGACCGGCATGTGCTGGGCGAGGCCGGTGTGGGGCATCTGGTGGACCTGGGACGCACGGCTCACCTCGGATTTTGTCCTGTGGCTGATGTACGTGGGCTACCTGATCCTGCGGCGGGCGATTGAAGAGCCGACGCAGCGGGGCGTGCTGTCGGCGGTGTTTTCGATCTTCGCGTTCACCGACGTGCCGATCGTCTACATGTCAAACCGCTGGTGGCGGACGCAGCACCCGCAGCCGGTGCTGTTCAGCCAGGAAGGCTCGCTCAACGCCCACATGCGCGTGGTGCTGTATTTTTCGTTGGTGGCGTTGCTGGTGCTCTACGGCTGCCTGCTGCGAGTGCGGCGGCGCCTGGAAGCGCTGCGGCGCGAAACCGAGGGCCTGCGCCGGACGGTGCACGCCGCCTGAGAGGATTTATGGAAGAAAACCTGAAGTGGCTGTGGTACGCGTTTTCGGCGGCCTGGGTGATTCACCTGCTCTACGTGGCCAGCATCGGCCGCCGCGAGAAGAAGTTGCGCGACGAGCTCGAGGCGCTGAAGGCGATGGTGGAGGAGCGAAAGGGGAGATAGGCCGGGCTACAATCAGGGCGGCATTTTGTCAGGAGAGCAAGCCGCAAACAGGACTGCCGACGCCGGAACACTTAGCCACGCTATGGCTAATGGCTAGAGCCGGTCGCACTCATCCGGCTCGACATCGGGAACCTGGTCCATCGCTGCCCGGAACCGTTCGCGATTGGCACGCGACGCACGCAGCTTGAGATATTCCCGGCCCGCGATCTGTTCCGAGAGCGCTGCTGACACGAACTCCTCAACCGACACGTGCTCCTGGGCCGCCAACTCCGCAGCCTTTTGAAGGATCTCCTCGGGAAGTGAGATGCTTCTGCTCATGAACTTGCGACAGGGGAGAGGTGCAACGGCCTCTGCCGGCGGGACTAGCGCTCCAGCCGGGAAAGAAAATCAAACGAAACTTCTCTGCGACAAGGACCGACCGGCGCTACGCTTTCTTCAGGATCTCCCGCAGCCGCCGGCCGACGATCTGCTCCTCGCCGGGCTCGAGCATCCACACCGCGACCTCGATGGCGTCCTTCGCGCCGGGACGAACTTCGATTCTCGGCTCGCCATCGCGGAGCTGCTTCACGACATCGGCCGGGCTGAGGCCGGAGGCCGCGTAGTCCCAGGTAACGCGCAGGTGTGGGACGGCGTTGGAGATCTCGGGAACGAAAACCTCGGTCTTGACGCTCTTGACCGGCGTGACCAGGTCGGCGACCGTCTTGCACCGCTTCTCCCAATCGCGCCACACGGCCTTGTGGTCCAGCTTCATGAAGTGATCGAGGGCGGCCCACATGCCGACGATCTCTTCCTTGCCGACTTTGTTGGTGCGGCCCACCGAGTCGCTGTAGGGATTGTTGTTGAGCACGGCGGCCTCGATCAGGTCCTTGCGGCCGAGCAGGAGGCCGGAGCATTGCGGCCCGCGCAAACCCTTGCCGCCGGAAAAGGTCACCAGGTCGAAGCCCATCTTGATGTAGCGGGAGAGGTTCTCGACCGGCGGGCAGTCGGCGGCGGCGTCGGTGAAGGTCGGGACGTTGAGCTTCTTGCCGAGCTGGACGAATTCCTCGGATTTGATCTTGCCGACCGGGTCATTGGCATTGAAGAAGAGCATCATGGCGGTGCGGTCGCCCGCGGCCCGCTCCAGCTCTTCGCGGGTTTCGACCTCGACGAAGCGGATGCCGACGTTGCGGACGGCGTGGTCGTAGCCGTAGCGGTGGGACTTCTGGATGATGACCTCGTTCTTCATGCCGGTTGTGTCGGGCAGGCGGCGGATCTTTTCCTGATCCTTGCCGGCGACGCAGGCGGCGGTGCCGAGGGTGAGGGCGGAAGCGGCGCCGGCGCTGACCAAAGCGCCCTCGCAGCCGATCAGGGCGGCGATCTTCTTGCCCGCGGCGTCGTGCAGCTCGGAGAGGCTGACGTACTGGCGGGAGGCGGCATCCACCGCCTCGACGACCTCGTGCGGCATCAGCGAGGCGCTCAAAGCGGTGTAGGTGCCGGCGGCGTTGATCAGGGGCCGGATACCGAGCTCCTTGTAAACTTCGCGGCGGGCGGGCTTGGCGGCTAGCGAGGCGGGCAGCAGGGCGCTTACGCCCGGCAGCGCGGCCAGAGACTGCAGGAAACTGCGGCGGTTCGGTGACATGGGACCCTCCTCGGGGAGCCGCTCGAGTACGGTTGCGGCTGGTAAGCATGGTAGCACAGTGGACTCGGCTTCGCTTGATCCGTCTAATCCTCGGCAGTTCAGCGCGCGAGGAATCCCTTCCCTCGTACTAGAAACTAAAACAGCAAGGCAAAAGGCAAAGCGCAAAAGACAAAAATCAGGGATGCGCCGCTTCGCGCGCAGCACTCTGCCCGGCCCCCGGGCCAGGCACTAAAAAAATGCCCCCTTCCTTGATTTTTGCCTTTTGCCTTTTGCGCTTTGCCTTTTGTCTTGCTGTTCGCTTTTCCCCTTGGAAGGGGTGTTCCTCTTGACAATAATCGTTATAACGAATATAGTGAAGACGCGATGGGAAAGGTGCTGCGGACTGCGGAAGAGGAGGTCTTCCTGAACGTGCAGCGGACGGCCGACGCGCTGATGCAGGGCGTAGCGGCGGCGCTGAAGCCGGTCGGGCTGTCACCCACGCAGTACAACGTGCTGCGGATCCTGCGGGGCGCGGGAACGGCGGGACTGGCCTGCCGCCAGATCGGCGAGCGGATGGTCACGCGCGACCCGGACATCACCCGGCTGCTCGACCGGCTGGAGGCCCGCAAGCTTGTCACCCGGAGCCGCGAGAAAAAGGACCGCCGCGTCCTCACCGCCCGCATCACCCCGGCGGGCCTGGAGATCCTCAAGAACCTGGACGGCCCGATCGCCGGCGTGCACCGGCGGCAGTTGGGGCGCCTGGGGGCGGTGCGGCTCCGTTCGCTCAGTTCCCTGCTCCAGGCGGCGCGGGGGCGAATCCAATAGGCTCCTTTTGCATCTAATATCTGTTGTAACGATAATCGTTAATACGGGAGATAACCATGATGCAGATTATTCGATCGGACGAGAGGCACCACCAGAACATGGGCTGGCTGGACACCTTCTGGCACTTCTCCTTCGACACCTATCACGATCCGGCCAACATGCACTGGGGGCCGCTGCGGGTCTTCAACGACGACGTGATTCAGCCCGGGCAGGGTTTCGGGATGCACCCGCACCGGGACATGGAAATCATGACCTACGTTATCGACGGCGCACTGCAACATCGGGATAACCAGGGAAACCAGGGCGTGATCGGGGCCGGAGAGGTGCAGGTGATGTCGGCGGGGACGGGCATTATGCACTCCGAGTTCAACCACTCCAAGAGCAACCCCGTGCACCTGCTGCAGTTCTGGATTTTGCCGCGCACGCGGGGCCGCAAGCCGTGGTGGGGGCAGCGCCAGTTCACTGCCGCAGATCGCGCCGGCAAACTGCTGCCGGTGGTCTCCGCGGGCGGAGTTGCGGGGACCTTGCCCATCGATCAAGACGCGGTCGTGTATCTCTCGAGCTTGCGCGCCGGCGAGCAGGTGTCTCACCGGACCGAGCCAAAGCGCAAGGGCTACCTGTTCGTGATCGGCGGCGGGCTCAACTTGAACGGGCAGACGCTGGCGACCGGCGACCAGGCGCGGATCGATGATGAGCCCGAGCTGGGCATCGAAGCGCAGAAGGACTCGGACCTGCTCTTCGTGGATCTTCCGTAAGCGTTTTTCGGAGCCGCGGCCGCAGCGTTCCCCTGCGGCCGCAAACCACTGCTCAACGGTCGCGGCGTGGGACGGGCGCCCCAAGACCACACACTGGACTTGCCCCTTAAAAATCGGCAAGATGAGTCGATACTCGCGAGGGCGAAAACCTTGCCGGCCCACATTTGCGAAACCTGCGGATCCCAGTTTGCCCCGGCCGATCGCCCGCCGGAGCGTTGCGCGGTTTGCGAAGACGACCGGCAGTATGTCGGCTGGAACGGGCAGCAGTGGACCACCCTGGAAGCCCTGCGGGCCGGCCACCGGAATATCCTGAAGCCGGAAGGTCCCGGCCTCACCGGCATCGGGACCGAGCCGGCCTTTGCCATCGGGCAGCGGGCGCTGCTTCTACAGGCGCCGGGCGGCAACATCCTCTGGGACTCGATCAGCGTGATCGACGACGCGACCGTGGAGGCGGTGCGGGCGCTGGGCGGGATCTCGGCGATCGCCATCTCGCATCCCCATTACTACTCGTCGATGGTCGAATGGAGCCATGCCTTCGGCCGCGCGCCGATCTACCTGCACGCAGACGATCGGCAATGGGTGATGCGGCCCGATCCGGCCATCGTCTTTTGGGAAGGGGATGCGCAGGCGTTGGGCGATGGGCTGACGCTGGTGCGTTGCGGCGGGCACTTCCCGGGCGCGACCGTGCTGCATTGGGCAGGCGGAGAGCAGGGGCGAGGGGCGCTGCTCACCGGCGACGTGATCAAGGTGTCATCGGACCGCCGCTGGGTCAGCTTCCTCTACAGCTACCCCAACCTGATTCCTCTGCCGGCGGCGGCCATTCACGGCATCGAGAAGGCCGTCGAGCCGTTCGCCTACGAGCGCATTTACGGCGCCTGGTTCGGCCACATCGTTTTTGAGGACGCCAAGGCCGCCGTGGCCCGCTCGGCAGCCCGCTACCTGCGCGCTATAGGACAATAGGGATTCGCCCATGCACAACGCCATCCATTTCCTGGACCGGCACGGGTACGCCGTCTTGTTTCTGTTCGCCCTGGCCGATCAGATCGGCTTGCCGATTCCGGCGCTGCCGGTCCTGATGGCGATGGGCGTGCTGGCGCGGGATGGCCGCTTCTCACTCCCGCTGGCGGTAGCGACGGCCACTGCGGCGGCGTTGGCGAGCGATCTGTTCTGGTACGAGCTCGGGCGCCGGCGGGGCCGTGCGGTGCTGCAACTGCTTTGCCGGATTTCGCTCGAGCCGGATTCCTGCGTGCGCCGCGCCGAAACCCTGTTTTCGAGTACCGGTGGCGGCGCTCTGCTGGTAGCCAAGTTTTTACCGGGCCTGAGCGCGATGGCGACGCCGCTCGCCGGGATCATGCGGATGCGCCGGTGGCGATTTGTGCTGGTGGATGGGGCCGGGGCGGTGCTGTGGTCCGGGGCCCTGCTCGGCGTTGGTTACCTCTTCCACCGAGAACTGGAGCGGATCGCAGAGCCGGCGCTGCGGCTGGGCGGCCGGCTGGTGGTGCTGCTGGCGGCGGGCCTGGCCGCTTACATCGCTGGGAAGTGGATCCAGCGCGAGCGTTTCATTCGCCGGCTTCGCGTGGCGCGGATCGCGCCGGAGGATCTGCTGGCCAGGATGCAGGCTGGAGAGGATGTCGTCGTGGTCGATCTGCGTCACTCGATCGACTACGACGGCGACGGAGAGAAGCTGCCCGGGGCGATCCACATGTCGCTCGAAGAGCTGGACCTCGGTCACGAGCAGATCCCCCGCGACCGCGACGTGATCCTCTACTGCACTTGACCCAACGAAGCCTCGAGCGCCCGGGCGGCGCTCCAACTGCACCGGCACGGGATTACCCGCGTCCGGCCGTTGGCCGGCGGTTTCGAAGGCTGGCGCCAGCGCGGGTTTCCCCTGGAATCGACCCGTGTGTCCGTCCTAGGATGAGGCCGCGGGAAGGCGGGAGCAGACTTGCAGGCCGGCGGCCGGGCTGGGCGAGATCCCTGTGAAGCTGGGCGGGGTCTCGGCGGGCGCTCTTATTTATGGTCCCTTTCCGGTGGGGCGCGAAGATCGTGCTGCGCTTGCCGGCGCCGGCCCGATAACCGGTTGCCGCGGTTGCCGAATGCCGGCTGAAGCCGGTCCCGCTCAACTGCTATCATTCCCCTGTGGCTCTTGCCGGTGACATCGCGGCGATTGTCGGCGCCTACCACGGCGATCCGTTTCGCGTGCTGGGACCGCACGGGGCCGG
>JBGOUJ010000236.1:0-10395 GCA_041477005.1 Terriglobia bacterium | reverse complement strand
TCGGCCGAGGATTTGCCTTTCCGCGGCGGCGTGTTCCAGCGCGTGGAATGCGATGCGGTGCTGGAGCACGTGGAGCGGCCCGAGCGAGTGGTGCGCGAGATCGAGCGGGTGCTGCGGCCCGGAGGATTCGCGCACCTGGTGGTTCCTTTCTGTCACCCCTTCCATGAATATCCCCGGGACTTTCAACGCTTCACGCTGGATGGCTTGCGGCGCCTGTCCGGCGGGCTGGAGATTGTCTCGGCCGGCTGGCGGACCGGCCCCACGGCCACGCTGCTGGTCTTCCTGATCGAATACGTCAAGCTCTGGCTGCCCTGGAGGCCCCTGCGGGCGGCGGCGCACGGCCTGTTGGGCTGGCTCCTTTTTCCGCTTCGGTACCTGGACCGGTGGCTGCTCCGGTCGCCGCGCGCCGGTCAGATCGGCAATCACTGCTATGTATGGCTGCGTAAGTCCGGCGAGCCGGAAGGGACGGAGATACAGATGTTTCACGCGATTCGCTCAACGCCAACCACCTGAACGCCGCCGCCAGTCCTCCGCAGATACACGACCAGCCGGTGGTTCTGCTTCACGTCAGCCGGATTGTCGGCCTGGATGGTGACCGCCAGGTACCGCGCGTCGGGAGCCGCGCGCAACGCGTCAGCAACGACGAATCCGCGAACTCCCGGAATGACGCGCCGCTCGCCTCGCTCGTTGTCGAACGACGACCATTGAGCGTGGTAGGTGATTGACGGGCCGAGACCGTAACGCGCCGAGAGATCCTCGAAGCCTCCCAGCGGTACTCGGCATTGAGCGCGACCATCTTGTCGTCGTAGTACCGGAAAGCGCCGAATCCGCGCAGCGTATCCGGCCCTCCCAGCGTCGGCTGCAGATAGAACGGTACCTGCTGGCCTTGGTGCGGAGCGGCCAGCGACGATCGGCCGCGCAGGGCGATGACGCGCTTGTGGTTCAGAAAGGGAATGTACTGCTGGACGTCGAGGTCGAGGCGATTGAAGCTGAAGCGGCCCAGTTGCCGGTCGGAGAAGACCAGGTACTCGGCGACATACTTCCCGCCACTCGTTGTATCGCTCGGGTGATCGCGCCAGTCATACTGAACAAAAGCGCCGGAGCGCCAGAAGCTGCTTTGGCGGGTGATGCCGGGCGTCGCGTCGGGACCGAACTGCCGGTCGGTCGAGATGAAGGTAGAGGAGGCGCCGGGGCCGACGTTGACGGCCAGGAATCCGCCGGTCACGCCCGCGGTCAGGCGCCGCATGGGACGGATCCCCGGGCGAAGCTCCACCAACGTGTCCTCCAGCCGGTAGTCGCTGCGTCCGGACTTCCGCGAATCCGGCCCCGGCCCGTAGTAGGCCATGCTGCCGTAATCGCGATGGGTCGTGCTGAAGTCTACGAAGGCCCGGCCGTTCCATAACTCGGGCAATCCGGCCTGAAACTGGCTCCGGTACCAGCCTCTCGTAGACGCCGCGGCATTCAGCCGAAGGAGCAGCCTGCTGTCCCACAGGTCTTTGCGGGTGTACTCGGGTCCCAGGGCGAGTCCGGACCCCGGCGCCATCCCGCCGAGCCTGAGGTGGAACCCGTTCGTGTCCCCAAAGAGCAGGGAGGTCCAGCGCTGAACGCGCACGAAGTCGCGCTCGAACCTTGGCTGCGTTTCCGACTCGAGCTGCTGCTCCTTCTGATCCCTGGCCGCCTCGATCTCTTGACTGCGAAGGTCCGGCTGCGCCGCCAGCGGCGTGATCCAGGCGGCCAGGCCCAGTGCGAGGGTGATCCGCATTTCGATTCTCCTTGGGCAGGAGCCGTTTGCTCAGCAACCCAACCCCGCCCTGAGCAAAACTGCCGGCCTACTTGTTAACGCGCAAACCGGACCGGGATCGGCTCTTTTTTTGCGGGATTTTTGGGCAGTGCCAGGCCCAGGCCTGCGGTGGATCCCTGGTGGTTCAACCCATTGAAGTTTCATCAAAAGCTGTTGCTTCTTCTCGGTTACCTTGTCTCGAGCAAGCGACGTGCCGAACTTGAGAAGGCAGCAGACATTGGGACGGTGGGTGGGGCTTCGGAGAAGCTCTCCTGGCGGCTAGAGTGGTTGGTCGAGAAAATTATCCGGAACGGCAAACCACGCGCAGTTTTATCGCGCATGGGTGGAGATTCAAGCGATGCTGCACCAGAAAAACGCGAACCGGGAATACAAGTTCAACAGAACCAGGCTTATGACGTGTACAGTACTACTCGCCACGAGCCTTCTTCAGCCCTTTGCGCGGCGGCGTCGCAGGGGTGTGAGCCTCCGGTTGACCTCATCGACTGAAAATGCTTCCGGATCAAAATCGTCGCCCAGCCAATCCCGCATCTCCTCATGCTCGTCGTTGTCTGGATCACCGATGGCTTCCAGCAGATTGTAGTAGCCGGGGATGCCGCCGCAGTCCTCGGGCGGGCCATGGCGTTTACCGTCCGTACAGACCGGATACGCAAGTCCCGGTTCCGGCGTGAGCACTTTTTCAACGGCAATGCCATGTTCCCAGCCGTCACCGAAGTCGTAGGTGTACACGGCTTTCGCGCCAGCCTTGCCGAGTACGCTGAACAGTCGCACCGTTCGCTCGTTGCCGATGGCCGGCAGGCCCATGAGCCTTTCGTTTGGATCTGGTTTGCCGAACCGCTTCTGGCCGATGCGGAACTCATGCATGTGGCAGTCCTCCCACCCCATGGCCACTTGCAGCACGTCGTGCAACTGCTCCAAAGTCACGTCCGCTGGCACCAACAGTTGGCGCCAGATCGGCGGCTTTGTGCCAAGTAGAGTGACCTTGATCTGATAGATTTCTTGCCCGTGATCTATCGTCCTTGTTGGCATCTCAGCTCCTCTTTGCCGACAGAATGCGGCGCACCGAGGTCCGCCCGATGTGGAGCCTTCGGGCGATCTCGGCCTTGCTGGCGCCATCGCGGTATAGTTGCCGGACCTGGGCGGATTTCCGCGCCGCCGTCCGAGGCCGTCCCAGGTGCTTCCCGTTCTTCCGCGCCTCGGCCAACCCGGCTCGGATACGTTCTCACAGGATCTCATGTTCGAACTCGGCGAACACAACCAGCAGACCTGCCATCACTCGTCCGGTCGGTGTCCTCAGGTCCAGCGCCTCTGTGAGCGAGACGAAACCGACGCCCAGGCGCTCGAGTTCCTACAGGAGGCACGATCATCGAAAAGCTGGAGCGCTACTTGGGCGAACGTGGCAACATCGCTTTTGCCTGTGCCTTGCTGACCCCGGGCGACGAGGGCTACAGGGCCAACAGGCCTGAGGAGAAGAGGTACCGGGCCCGGCAGAACGTAGTGCTCGAACTCGGGATGGTCTCGGCTCGGTCGGCGCCGTGTGGCTATCCTCCACAGTAAAATGAGGGTCTGGTCTTGTCCGTCAATCGTCGTAGGTTTCTTCAAGCGGCCGCCGGTGCGGGCGTCGCCGCCACGCTCGGCCCCGCCAGCCGGCTGGGCCGCGCGCAGGGGCCATCCGGTTCCGGACCGATCCTAACCGGCATCCCTGAGCTGGTATCCGGGTCGGTACTTATCACCGATTCGCTCACGCTGCCACCACCACAGGAATCCGGGATTCAACACATCGTTGTCGTGACCATGGAGAATCGTAGCTTCGACCATTTCCTCGGCTGGCTGGGCGGCGCCGATGGAAGACAAGCCGGTCTCAGTTACACCGACAAGAGCGGCAACGCGCACAGCACTTATCCGCTGGCGCCAGACTATACGGGCTGCGGCCACCCGGACCCAGACCACTCCTACGGCCCGGACCGGGTCGCTTACAACAACGGGGCGATGGATGGTTTCCTCCGCGCCGGCGGCAACGACGCGTATTCCATTGGCTACTATGCTGAGCCGGATCTTCCGTTTCTCAGCGCTCTGGCTCAAAACTATCTGGTCTGCGACCGCTACTTCGCTTCCGTTCTAGGTCCGACTTTCCCGAACCGGATGTTCTCGTGGGCGGGCCAAACGGACCGTCTCGATGACAGCATTTCTCCTACCAGCCTGCCTACGATTTTCGATCGTCTGTCCGCGGCCGGCGTGAGCCATCGCTACTATTTCAATAATCTGCCGTACCTCGGCCTGTGGGGCGGCAGGTACTTGCTCTCCAGCAGCCCCTTCCAGGACTTTCTCACGCAGGCCGCGGCCGGCACTCTTCCCGCCGTCTGTTTCGTCGATCCGGTGTATACCATTCTCGATGACGGCTCCGGCAACGACGACCACCCCCATGCTGATATTCGGAACGGCGAAGCGTTTCTGGCCGCGATCTTTCATGCGCTTTCGGGCGGACCAGGCTGGCCCGGCACGGTTCTCATCATCCACTTCGATGAATGGGGCGGCTTCTTCGACCACGTCGCTCCTCCACGGGTCGTGGCGCCGAATAACGTGGATCAGGACTTGGTGAGCGGCCAGGCTCTTCTCGGCTTCCGCGTGCCTGCAATTGTGGCGTCTCCCTTTACGCGCAACAGCGATGTTGTCAATCACATCCCGCGGCGCAGGATCATGGAATCGCGCCGGGGATTGCAGCCGGCCACAGCCCTGGTGAGTCATACGGTTTTTGACCACACCTCCGTGCTGAGGCTGATTGAATGGCGCTGGGGTCTCGACACGCTGACGGCCCGGGATGCCTCTTCACAAATCGGCAATCTGGCGACAGCGATGAACTTCTCCGCCCCGGATAGGGGTGTCCCGTCGCTGCCAAATCCTGTGCCGGTGTCTGTGGCGGGCTGTTTCCAGGCGGGCGTTTTCGGTTCGTCCCCGGTACCAGGACCGGAGGCCATTTCAACAGACCCACAACAAATGCAGCGGAGCCCCTGGGCGGCGCTCGCGCGGACTCAGGCAGTGCGGGGGTGGCTGCAGCACCCCAATTTCCAGCGCCGCAGTCCACGGTAATGCGCTCGCCTGGATATTTCGAGGGTCACAGGCTGCTGAAAAACCGATTCGATTCACCGCGGAGACGCCGAGCGCGCTGAGAAAACCCTTTGTTTTCAGCCTTGTGCTGCCGCGTTCCGGCGGGCGGGTGGGAAAGTCAAATTCGGAGTCGCGGGTGGAAGGGCGCGCCGCCCGTGCCGAGTGGCGCGGCCCATGCGGATCAGATGCGCGGATCAGAAGCGCAACACGCGGCGATTCGGTGAGCGCCTACACGAAGACGGACCGCGCAAGACGCCGCTAACGGGCGGATCAAACCCAGTCCAGCGCGCCTTTGCGGAAGACCCAGATGTAACCGACGATCAGGATAGCCAGGAAGACCAGCATCTCGACCAGGCCAAACAGGCCGAGCACGCTGTACTGGATGGCCCAGGGAAACAGGAAGATGGTTTCGACGTCGAAGATCACAAACAGGATGGCGACGATGTAGAAGCGAACCGTGTAGCGGCCGCGCGAGTCGGAGGCCGCCTGGATGCCGCACTCGTAGGCCTCGAGCTTGTCCTTCGACGGAAAGTGCGGGCGAACCAGCTTGGCGAGGATGATGGTCACCACCGGAAACGCGATGGCGATCGCCAGAAAGATCAAGATTGGGACGTACTCGCGCGGCATAACCCGACACTATAACACAAGCCCAGGACTTTCCGAGCGGCGCGAAGAGAACCGACAGCGATTCCGGAATCGACTTTGCCTTCCCGGCCTGAGAGGGGCTCTCACGCGACGCGAAACGACGTCCCCAGGAACTCAAATCCCTCGGTTTCCTGCCGTTCCAGCTTCCCCCGGATCTCTTCGAACCACTGTACTTCGTCCTGCCTATACAACCGTTCCCCACAGTGCAGGCACACCTGCGCATCGACCTCGACGACGGCCGTGTTCCTGCCGCCACGCAAAAGCTTCTCCACCTTCTTGGCGGCCAACTCGCCCCCGCACACCGGGCACTTGTCAAACGGCTGCATGTCTCACACTTACGGTTGCGGCTCGGAACGGCCGCGGATTCGGTTCCACAGGCGGCGCCAAAAACCGGGGCCGGCCGAGGTCTGGGCGGCGGCGGCCGGCTGGCCGGTGGACGAAGTCGAAAGCGATGCGGCGGGCGGCGCCGGTTCTTCGGCATAGGGCCGAACGTTGTAGCCGATCATGACATAGCGCCGCAGATAACGCTGGCCGTCGGCCTTCTCGATGACCATGGAAAAGCCGGGCCCCTTGCCGAAGCGGGTCTGCACACTTGGCGTGGCGGAAACGGGGAAGAAGCCCTTCAGCCGCCGCTCGATGTGCGCGGTTTCGTAGCGATGCTTCCGGCGGCCCCAGTTGAAGACGCGGAAGGAATCGAAATCGTAGGCCTCATTTCCTTTATCGATGGTCGTCCACAGCCAGACCTTCTTCACCTGGCCGCCATCGACGACTTCGCTGAGAGGAAAGTAAGAAGTGATGCGGCGGCCCTCGGCGTATTGCGCGACCTCGTCGGGAATGTCGGCATCCATCATGCGCCCCAGCACCCAGCCGCCGTGGCTGTGGGACGTCCGGACCAGGTACCACTCGTCGGTAGCCTGGGGCTTGTCCGAAGCCGGTGGGGGGGCGCCCGGGGCGGGCGGGCCGGAGGTGCGCTCGGTGGCGCGGCGGCCGAGCAGGTCCACCTTCTCCTCCTCTTTGAGTTGATCGAAGCTCGGCGACCAGCGGTAGGGCTCGAAGTGGATATTGAGCTTGACCCGGGCGCGATAAACGCCGAGCGAAGGCAGACCGCCGGCCTGTTTCCCCATCTGATCGATCTGCCGGTAGACTTCGGGCGTGAGGAGCTGGCTCTGCTCGGTCCAGCCTTCCTGGTTGGCGGCGGTGCGCACCTTGACGAAGCGCCTCCGCCGCTGGAGCACGGCCAAATGCTCGCCCCGCTTCACCGTCGCCGCCGTCCCGGAATTCAGGGCGATCTCATGGCGCAGTTCCAGGGTTTCGGGGGCCACGTAGGCTTCGCCGACCGGCTCGGCGCGGGGCGCTTCGCGCCGGTGGCAGGCGAAACCCGCCAGCAGAGCGGCCAGCAGAGCGGCGCGAACCAGGCGGCTCTTAGCCCACGCCCAGGTCATCGGCCTGCTCCACGGGCGAGCCACACTCCCGGCAGATGAGGGATCCGCAGTCGCCGCAGCGCAGCGGCTTCTCGACCGGCCGGTCGCAGTGGGGGCAGTAGAAATCACCACGCTCGCTTTGTGGGCCTTCCGGCATCGCGGCATCACAGCACGACGATCGGGTGGTACAGGTTGGGAAGACGGACCTCCCCAATCGCCAGCAACCGCCCTTGCGCGTCGATCGCTTTCACCAGGCGCGAACCGGGCTGCACGCGGAACGGGGAAACGCGAAAGTCCCGGCCGTGCAGGATCTGGGCGGCGGTCACGGAGTCGACGTGCTCGACCGGCGCTTCGGGCAGCAGGTGAGCAGCCGGGATGAGCGCTTCGGCGAGCCGGTCCTCTCGCGCCAGGGCTTCGATCTGTTCCAAAGTGCGAGCGGCATCGAGGGTGAACTCGCCTGCCGCGGTGCGGCGCAGGTTCTCCACGTGGGCGCCGACGCCGAGCTTCCGGCCCATGTCGTGGGCCAGCGCCCGCAGATAAGCGCCCGCCGAGCACCGGACGCGCACCCGCGCCCGAGACCCCTCGACATCGAGCAGGGTAAATTCGTCCACGCGCACCCGAACCGGCGCCAGCTCGACCGGCTGCTGCTTGCGAGCCAGCTTGTAAGCGGCCACCCCGTGGACCTTCTTGGCCGAAATCGGCGGCGGCGCCTGGTCGAATTCCCCCCGATAGGCGGAAACCATCTCCTCGAGCTGCGCCCGATCCAATGTCACCGGGACCTCCGGGCCCGTAGGCTGTCCGGCCCGGTCATAGGTGTCGGTGGCGAAGCCGAAGCGAAGGACCGCCTCGTAGGTCTTGTCGCGATGCAGAAAGAACTGGGCGAGCCGGGTGGCCCGGCCGATGGCTAACGGCAGCACGCCGGTAGCGATCGGGTCGAGCGTTCCCAGGTGGCCGACCCGCCGGATGCCGGTGAGCCGCCGGACGCGGTTCACCACATCGTGCGAGGTGATCCCTTCGGGCTTGTCCACGATCAGGATGCCGTCCACAATCCTATTCTAGCCTTCCGAGCCGCTGGCATTCCGGGGCGGGGCGCCCCGGCTCGTCGATAAGCCTCTCGCGCAGCAGGGGCAGCAGCTCGTTCGGAAGGTAGTGCGGCGGCCGGATGCGGTAAACAGGCCGGCGCTCGATCAGGGTCATAGGCACGTCCTTCCAGGCCGGCTCCGCCGGTGCTGGGTCGAGCAGCAGGAAGGCATCGGCGCGGTCGAGGTGATCGCGCGCGGAGGCCTTGAAGTCGGCCTGATTCCAGTCGAGGACGACCAAACATAGATCCGGCCGCAGGAAGCGCAGCACGCTGTTTGACTCCAGGATGACGTACGGCTTTTCGGCGACGATTCGGCGGATCTCGGGCATGGCCGCGGCGAGGCCGCCCTGGGGCGTGCGGACCCAGTAGGCTTCGGCGGCGCCGGCAGCGAGAAAGCGCGAGGTATCGGTGCGGCCATCGACGCTGTGCTCCCGGCTGATGGAAAACGGATGGGCCGGATCGTCCACCGCACATTCGCAGGCTTCGCCCTCGGCCGAGCAGACGTTGTGGCCGTATTGGGTGAGCTTGAGCGCCGTCCAACCCAGCTCGCGAGTCGCCGCGATCACGGCGGCGGCGACGGCTGTTTTCCCGATGTTCCGAGAGTGCCCGCCGACCACGACCAGCTTCATCGCTTCTCCAGCCTCTCGAAAACTTCCGGCAACCGGTCGAACAGGGCGAGCCGCTTCAGGTATTGCTTCAGCGGCCGGGCCGGCGTACCCCACATGGGCTCTCCGGCGCGAACGATCTTCGACGTCAGGACACCGCAGCCGGACCCGAGCACCGCCCGGCTCTCAATGCGCGCTTTGTCGCCGATACCGACCTGCCCGCCGATGACCGCGTAATCGCCGACCTCGACGCCGCCCGAGAGTCCGGTCTGGGCGGCGATCACGACGTGGCGGCCGAGGCGGCAGTTGTGGCCGATGTGGACCAGGTTGTCGAGCTTCGTGCCGTCGCCGATGCGAGTGGCGCCGAGCGCGCCCCGGTCCACGCAACTGTTGGCGCCGATTTCAACATCGTTGCCGATCTCGACCGTGCCCACCTGCGGAAATTTTTCATAGCGGCCGTTTTCGAAGACGAAGCCGAAGCCGTCGGCGCCGATGACGCAGCCGGCATGCAACACGGCGCGGTCGCCCACGCGCACGCCGGGGTAAAGCGTCACGCGCGAGTGCAGCAAGCCATCCTGGCCGATGCTCGCGCCGTCGCCGATGGTGGAGCCGGGGCCGATCGCCGTGCGCGGGCCGATCACGGCGTTCTCCCCGATGACGGCCATGGGCCCGACGGAGACGCCGTCGCCAAGGCGCGCCGAAGGAGCGACGCGGGCCGAAGAATCGATGCCGGCTGTGGCAGGACGGGGAGGGTGGAGCAGGGCGACGACGCGGGCGAAGGCGCTGCGCGGGGCGGCAACGCGGATCGCGGTTCGCCCGCTGCTGTTGTCAAATTCCCGGCCGACGACCAGGCACCCGGCGCGTGTTTCCTGGGCCCGCTTCTCAGCGCGGCGGCCCTCGGCGAAGGAAATGTCACCAGGGCCGGCCTCCTCCAGAGGCTGCACGCTCGAGATTTCCAGGTTGGGGTCCCCTTCGAGCGGCGCGTCGAGTTTTCTGGCGATCTCCGCAACGGTCATGGCCATTCTCCCTCCTGTCGAGCCGGGCAAGCGGCCCAAAGGGCGCCCCGCTGACCCCACCGAGCCAGGCAAGAATGCCTGCCCCTACCGTATCATACAGTCTGATGCCGATCGATCCCACGGCCCGTGTCGCCCCCACGGCTCGCGTCAGCGAGCAGGCAGTGATCGGACCGGGCGCCGGGATTGCGGATTTTTGCATCGTCGAGCAGGACGTCGTCATTGGCCCGCGGACGCAACTCGAGCCTTACGTCCTGGTCAAGCGCTGGACCACACTGGGGGCCGACAATCGGATTTCAGCGGGAACCGTCCTCGGCACCGACCCGCTCGACAGGGCGTTCACGGGCGAGCGCAGCTATCTGAAAATCGGCGACCGCAACATCATTCGCGAGCACTACACGATCAGCCGCGGCACCAAGCCCGACTCGGCGACCCGGATCGGCGACGACAACTACGTGATGACGTCCGGCCACATCGCTCACGACTGCAAGATCGGCTCCCGCACGGTGATTTGCAGTTGCGCGCTGGTGGCCGGTTACGTCGAGGTCGAGGACGAAGCTTTCATCTCCGGCGGCGTCGTGATTCACCAGTATTCGAAGATCGGCCGCCTGGCCATGATCGGCGGCAACACGCGCGTCAACAAGGACGTGCCGCCCTACTTCCTATACACCGAATTTAACGTGGCCCCGCGCGGGCTGAACCTGGTGGGCTTGCGCCGGGCCGGCTT
>JBGOUJ010000235.1:0-10403 GCA_041477005.1 Terriglobia bacterium | reverse complement strand
GGCACGCGATCCCGGTCCTGGGCAGCCAGGCTTCGATGGCGGCCACCCCGGGGTGGCTCGCCGGGAGAGGACTCCGTGATAGGAGCCGGCGCCGGGAAGATCTAAGGTAAATTGCTATGTGTTCTACGGTTGATATGCCTATGGTATTCCGGTCCCACCCTGCCTAAAAATCAGTATGGGGAGCGCCGGTTCGCTAGACCCGGTCGCTCCCAGAGCCGGCTGGCCCACGGTACTTAAACGGCGGCGCCGCACGGCACTTGGGGTGTGGGGGGAGTCATGGGCAGGGAGTTGCGTTCCCACCGGGAAACAAGAGGATTTGTCCTCATCACGACGGCCATAACGATTGTGGCCCTGATTGGCGTTCTAGGTCTGTGCCTGGACCTGGGCCGCATGTACATCGCCAAGAATGAACTGCAGGCGTTTGCCGACGCTGCTGCGCTAGCCGCGGCCCGACACCTGGACGGCACCGACCCGGGCGTCACGGTCGCCCGGGATACCGCAACCGGCTACCCGAACCACTGGAACTTCGGTGTCGCTGCGCCGGACAGCGTGGTGGTCTCGTTCGCGGCTGCTTCGGCGGGGCCCTTTGTGGTCAACCCACAAAGCGGCGACGGCATTCAGTTTGTAAGAGTGGTGGCCTCGGGGATCGTGACGATGTATTTCATGCCCGGATTCTCGGCCACGGCGCCAGGAGCGGCGATGTTGCTGCTTTCTCTCGCCCGGCAGCAGACGATCGTGGCCACGGCCACCTCGGGCCAGTTCCTGGTAAACACCTTCAAGAGCGGGCTGGTCCCCTACTCTCCCGACGCGCACGACCCGGCCGATCCCGACTTCGGTTTCACCCCGGGGGTGCAGTACACGCTGCGGTGGCCTGCGCCGGGCGTTGCCAAAACAGGGACGTGCGCCGGCGATGTGGGTTGGCCCAGCCCGAAGCAGGCCTCGGACCGGAATTACATCGACATCGGCCAGGCTGGGGGTGGCGATGGCTCGACCTTCATTCGCAAGGCGATCGTCAGCAACGTGCAGTCCCACGCGCTGTCGGTAGGAGATGTAGTAGTGTCGGCCCCGGGCGACCTGGGCGCCGAGTCATCGGCCCTGCAGGAGCGCTTCTCCCAAGACACCGACACCACAACTGCGGATTACCAGACCTATTTCCACAACCTGCAGATCGGCTCGGCCAACGGCAGGCGCCTGGTAACGGTGCCGGTGAGCGACGCCAACAACGCGGTGCTCGGCTTCGGCCTTTTCCTGCTGCCGTCCGACGTCTGCGGCGGTGACGGCGCCAGCCCCTGCTGCGCGACCTATGTGAGCAACAACCCGATGCTGCCTGGGGGCCGGGGCGGAGGCACGCCCGGCGCTCATAACGTGAGGCTATTCCAATGAGAAACTCCGCCCGGGATGCGGGAAGGCGGCGCCGGCGGGGCGGCAATGCGGTGGTGGAGTTCGCCATCGGCATCGGCCTGCTGGTGACGACGTTCTCGGGCGTTTACCAATTCGGTTATACGTTTTATGTTTACGACCTTCTGCAAAGCGCGGTGCGCCAGGGCGCGCGCTACGGCTCGCTGGCCGATTACGACGGCGGCTTGTCGGGCGGGGCCGCGTTCACGAATAACGTCCGGAACATGGTTGTCTACGGTACGACCGCTCCGGCCAGCGGCGCTCTCCCCGTGGCGCCCGGCCTCAAGAACGGCAACGTCATCGTGACTCCGCTGCTGGACTCGCAGGGCGTGCCTTCGCGCATCACCGTTCAGATCGACGACTTCAGCATCAACGCCCTGTTCACCACCTTCACGCTGAGCGGAAAGCCCAAGTGCAGCTTTGACTACACCGGGCGCTACACGGTTCCTTAGCCGGGAGAGAAAAGAATGATGACGAGTTGGATCGGAGCCATTCCCCCCCGCGCCCGTCGCGGCAGTGGCTCCATCGAGGCGGCCCTGGTCATGGCGCTGTTCGTGTTCACCCTGATGGGGATCATTGATGTCGGCCAGGTGCTCGTTCTGCACCAGGGGCTGGTGGAACGGGCGCGGGCCGGAGCGCGCTGGGGCGTGGTCAACAACTTTGACGCCACTGCTATCACCAACGTGGTGCTCTACAACACCCCTACCCCCGCTCCGGGCTCACAGCCGCTGCTGAACCTGACCGCTTCCATGGTGACGGCCACCCAACACGCCGCCAACACCCCCGAGTGGCGTATCCAGGTGCGCATTGACAACTACCCGTTTCGCTTTTTCTCGCCCCCGATCGCCGGCCTTTATACCGCGCGCCCCATCGTCGTGGACATGTCTGGAGAAGGCTTCGGCGCAACCAGCTAAACTAAGGGCCTGTCGATTGTTTCACCGCTCGTTCCGGTCGCGGCTTGGATCGCTATTTCCGATCTACAAGGTCTGACTTACCTGGTCTCTGCGCGCCCACGTCCTGACATTGGAAGGGCTCTGCTCTGGCACCCGACGTGCTCCCTGGGAACAAGGAGCGCGGCGCGAAATGAACATTGGGGTTCTGAAAGAGACGGCGCCCTGCGAAGGCCGCGTCGGGCTGACCCCGGCTTCGGTGCGGCGGCTGGTGGCGGGCGGCTGCCGCGTTTTCGTCGAGCGGGCAGCGGGCGAACGCAGTCACTTTCCCGATAAGGATTACGAGTCGGCGGGCGCGGAGGTCATTTTTTCCGCCGGGGAGGTGACGGAACGCTCCGAGCTGCTGGTCAAGGTGGAGCGCCCCACCCGGGAGGAGCTGCAGCGTTTTCACGCCCACCAGGCGGTGATGGCCTTCTTCCACATGGCGGTGGCCGAACCGGAGGAAGTGCGGCTGGCGCTCGAAAAGGCCATCACTGCCATCGGCTACGAAATCATCGAGACGCCCGACGGGCGGCTGCCGGTGCTGGAGCCGATCAGCGAAATCGCCGGCCAGATGGCGATTGCGGTCGCGGCGCACCTGCTGCGGTCCACCTCCGGCGGGCGGGGCATCCTGCTCGGCGGCGCCCCAGGCATCCCGCCGGCACGGGTGGTGATTTTGGGGGCAGGGGTGGTGGGGACATGGGCGGCGCGTACGGCGCGCAACAGCGGCGCCATCACCTTCGTGCTGGACAACGACGTGAGCAAGCTGCGCCGGCTGCTGCCGGCCTCGCCCGGCGTCTTCACGGGCCTCGCCGATGCGGACACGGTGGCCGAGGCGGTGCGGCGCGCCGACGTGCTCATCGGCGCGGTCCTGCTCCACGGCGAGCGGACCCCCCATCTGGTCACGCGGGCCATGGTCGAAACCATGCAGCCGGGCGGCGTGGTGGTGGACGTCTCCGTCGACCAGGGGGGGTGCGTGGAAACCAGCCGGCCCACCTCCCTCGCTGAGCCGGTTTTCAACCACAGCGGCGTGCTGCATTATTGCGTGCCCAACATGACCGCTGATATCGCTCACACGGCCAGCGCCGCGCTCGCGCAGGCGAGCCTGCCCTACATTCTGGAGCTGGCTGGCCAGGGGCTGGAGGGGGCCTTGCGGCATCGCCCCGATCTGGCCCGGGGGGTCTACACCCTAGGGGGTGAATGCACCCACCAGCCCCTGGCGGAGCGATGGCGCCTGGCTCACCGGGAGGTCGCGTCACTGGTCGGCGCGCCCGGCCGGCAACTGACGGAAGCCATGGCTGGGGGAAGGGAGCCATGAGCTGGCTCACGCAGTTCCGTCAGAAACTCACCACCGCCGAGCGGGCGGTGGAACTCGTCCAATCCGGCCACCGGGTCTATATCCATCCGGGTTGCGCAACCCCGGAGATCCTGGTCCAGGCACTGCTCGAGCGCTCCGCCGAGCTGCGCGATGTGGAGCTCATCCACCTGCTGACCTTCGGGAACGCCGGCTACGTGCAGCCCGAATATGAAGGGCATTTTCGCCACAACGCCTTGTTTATCGGCAGCAACGTGCGCGAGGCGGTCGGCGCCGGACGCGCCGACTATACCCCCATCTTCCTGAGCGAGATCGAGGAGCTGTTTTCCGCCGGCGCGCTGCCGCTCGATGTCGTCTTCCTGCAGGTCTCCCCGCCCGACGAGCACGGTTACATGAGCCTGGGGGTGGGCGTGGACTGCACGCTGACGGCGGCCCGCTGCGCCCGCCACGTGATCGCCGAGGTAAACCACCAGATGCCCCGGTCGCTGGGCGATTCGTTCCTGCACAGCAGCCAGGTCTCGGCCGTCGTGGAAACGTCGCACCCGCTGCTCGAGCTGAAGCCGGAGCCTTTCAGCGAGCTACACCGGCGCATCGCCGAAAACGTGGCCTCGCTGATTCCCGACGGCGCCACCCTGCAAATGGGCATCGGAGGCATTCCGGACGCCGTGCTCACCTGCCTTAACGATAGGCGGGACCTCGGCATCCACACGGAGATGTTCTCCGACGGGGTGATCCCGCTGATTGAAGCCGGCGTCATCAACGGCGAGAAGAAAACGCTGCACCCCCGTAAGGTGGTGGCGGGATTTGTGCTGGGCACCAAGCGGCTGTTCGATTTCATCCACGACAATCCGATCTTCGAGTTCCATCCGATCGTCTACACCAACGACCCGTTCATCATCATGCGAAACGAGAAGATGGTGGCGATCAACTCGGCGCTGCAGGTGGACCTGACCGGGCAGGTCTGCTCCGACTCGCTCGGCGCCAGGCCTTACAGCGGCTGCGGCGGCCAGGTGGATTACATTCGGGGCGCGGCGCGCTCGCGGGGCGGCAAGCCCATCATCGCGCTGCCCTCCACGGCCAAGAGCGGCGCGGTGTCGCGGATCGTCCCAGCGCTCGATCCGGGCGCGGGCGTGGTGACCACGCGCGCCGACGTGCACTACGTGATCACCGAGCACGGCATCGCTTATCTGCACGGCAAGACGCTGCGGGAGCGCGCCGAGGCGCTGATCTCGATAGCCGACCCCCGCTTCCGCGACGAGCTTTATGACTTCGCGTACCGCATCCACTACCTGGAGCCCCGGTACGCAGGGGTTTCTTGAGGAGGACTTATGAACGTTTCGACCGCCCGGCAGGTTGCGGTTCGGCCGCTTCGCGAGGAGGATCGGGCGCTCCTCGAGCAGATGTACGACGCCTTCGATCCCCCCGGGGCGGCGATGGGATTGCCGCCTCGGGATGCCCTTCGCCGGCGGGAGTGGCTCGCCGAACTGCGGAAGGGTCTCAATCTGCTGGCCTTTGTCGATGGCGCCCTGGCCGGCCACCTGGCGCTGGTGTGGAATGGCCGCATGGCTGAACTGGCTGCGTTCGTCCACCAGGATTTTCGACGGCTGGGTGTGGGCACGGCCTTGGCCCGGGCCGCAGTCGACGCAGCCCGTAAGATGGACCTGCTGGCGATTTGGGTGCTTATCGACAGCTCCAACGTCGCCGCCCGCCGGGGCCTGCTCAAGTTCGGCTTCCGGACCGCCTGGGAGGACCTCCAGGAAGCACAGATGATCTTTCCGCTGAAAGAGGAGGCCAAAGCGGCATGACCAAGACGCCAAAGCCCGATCGCGGCCTGGTGGAGATCGATGCGGAGGAGTGCAAGGGCTGCGGCTTGTGCGTGGAAGCCTGCCCGCCCAAGGCACTGCGCCTGGCGGCCCACCTCAATCGTTACGGTTACCACCCGGTGGCCTACGCGGGCGCGGGCTGCACCGGCTGCGGCATCTGCTTCTTTGTCTGCCCCGAGCCCGGGTCGATTACGGTCCTGCGGCTCGCGGCCGAGCAATGCGAGGAGTTGGAGCCGATGGCCGCCTGAGGAGGCGAGCGACGCCATGGCCAAACAACTGATCAAGGGCAACGAAGCGATTGTGAAGGCAGCCATTCTGGGGGGATGCCGCGCTTTCTACGGCTATCCCATAACGCCGGCCAGCGAAATTGCGGAGGCCGCCGCGTTCTACCTGCCGCAGGCGGGCGGCGTTTTCCTGCAGGCGGAAAGCGAAGTGGCCGCGATCAACATGGTTTACGGCGCGGCGTCGGCCGGGGTCCGGGTAATGACCGCTTCGAGCGGTCCTGGCATTAGCCTGATGCAGGAGGGCATCAGCTACCTGGCCGGCGCCGAGCTGCCGTGCGTGATCGCCGATATCATGCGCGGCGGGCCCGGCCTCGGCAACATCGCTCCCGAGCAGGGCGATTACCACCAGGTCGTCAAAGGCGGCGGCCACGGCAACTACCGCACCCTGGTGCTCGCGCCCAGCTCGGCGCAGGAGATGGCCGACCTGACCCGGCAGGCCTTCGAGCTGGCGGATGCCTACCGCAACCCGGTGGTGGTGCTGGCCGACGGCTACACCGGCCAGATGATGGAGCCGGTGGAGTTTCCCGCGGCGGCAACCCTGCCTCACAGTCCGCGCTGGGCCGTCGAAGGCACCGCGGAGACTCGAAAGAATTTGATCACATCCATCTATCTGGAACCCGACCAGCTCGAAACTCACGTCCGGCGCCTGGAAGCCAAGTATCGCCGCGCCGAGCACCGCGCGGTGCAGTTCGAGAGCTGGCGGACCGACGACGCAGATCTCATCCTGGTGGGCTACGGTATCGTGGCGCGGGTTCTGAAGGCGGTGGTGGAGCAGGCCCGCGCGCGAGGGCTGGCGGTGGGCCTGCTGCGGCCGATCACGCTCTACCCTTTTCCGGCCGCCGAGCTGCGGGAGCTTAGCCGCCAGGCTCTGGCTTTCGTGGTAGTCGAGCTCAGCACCGGCCAGTTGATGGAAGACGTGCGCCTGGCGCTCGAGGGGCGCCGGCCGGTGGAGCTTTACAGCCGCGTCGGCGGCAATGTCCCCTCTGCAGAAGAAGTTTTGGATTTCGTCCGGGGGGCCGCAGACCGCCACTGGCCGGTTCTGGCCCCGGAAGAACAGGTGGCCTATGGCTAGCTACGCGGTTACCTATACAAAGGCCGAGAGCTTCTACCGCCGGTACGACCGCAAATCGGAGCTGCAGCACCAGACCCACTACTGTCCCGGCTGCGGGCACGGCATCGTCCACAAGCTGGTTGCCCGGGCCATCGATGAGCTGGGCATCCAGGACCGCACCGTCCTGATCAGCCCGGTGGGCTGCTCGGTGTTTGCTTACTATTACTTCGATGTAGGAAACGTTCAGGTGGCCCACGGCCGCGCCCCGGCAGTGGCCACGGCGGTGAAGCGCAGCCGGCCGGGGAGCATCGTCCTCAGCTACCAGGGCGACGGCGACCTGGCCGCCATCGGCACCGCGGAAATCGTGCACGCCGCCAACCGCGGCGAGTGCATCACCGTCTTCTTCATCAACAACGCGATTTACGGCATGACCGGCGGCCAGATGGCGCCGACCACGCTGCTCGGCCAGAAAAGCACCACCACCCCGTTCGGCCGCAGCGAGTGGAACGAGGGCTATCCGCTGCGGGTATGCGAGCTGCTCGCCACGCTCGTGGCGCCGGTCTATATCGAGCGCGTGGCGCTCGGCGACAACCGGCAGGTCATGAAGGCCGAGCGGGCCGTGCGCCGCGCCATCGAGAACCAGGTGAAGGGCCTGGGATTCTCCCTGGTGGAAATCCTCTCCCCTTGCCCCACGATCTGGAAGATGGACCCGGTCGAGGCGCAGCGCTGGGTGCGGGAGCAGATGACCGGGACGTTCCCGCTGGGCGTGTTCCGGGATCGCACCAAAGAGGCTGTGCAGCGCCCTGTTACGCCCAAGCCACCCCTCGAAGAGATCCCCAGGATTCTGGGAGTAAGGAGCAGGCTCGACGGCGGGCCGACCCAACCGATCCCCAGTGGTGGGTTACGGTCTGCCGCCGGGCCTCTCGACCTGCGCATCAAGGTGGCGGGGTTTGGGGGCCAGGGGGTCCTGATGCTGGGCCAGGTGCTGGCCGAAGCGGGACTCGATGCGGGCCTGGAGGTCTCCTGGCTCCCCTCTTACGGGCCGGAGATGCGCTCCGGCACCTCGAACTGCCACGTGCGGCTGGCGACGCGGCCGATCGATTCGCCGCTGGTCTCGCGGCCCAACGTGCTGCTGGCGCTCAACGAGCCGTCGCTGCGCAAGTTCCTCTCGACGGTAGAACCGGGCGGGCGGGTGTTCTACAACGGCCCGACTCTGCCTGCGGACTGCCGGCGCCCGGACGTGGACATCCTCGTTCGGCCGTTCACCGAGATGGCGGACGAATTGGGTGAGGCTCGGGCCGGCAACGTCGTCATGCTGGGGGCCCTGCTCGAGACGACCGGCCTGCTGTCGGACCAGGAGGTTACCGGCGCTCTCCAGAGGTTGGTCCAGTCCCAGCGCTGGCTGGAGATCGACCGCCGGGCGATGGCGCGCGGCCGCGAAACGGCCAAGAAAGGAGACCACGGCCATGGGAACCAAAGTTAACCCGGAGACGATTGTGCTCTTCGAAAACCGGTTCGTGCCGTTGCATGAGGCGCGGGTCAGCATTCTCACGCACGCCTTGCATTACGGCACCGGCGTCTTTGACGGGATCCGCGGCTACTGGGACGAAAAACAGCATGAACTGTTTCTGGTCCGCCCGCTCGATCACTACCAGCGGTGGAAGGCCAACTGCGGCATCCTCCGCATCGACGTGCCGCCCAGCCTGGAGGAGTTGTGCGACCTGACGGTGGAGCTGGTCCGGTGGAACCAGTTCGAGTGCAACCTTTACGTCCGCCCTCTGGCCTACAAGTCGGCCGAGCGCATCGGAGTGAATCCGGACGATGCGGACGCCCATGCCATCATCGTCGTGCCCTTCGGGGACTACCTGGACAGCCGCAAGGGGCTGCATGCCGGCGTGGTTTCCTGGCGGCGGATCGAGGACACGGCCATCCCCGCCCGGGCCAAGATCTGCGGCTCCTATGTGAATAGCGCGCTGGCCGGCGATGAAGCCCGCCGGAACGGCTACGACGAGGCCATCTTGCTCAACGAAAGCGGCCACGTCGCCGAGGGCGCGACCTGCAACATCTTTCTTATCCGGCACGGCAAGCTGATTACGCCGCCCGTGACGGAAAACATTCTGGAAGGGATCACCCGGGATTCCGTCATGGAGCTGGCGCGGCGCGAGTTGCGCCTCGACGTGATCGAGCGCCCGGTGGACCGCAGCGAACTGTACGTCTCGGAGGAGATGTTCTTCACCGGCACGGCGGTCGAGGTCGCCCCGGTTGTGCGCGTGGATCACCGCCCGGTCGGCTCGGGGACGATCGGTCCGCTGACGGCTGCGCTGCGCAGTCTCTACGTCGAAGCCACGCGCGGCCGCCTGCCCGCCTACCGGAAATGGCTCGTTCCGGTCTACGCTGCCCGGCTGGCGGCGAAGGCCGCCTGAGATCCGATCGCACCGGCTGTTACCCGATCTCGCGGATGCTCCGGAGCCGGTGAACGACGTAGCCACGATCCTGGGACACCTCGTAGCACATCTCGCAAAGAACGTTCCGGCCCAAGTACCAAACAAGCTGGGTGATGATCATGATCATGGCAACACGGCTGTTTGCCACTCAGATTCTGAGCCAAAGCGCCGCCCGCTGCCAATGGGACACCGGTACTTTTTATGCCCAGCAGGAGTACCAGATCTTAGGGATATGCCGTTGGATGCCGGGAGTCCTAAGCTTCCCATCTACCGGCGGATGCTGAGCCCCGCAGGCCCGGGATGTCGGGGTGAGGCGCGATGCGTTCCACAACGAAGCTGCTCCCCTCGAAGGTGGGTCAAAGGCCGCAGAGGTGGGGAAAACCCCCTTGCGCAAGCCTCCGGCGGATCCGCCCGCTAGGTTGATGCTCGGGTCCCCTGCTCCACTGGAGCAAGGAAGAGGCCCAAGCGAGGCCGTGGTCCTGACCAAAGTTGCCGTATTGACTCTACTTACGAAGAGAAGGCCCACCAGGTTTGGTCTCCTTCTTGCAGTGAAGGCAGGTGGTAATAGGAGGTGGCCGCGCAACTGGTCGGGAATCGCTCCGAACGGAATCGAACTGGAATGGCCCGGACGCAGGCCGTCTGGCGGCAGGCGGTCTCTGCGGGTGACGGCCTGGGGACTCCCGACTGCGACATTTTGAACGAGGAGGAGGCGATTCTCAACAGCGGCACGACCGGCGAAAGGAGCCGCCCGGATAACACCTTTGAGAACAAGGGGGAGCTTTCAACCGGCGCTGACGTTGAAGGAGGTATACGGCGATGTTCGAGGTGGTTGAAGAGCACAAGCGCACCTGGGAAGAGAAGAAGGTCATTCTGCTCGAGTCCCTGGCTGCCCTAGCCGCTTTAGGCATTGTCGGTGTGCTGGTATGGATGGTGTTCCTTGCGAGTGGAGGATAGATCCAGGTGCGCCCCCGGCTTCGGTTCGCATTCGATACGACCACCGGACCGAAGCCGGGCCGGTTACGCGCCTGGGAACCCTTCGCTCATCTAAGGAATCTGGCCCTTCGCATCGAGTGGTAGGAGGGGACCATCAGGGATTTCGTCGTGGAATCGGCCAAAGTCCGGCTCGAGGCGCCTAGCGCATATTCCCGGCCTCGGTTTT
>JBGOUJ010000234.1:0-10428 GCA_041477005.1 Terriglobia bacterium | reverse complement strand
GCCGCGGCGCTCCAGCAAGGCGCGGCGGCAAAGCAAGGCCCGGCGGCACAGCAAGGCCCGGCGGCTCTGCAAGTCCCGGCGGCGCAGCAAGACCCGGCGGCACAGCAAGACCCGGCGGTGCAGCAAGACGCGGCGGTGCAGCAAGACGCGGCGGCGAAGCAAGGCCCGGCGGTGCAGCAAGGCCCGGCGGTGCAGCAAGGCCCGGCGGCGAAGCAAGGCCCGGCGGTGCAGCAAGGCCCGGCGGCACAGCAAGCCGCGGCGGCAAAGCAAGGCCCGGCGCTTTCGGAGTGGCACGATCTGGGAGAGCGCTTCCGGAAAGAGCGGGATTTTTTCGAGCGCGCCGTGTGGCGCGACGCCGCAAGCTACGAGGGTGTGCGCGCCGCTTACCGGCTGCCGAAAGAGGAACGCGAGCCGGCCGTGGGGACCGCGTTGCAGCAAGCAGCCAGCGTGCCACTCGAGGTGGCGGAAGCGATTGGCAAGATGGCGGCGTTGCTCCAGCGGCTTCGCGAAATCGCCCCGGCGGCTATGCAATCCGACCTGGATGTGGCCGAGGCCCTCGCCGCAGCAGCCCTGAACGGAGCGCGGGCCAACGTGGAGGTGAACCTGGCGGAGATTCACGACCCGGATTTTCGCCGGGCGACAGAACTGCGGCTGCAAGCGCTTCGAGTCAGTCGGCCAGGTTGAAGGCTGCGGGGTATCTCTCCATCGGATCAACGTTGCCGGCTCAGCACCTGGCCGTAATATTCCTCGTATTGGGGAATGATCAGGGTGGTGCAGAAGCGTGTCTCGGCGGTGCGGCGGGCGGCGAGGGCGAATTGGGCGTGGCGGGGGGCGTCGGTCAGCAGCGATAGCGCGTGGGACGACATAGTGTCGATGTCGCCGATGGGCGCCAGCAGGCCGTCCACGCCGTCAGTGACCAGCTCGGGGATGCCGCCGATGCGGGTGGCGACGGCGGGGACGCCGCAGGCCATCGCTTCCAGGGCCGCCAGGCCGAAGGCTTCCATCTCGCTCGGCAGCAGCATCAGGTCGGCGATGGCCAGCAGCTCCGGGATGCGGCTCTGCTTGCCGAGAAACAGAACGTCCGCTTCGACGCCCAGGTCCCGCGCCAGGTATTCCGCGGGGCCGCGGTCCGGGCCGTCACCTATCATTAATAGCTTGCAGGGTATCTCCCGGCGGACCTGGGCCAGCACCCGAACCGCGTCCATCACCCGCTTGACGGGGCGAAAGTTCGACAGGTGCACCAGGATCTTCTCCTCGGGAGCGGCGTAGACGGCGCGGGCCTCGGGGTCGGGGTTGTGGCGGTAGAGGTCGCAGTTCACGAAGTTCTGGATCACGCGGATTTCATTCTTGGTGCCGAAGACGCCGAGCGTGTGGTCTTTCAGGTAATGACTGATGGCGGTGACGCCGTCGCTCTCCTCGATCGAGAAGCGGGTGATGGGCAGATAGGAGCGGTCGACGCCGACCAGGGTGATGTCGGTGCCATGCAGGGTGGTGATGAAGGGCAGCCGCCGGCCCCGGCGCTCCAGCATCTGCTTCGCGAGCAGAGCGCTGATGGCGTGGGGAATGGCGTAGTGGACGTGGAGCAGATCCAGGCCGGCGGTCTCGGCGACCTCGGCCATGCGGGAGGCCAGGGCCAGGCAGTAGGGCGGATATTGAAACAGCGGATAGGTGCTGACCTCTACCTCGTGGTAATGAATCCGGGGGCTCTCGGTGTTGAGGCGGATGGGATTGGCGTAACTGATGAAATGGACATCATAGCCCCGCGCGGCCAGCTCCATGCCGAGCTCGGTGGCCACAATGCCGCTGCCGCCATAAGTCGGGTAGCAAGTAATGCCGATTTTCATCGGAAGTTAACCACAGATGAACACAGATAAACACAGATGAAACACCGGCGTCTTAATGAGGCTCGCACAATACAGTGACGGGTGCGCCGACGTGGCGCACGCACCGTCGAAAGCCGCCCCTGCCCTTCGCCAAATGTTCGCCAAATCGGCGCTGCTGGAGCGGTTTTCGTCCTTATGGATGGGCCGCAGGCCCATGGAAACACTCTTGCGTGCCGCGTCGAGACTCGTCTCGACGCCCGGTGGTCCGCGGGACAAGGGTCGAGACGAGTCTCGACCCGGCAGGCTGAAGCCGGCTGAAGCCCGCGCCCCGTCATCAGCCTCGAGGCCTCTGTCACCGTATTGTACGAGACGTAACAGGAGGGACGTTTCCGCAGGGGCTCTACTCCGGTTTCGCTTCGAGTAACAGGTGCTTCTGGAATGGCGCCTCGATGGTCGCCGCCGGGCCGCGAACGGTTCCCAGGTCCTTTCCGTTTTCGTAGTCCGTCACTCGATAGCGGCGGTTCCCCAGGCCTCGCAACTCCACCCGTCCGTTCCACTCCGGCGCGTAGAAGGCATAGTACATATTGGCTGCCTTCCGGATCGCGTGGGCTTCCGGCCGATCAAAACCGATATCGTAGAGCGCACCCAGATACTCCCCGCGCGACAGCATCTTCTCCTTGTAGAGGCCGATCCATTTCGCCCAGACCTGCTCCTTGTCCGGCGTCAGGTCGAGCCGATTGCGCGCGGCCGAGCCGGGCGGCCACGTGAAGTTGGTCCCCACCACGCCCCCGATCCCCACCGTCGAGGCAAAGTCGTCGCGGCCGGTGCTCAATTCCACGTGGTCGCCGAAGTAGGCGATCGAATCGCCGTGCAGGGCTTTGACGGTCTTGCCCTTGGAGCGAACCTGGAACGAGCCTCGCGGATCTGAAGCCACGCTCATGTTCAAGTAAGGCAGCGTGAAGAACGAGAACGCCGTGCCGCACGGGCACCACTCGATCACGGAGTCCGGCTTGATGCTCCGCGCCGCGTCGTAAATCGCCTTGAAGAACGCCGGGAGCGCCTCGACCGACTCTTCCGGGCGGGCATGCTTGTGGGCCGGGTTGTAGCAGGGCGGTACGCCGTTCATGTGCTGTCCGTCCAGCTTCAGGCCGTCGTAGCCCCAGTCCTTGATGATCTTCACCACCAGTTTGCGGTGGTATTCCACCACGTTCGGGTCGGCGGGGCACAGATACCAATCATTCCAATACGAGATCTTCTGCTTCGAGCCGTCGGCGTTCAGCAATACCTGCTCGGAGTGATTCTTGAGCAGCTCGGTATCAGGCTTGCTCGCCAGCGGCGCCCACCAGAGCTGGGCCCGGAAGCCCTCGGCGTGGATCTTGTCGACCAACGCCTTCATGTCGGCATCGCCGTTGGGAAACTTCTTCGGCTCGAGGAACCAGTCGCCTTCGGCAGTCTGCCAGCCGTCGTCTACGGTAACCCAGGTGAATCCGATCTTCTTCACAACCGGCAAAGCGTTGTAGATCTGGCTGGGTGTAAACGGCCTGCCGTACCCCCAGGCGCACCAGATGGGTCCGAAGGCGCTTTCCGGCGCCGGCTGGAACGCGACTCCCTGCTTCGCCATCACGCGGCTGTATTCCCGCAGGGTCTCGAAGTAGTCGCCCTGGTGCACGGCGACGAACGTGCGAAAGGTCTTCAGCGTGGCGCCGGGCTTTAGCGTCTGGAACGGCTCGCCGGTCCCTGACGCGGCCGGCCCTGCTGTCTTGAAGCTGACGCCCAGGGTGGCCCGTTGTGCTTCCGGCATGGCAACCGGCAGCGAGACCAGTTTCGGAGCCAGCTCGATGTGGCCCACCCCGATACCGGCGTCCTGGCGCCACACATCGACGATCGGCGTGCCCCCGCCGTAGTCGGTGGCGTTCATTCCCAGAAAATTCTCCTGCTGAAAATTCACCTTCAGCGGCAGCACCCAGTCCGGCCGGTTCTTGTAGGAGCCGCTCTGATAGGACCAGAACGGCGGTTCGCCGGCATCCGCTGTGGCGGCAATCGAGTAGTGGTTATTGGTCCAGCCGTTGACGCGGAGATCCGAGCTGCCGGTGTTGGTGTACTCGACCTGGAAAAAGGCCATCCGGGGAAACTCGTCGTAGATCGTGACGGCAACTGTTTTCCTCAGGGAGGAAGCGGTCCCTGTGATCGAAACCCTGCGCCCAGAGCCGAGCTTGTCCCGGACCGTCTCCTGCCTGCGGTCTTGAAAGGCAAAATCGCCGACCTCCCGGCCGCCAACTTCAAGCGACTCCGAAGGCGCGAAGGCGCCCAGGATTACTTCCCTGGCCCCGAATTTGGCGACCACGCGGCTGTGGAGCGAATCATTGAACTCGATACGGATGTTCCTCCCGTCGATGTGAGACTCGGTACGGGCCGGGCGGGCGAAACAGCAGAGAAGCAACGTCCCGACAACGGGAGCAATTCTCCGAGGGCTCATG
Organism: Terriglobia bacterium; assembly: GCA_041477005.1. Lineage (GTDB taxonomy): Bacteria > Acidobacteriota > Terriglobia > Bryobacterales > JACQDG01 > JBGOUJ01. Next base: position 6,128 of record JBGOUJ010000234.1, on the reverse strand, counting down.
AAAATCCTCATCCCAGGGGCAGATCCCATCCGTCCGCGCCTCCAGCCTCTTCGATACCGTGCCGCCCTCACAAACCGGCTCGCAGATGCGCGATCACGTCGGCCAGGTCTTGCTTGGTGAGCTGCTTTTCGAGGTCATCCGGCATCAGTGAAACGCTGGAGGCGCGAATTTCGGAAATGTTTTGCCGCAGAATCGTCACATCGCCCTCCTCGGAGTCGCCGCGAAGGGTCAGCGTGCCGGGAGTCTCGTTCACGATAATGCCGTCGTGCAGGCGGTTATCTTTGGTCACTACGACGTAATTCGTGAAGCGCGGCTCGATCTCGGCGCTCGGATTCAGAATCGAGGCCAGTAGCTCCTCTTTGGTCTTGTTGTTGACCCCCGAAAGATCCGGTCCCACCCGCTGCCCTCCCAGCCGGCGAGGCAGATGGCACTTGCCGCAATTCTTCTCGAAGACCTGTTTGCCCCGCTTGGGCTCGCCTGACATGTCGGCCACTTCCCGGTAAGCCTGCACTACTTTCGCTCGATCGCTGCCGCTGTTCAGGAACAAGGCCTGCGCCCGCTGGCGAATGCCCGGGTCCGGATTTTGCAGCAGTCGGTCCCGCGCCCCGGCATCGAAGGCGCTTGGCTCGATCTGATGGTCCTCCATGGCTTTCAGGAGCACTGGCGCCCGGTCGCGGCTTTCGAGCAGCGCTACCAGCGCCTTCTTGCGCACCTCGGGGTCATAGGTACGCCAGTTGTCGAGCAGAATCGAGCTGATGCTCGGGTCATCGAACGCCGCCAGCGAATCCACCGCCGCCGCCTGCAATTCCGGCGGCTCTTTCGGATCGAGCACCCGGCGCAGCACCGGGCCGACCGCGGCGAACTGCCCGCCCCGCAGCGACCGGATGGCCATCTGTCTCGCCGGCACAGGCAGATTGTTCGCCAGCGCCTGCTCCGACGCTTTCTTGATGAACGCGCGCAACTCGATGTGCTGCGCCACCTCGCGGGCGGCGGCTTGCGTTTTTTCCGATGAGCTGTCGAGCATCTTCATCAACGATGCCTCGGCTGCCGGAAGTTTCAGGCCGCTAGCGCCCACGAGCTTGAGGCCTCTGCCTAATCCGGAGAGACCCGCCGTCCGCCAGGACTCCGCTTCCCCTTCGTGCAGGCCCGCTAGGGTGTTGATGGCCGGGGTCATTTCGCCCGCTTCCTGCTTGGCTCCAATCAGCGCTGACAATTCCGAGAGAAACCGGGCATCGCCCCAGCGCCCCGGCCGTTTCTGCAATGTTGTGAAGAGCTGGAAGGCGGAGTGCGAAGCCGAGCTGAGCACGGCCGTCCGGAACCAGCGGTCGCTGGCATGGGCGGAAGCAATGCTGGCCAGCAGCGGCAGCGCCCGCGGATCTTTCGCTTCCCCCAGGGTGAACGCAAGCTGCAACTGAACCCGCGGCTCCGGGTCCTTCACCATCGCCAGAACCGCATCGGTCAAAGGCTTCGATCGGGCGAGCAGGGGCTCGGACATCCGCAGCGCGTGCTCCCGAATCGCCGGGTGCGAATCGTGCAGCGCGCGCTCCACCTGCGACGGCGTCAAAGCCGACAGGCCCTCCAGAGTCCAAAGGGAATGCAGCCGGGCTTGAGGAAATTGACTCTTGGCCGCCATCTGTTCGAGTAGCGGGATGGCCGCCCTATCCTGCCGATCGACCAGCAGCCGCTGCGCCGTCTGCCGATTCCATCCATTCGGGTTCGCAAGCTGCTCCACCAGTTCCGCCGTGCTGGCTGCGCCTAAGTTCGGCTTCAGGTTGCCGTTCCGCGAAGGATGACTGGGCACGATGCGCCAAAGGCGGCCTTTGTCCACGCCGCTCCAGAAATCAATGTTCTTCTTGATGGTCTCGGGAATGGATTCCGGCTGCTCGATGGTTTCGCGATACATATCGGTGATGTATAGAAGCCCATCGGGAGCATTGGCGAAGTTGCACGGCCGGAACCAGTTGTCTGTGGAGGCCAGGAATTCCCGGCTTTCCTCCTCGGCGGCGCGACTGGCCTTGAAGAGCACGCCATCGGGAGTAAGGATGTCCCGATGGACCAGATTCCCGCTCACATCCCCGGTAAACAGGTTGCCGCGGTATTTCGCGGGAAACTGATCGCCGGAATAGACGGTGCCTCCGGCGGCAGCCGTAAAGTAGCCGGCAACCACCTCGAGGGACTTATCCAACGGGCGAATGCTCTCCAGGTGATTGTCGCGGTAGCGCTGCTGCCGCAAGTTTGTTCTCTCCACTCGCCACGCCTGAGGCTGGGTCAAAGGGAACATCCGGGCGGAAGGGCGGCCATGGTCGGAAATGTCTTGAGCGACCGCCCCGACTTCCAGCAGCGGCGCCTTCAGCAGGTATTGCGCCGGCACCACCACCTGCCGGACATGCATGGTGTTTTGGGTGATGAACCGGTTCCCCCAGTCATCGAAGGTGAGACCGAATTGAGTGGGTCCGGAGGCCGGCTCGGCGATCCCTCGATCCGGACGGAAACGGAAATCCCTCCCGCGCGCCAGGATCGGAGGCCGCTCGGGATGATCGGGTTCCGTGATGCGGCTATCCCCGCTGCTGGCAGCGTAGATCCAATTGTCGATTCCCAATCGCGGATTCGTGATGCGGCCTTCCGGATACACTTTCGGGAATCCGGTATAGAGAACCTTCCGGATGTCGGCCTTGCCGTCCCCGTCGGTGTCTTTCATAAACAGGATGTCCGGAGCGCTGGTGACGATCAATCCGCCTTTCCACGGCATGATCCCGCTTACTTCCAGCACGTTGTCCGCGAATACCGTCCGCCGATCGATCTTGCCGTCGCCGTCGGTGTCTTCGAGCAGGGCGATTCGGGAGCGGGCGGGTTTGCCGGGCGGCGGGTCTTCCGGATAGTCCAGCATTTCGGCCACGTAGATTTTCCCGTTCTCGTCAAACACCATCTCTACGGGGTCAAACACCATCGGCTCGCTGGCAAACAACTCAACTTTGAAATCCTCACTCAGGCGGAAGCTTTGCAGCTCCTCCCCCGGTGACAGCGACGGGTAGTGGCCGGCGGGCTGCTTCTTGGCGCACCCGGCCAGAATCAGAAGAATCAGGGCAATCGAATAGCGTTTCATACGAGTGGGTCTTCGATCTGCGAAGCAAGTATACACCAGTCCGCCCGCTGGAACGGGCGATCCGGACTCATTGATCCATTGATCCGACCCACCTCGGGCGTCAAGCCGGGCCAAAGCGTTCGTAACAGTATGGCGGTCGCTAAAATGTTGTACGATTGCGAGAAGTGCTCTTATGCGTTTCTTGATTGGAATCGTTTGCTGGTTTGTGCTGTGCCTGGGCTTTGCGGCAGCGCAGGAGGGAGAGGACCAACCGATTCGGGACCAGGATCTCCCTGACAAAAATCCCTACGGCTCGCCCGCCGATGCAGCTAAAGGGCGCCAGTATTTTCTCGGCCATTGCGCCCTGTGTCACGGCCCGGAGGGCGAAGGCGGGCGCGGCGTGAACCTCGCGACCGGACGCTACCGGCATGGCAGCTCCGATCGCGAGCTGTACATGACGATCCGCAAGGGAGTCCCCGGCTCGGAGATGCCCGGTTCCCGTTTATCCCAGACCGAGCTTTGGAGAGTCGTGGCCTACGTGCGGCGGCTGGGCATGGCCGGCGCCGAGGAGAAGGCGGCCGGCGATGCCAGGGCCGGCCAATCGATTTATGCAGGTAAGGGTGGATGCGCGCAGTGCCACGTGGTGAGCGGGCATGGTGGCCGGCTGGGGCCGGAACTGACCGAAATCGGGCTGCGGCGGTCGCTCCAGTTCTTGCGCGATTCCCTGGTCGATCCCGGCGCTTACATCGGCCCGGCGTATCGCACGGCGACGGTAGTCACGCCGGATGGCGCTGGAATCACCGGCATCGTCCTCAACGAAGACGACTACTCCATCCAGCTCCGGGATACACGCGAGGAGCTGCGCTCATTCGTGAAGGGCAACTTGCAGGAGGTGAAAAAGGGTCAGGGGTCGCTGATGCCCTCCTACAAATCGACGCTTTCGGAGTCTGAGATCAACAATCTGGTCGCGTATTTGAACTCGTTGCGAGGGAACCAATGACAAAACTCGGCAGCCTGATGGCGGGGGCAGCAACGCCGGGAGACGTGGAGCAGTCGCTTGACCGCTCTCCCACGGTCACCGCTCGGTGTCGGCGCCGCGCATCCCAGAGCTCGCTGCTCCTGTTCTTTTGCGCTTTCTTAGCCGGCGGCGCGATTGCCTGGGCGGCTGGGCTGGTCACTTACGAGCGCCTGCTCAAAGCCGACGAGGAGCCTGGCAACTGGCTGATGTACTCCGGCAACTACCGCGGCTACCGCTACAGCCGGCTGGACCAGATCACGCCTGCCAACGTGAGCAAGCTGCGTGTCAAGTGGATTTACCAGATGAAAACCACCCACCACGTGGAGACCACGCCACTGGTGGTGGACGGCATAATGTACGCTACCCGCCCGCCCAACGACGTGGTCGCGCTCGATACCGCGACCGGGCGGCAGTTGTGGTATTACCACTATCCGGTGCCCCGCAAAGTATATACTTGCTGCGGCCAGGTGAACCGGGGGCTGGCCATTCTGGGCGACCGGCTGTTCATGGCGACGGTCGATGCCAAGCTCCTCGCCCTGGATGCCAAATCGGGCCGCCTGCTGTGGAAGACCGAGCAGGCCCCTTACGAATCCGGCTACGCGGGGACCGTGGCGCCGCTGATAGCCAAAGACAAAGTGATCCTCGGCATTGCCGGCGGCGAATACGGGATTCGAGGCTTTATCGATGCTTATGACGCGGCGACCGGCAACCGGGCATGGCGGTTCTACACCATTCCGGGGCCGAACGACCCTGACTTCGGCACCTGGGAGGGCGATTCCTGGAAGACGGGCGGCGGATCGACCTGGACCACCGGTTCTTACGATCCGGATCTAAACCTGGTTTACTGGGGCACAGGAAATCCCGGGCCGGACTGGAATGACGATCACCGCGCCGGCGACAACCTATACACCGATTCGATGATCGCCCTCGACGTCGACACCGGAAAGCTGAGATGGTATTTTCAATATACTCCGCACGATACGCATGACTGGGATGCCACGCAAGTTCCCGTGCTTGCTGATTTGATGTTTCGCGGCAGCCCAAGAAAGCTGCTGCTCCATCCCAATCGCAACGGCTTCTATTACCTGCTCGACCGGCGGACGGGCGAATACCTGATGGCCAAGCCGTACGTAAAGCAGACGTGGGCCAAGGGAATCGACGACAAGGGGCGGCCGATGGTCATCCCGAACCAGGGCCCGACCGAGGCGGGTATGGCCGTATGGCCGGGCACCGATGGCGGAATGAACTGGTTTTCGCCGAGCTACAGCCCGAAGACGGGGCTGCTCTACGTGCCGGCGCGCGAGAAAAGCGAGATCTACTTCAAGACCGAAGCGGTCTACAAACCCGGCCTGAGCTTTGGCGGCGGCGGTGGCAGGGACAACCCGGATGATCCGGGCTATGGAGTGGTTCTGGCGATCTCGCCCGAAACGGGGGACATCCAGTGGAGACACAGGATGATGACCGCTCCCTGGTCGGGCGTGCTCTCGACCGCCGGCAATCTCGTATTCGGCAGCACGATGCAAGGCAATGTCTTTGCGCTGGATGCCCAAACCGGAAAAGACCTGTGGCATTTCCCTGGTAACGACGTGAGCTACGCCAACCCCATCAGCTATCTCAGCGGCGGAAAGCAGCAGGTGACCATCGCAATCGGTGACGTGCTGATCACCTTTGGTTTGGACTAATGACAAAAACTGGTTCACGCAAAGGCGCCAAGATCCGCCGACTCCAGAGTGAAGCAGACGCTGGCGGAACACGAGTTCTCCGATATCCCGCAGCAGAACGGTCTCATCGTCCATTCCGGGGATCGAGTTCGGCAACAAACAGGGTGTCGCGCGTTGACAGCCGGGTTCGAATTGACTAACGTGAGAGACGGCCTGTCCGGCCGGTGCACGGAAGACCGGCACAGGGACAGCAACGGGCCACAAAAGGAAGGGGAATGGGATGACCGTTAGCAGAAGGCGATTATTGCAGTCTCTGGCTCTCACCGGTGGGTACACCACGGCGGCTGAGGGCGCAGAGCCCGCCATC
>JBGOUJ010000233.1:0-10433 GCA_041477005.1 Terriglobia bacterium | reverse complement strand
TGGCCCCAGGCCCCGAGGCGCAGGCAGAGTTGCCGCGCCGCGAAGCGCCGCATCCCTGATTCTTGCCTTTTGCGATTTGCCTATTGCCTTGCTCTGTTGGGGAGCGCAAGCAACGGATGGGCGCCGGTCAACTGCGTTTCAATCCGCCGGTCGCTTAACGGTACCGGGCCGAGCCGACCGGCGCCGAGCGCCGGGCAGAATGCCGCGCAGCGAAGCGGTGCCTCACCGATCTTTGCAATTTGCCTTTTGCAATTTGCCTTTTGCCTTACTTTGTTGGGGAGCGCAAGCGAAGGATTGTGTCCGCCAGCCTGAGATCCGGGGGCCGGGCTCTGTTACATTCATCAATATGCGTCGCGTGTCCCTGGTTCTGCTGGTCCTGGCTTGCCTGCCGCTCGGGGCGGCGCAGAAGCCGTTTGACGCGACCGCGCTGCTGAAGCTCGCCCGCCTCTCCGACCCGCAGCTTTCCCCCGACGGCAAGACGGTCGCCTTCGTGGCCGAGACGCCGGACCTCGACGCCAATTCCAAGCCGCGCCAGATCCACCTGGCGCCGCTCGCCGGCGGTGCGGCTCGTCCGATCACCACCGAGGGATCCTTGAACGAGCGGCCGCGGTGGTCGCCCGATTCCCGCCGCCTGGCGTTCATTTCCAACCGCTCCGGCTCCTCGCAGGTTTGGGTCATGGACGCCGACGGTAAAAACACCCGCCAGGTGACGAATCTGGCGACCGAAGCTCAAGGCGTGCTGTTCTCGCCCGACGGGAAGAACCTGATCTTCACCAGCTCCGTCTTTCCCGGCTGCAAAGACGAGGTTTGCAACAACTCGCGGCTGGACGCCCGCGGCAAGAGCAAGGTCAAGGCTCGCATTTACACCACCCTGTTCTACCGCCACTGGAACGAATGGGACGACGGGCGCCGCAGCCACATCTTCGCGGTTGGTGTGGACACTGGAACGCCGCGCGACTTGACCCCGGGCGCGCACGATGCTCCGCCGTTCCAGCTCGGCGCTCCCGACGGCTACGTGATTTCGCCGGACGGCAAGGAGCTTTGCTTCGTCCGCAACCCCGATGATTCGCTCGCCACCAGCACCAACAACGAGCTTTACGTTGTGACCATAGACGGGGGCGATCCCAAGAAGATTTCGAACAACCCGGCCAGCGACGACGCGCCGGTCTACTCCCCGGACGGGCGCTTCATAGCCTATCGCGCACAGCTCCGCGCTGTTACGAGAGCGACCGCTTCCGTCTCATGCTGCACGAGCGGGTCACCGGCAGCGTCGTCAACCTGACCGAAACGTTCGACCGCTGGGTCGATTCGATCGCCTGGGCGCCGGATTCGAGCCGCTTGTTTTTTACCGCCGAGGATCGCGGCCGCGAGCCGATCTTCACCATTGCCGTGACCGGCGGGGCGACTCGCGTGGCGGTCGGAGGAGACGCGCATTTGGGCGACGTCCAATTGTCACGCGACGGCAAGACGATGGTTTACTCCGGCCAGAGCGGATCGAGCCCGGTGGAGATCTTTCGGGCGTCGTCGACCGGCGGCGCCCCAGTCAAGCTGACCCACCTGAACGACGCGATCCTGAGCGAGTACCATACGGCGCCGCTCGAAGAGACCTGGTATGAGGCGGCCGACGGCGCCCGCGTGCAAGGCTGGATCGTCAAACCGGCGGATTTCGATCCCGGCAAGAAGTATGCCTTGCTGACGCTGATCCACGGCGGGCCACAGTCGGCGTGGGGCGAGAGCTGGACCTACCGCTGGAACGCCCAGGTGTTCGCCGGCGCCGGTTACGTCGTATTTATGCCCAACCCGCGCGGGTCGACGGGTTTCGGCCAGGGCTTTATCGACGCCATCAACGGCGACTGGGGCGGCAAGGCTTACGAAGATATCCTGACCGGCGTCGATACTATGCAGAGGCAGCCCTGGGTCGATAGCGGCCGGCTGGTGGCGGCCGGCGGCTCGTTCGGCGGCTACATGGTCAACTGGATCCTCGGCCACACTGACCGCTTCAAGGCTCTGATTTCGCACGACGGGATCTATGACCTGCGCAGCGAAAATCTCGCGACCGAGGAGCTGTGGTTCCCCATGTGGGAGTTCAAGGGCCTGCCCTGGGACAATCCCGAGATGTACACGCGGTGGTCACCCTCCGAGTTCGTCACCCACTTCAAGACCCCGACCCTGGTGATCCACGGCGAGCAGGACTATCGCGTCGATTACGGCCAGGCGTTGCAGTTATTCACCGCGCTGCAAATGCGCAAGGTTCCTTCCAAGCTGCTGGTGTTTCCCGACGAAGGCCACTGGGTATTGAAGCCGCAAAACAGCCAGTTGTGGTACCAGACGTTCCTGGGGTGGCTCGACCAGTGGGCAAAAGCCCGGCCATGAGCAGGCGGTCGACCACTATTCTTGCGGCAGTGATCTTCGTGGCCGCGGCGCTGGCCCTGATCGTGTATTCGACGCTCAGCCTGGGCGGCCACTCCTGCGAAGTCTGCATCGAGTTTCGCGGGCAAGAGAAGTGCCGCAGCGCGAAGGGTTCCACCTCCGACGAGGCCACCCGAACCGCCATCGACAACGCCTGTGCCTTCCTGGCCAGCGGCGTAACCGACAGCATCGCCTGCACCAACACGCCGCCGAAGAGCGTGCGGTGTGAGTAGCGTCGGGCCGTGGCCAACGGATACACCCGAGTTCAACCAGTTGCGCGGCGAGGTCCACTCCGAGGACAGAACCTTGCGGCCCAACCAGTTTGGCAAGGAGTTGAGTCGCCAGGAACGGGACCCAAAGCTGCGCCGCGCAACGGTGTTTTGGCGCGTCGGCTCCAGGCGCCCGTTATCAGGTTGCCTCGTCGTCCGGCGCCCTCGAGAGCACCCGCACAAAACCGACAGTGTGGGTATCCACTTCTGCGACGAAAATGGCTCCCTTCGCTGTTACGCAATCAGCCAGCAAGCGATCGACGTAGGCGCAGGTGATCTGTTCGGGCGCGGCGCGGTTTGCCTCGATCGCTCGCTCGCTCGAATGCCTGGATCTGAGCGAAGCAAGCTTCCAGCTCTGCTCGGTCGCCTGCGTCTGCCTTTCGTATTGACGAGTTCTCGCGCATCAACGGGACTGAGAGAAAGGAATGTGTGCCCCCACATTTTCAGACTGGGACTACTTCCGGACCCAGATGTCGGTGACCTTGCCAGGCTGGCGGCCCCCCGCAGCGACGGTGATCTCGTTCTCCACGGTCAGCGTGCTGAAGTCGGCCGAGAGGGTGGCCCTGGAGGTGCCGACCTGCTTGCCGTTGAACTTGAGCACGGTGACCGTGTGATGGCTGTCCTCTCTCTTGATTCCCATGGTCTCGCCGGGAGTAGAGTGTTCTCTGCGGTAAATCGTCAGGGTGCTCGCAGCGCAATGGTCAGAGAGTTGCTGGGCTGGCCGTCCACAGTGACATAGACCTGGGATCCAGCCGCTGGCGGCAGCGTTACCGGCAGGGTTACATTCACCTGATACACACCAGCTTCGCCCGGCGAAAGGCCGGCATACAGCGGCGCCAGCGCCACGCCCGCCACATTCACCCTCACCACAGAGTTGGCATTCGCCAGCGGGGCCGCCGCCCCGGCCGTCGCCGGCGGCGTCACGGCTCCCAGGCCAGTGGCATAGAGGACAATCGTATCTCCCAGCCTGGCGGGGTTATTGGCGTCCACCGGCGCGCCGGCCGAGCTGAACGCGCGGAACAGTCCCGGCGCGACCGAATCAATCTGCGCGATCATCGGTGCGCTGGTCCCAACGCCGTTATTCACTTGCACCGTCGCCGGCCCCACCGGCAGGTTGAAAGGCAACTGCAAGTTGATCTGCCCGGGGCTCACCAGCAGCAGCGGCGCCGGCTGATTGTTTATCGTGACGGTTGTGCCGGCCAAGGTAGTCGGCAGCGGCGTCGCGGTGGCTGTGGCGGTCCCGTTCACCGACAGGTTCAGGCCGAACAAAGTCGCCAGCGCTCCCGGCGCGAGCCGGGGCTGCGAGCTGGCGCTGTTCACCAGCCCCTGAAAGCTGAGCAACGGCGTCGTCGCCGAGCTGCTCGCCGCGTTTACCGTGAACCCGCCCGGCAGCGTCACCAACTGCAAGCCCGAAGCCACCGTCACCGTGCTCGCCGCCAGCGGCGCCTTCGACGAAATCGAAACCACCGCCAGCAGGTGCGTCGGGCTGAGCACCCAAACGCGCCGCGTCACCACGTCCGGCGTGCCGAATCCGACGACCACCTGCCCGTCGACAAAATTCGTATTCGTAGCCTGGATGTCCACGGTCACGTCGCGCCCGGCCGGACCGCCCGACGGGTTCAGCGCCACGGCCGGAGCGCCCGAGGGTGGATAGGTATAAGTAGCGGGGCTGGTGGGCTGCACAAAGCCCGAGTCATCCCCGCTCGAATTGTAAACAGTGATCACCGACTGCCTTCCGCCGACGCCCGCCGGCGGCGTCACTTGCAGGCGGCCAGTGGCATCATCGTAGCTCCGCACCGTCGCCGTCGCGCCGTCCAGGAAAACCCGCGAATCGGCCGCAAAATTATCCCCCGATAAAACCAGCACCACGTTGCCGCTCGCATCCGCCGTCACCTGCACGTCGCGCACCAGCGGTGCCTGCCGCGAAACGAGCTGCACCGCCCCCGGCCGCACGTAAACATCCGAGCCGTTGGAAAAGACCAGGTGCCGCGGCCCCGTGCCGGTGAACGGGGTGAAATCCAGATCGATCTCCACGTAGCGCGGGTCGGGCGCGTAAGGGAACGGGCTGCCGGAGTGCACCTGCAACGCGCCGCCCAGCACCCCTACCGTCATGCCGCTCAGGTTCGCCGGCAGGCCCTGTCCAAACGCGATCACCGTGCCGTTGGGCCGCGACGTATTCACGAAAGCGGGCAGGATCGCCGGGGCGTTGTTGCCGGGGAAGCTGTAGGTCGTCACATCGTAGACCGGAATCGAGGGGCGATCGGCCAGCCGGAAATCCGTGCCATCGCTGGATTGCCCCGGCGTCACGATCACCGGGATCGAGGTGTTGGGGTCCTTCGACCCGCCAAAGAATTGCGTTTCCACCGGCCCCGAGGCGTCGAAGCTCGCCCCGGTATCATCCACCGGTAGCACAATGTTGTCCTGTCCCAGCCCCGCCTCGCTCGACGGCGGCAGCGGGTGCGCGTAGACGATGTAGCTGCCGGGTGGCAGGCCGTCGATCCGGTAGGAACCGTCCGGCGCGGTGAGCGCGCTGACCACTGCCCCGCCCGGGTTGATCGCCACCACCGAAATCAGGCTCAACGGCTTGCCGCCGGGCGAGGTCACGTGCCCAGTGATGGTACCCGTGGCAGCCGCAAAACCCGCCGCCGGATACAGCCAGGAGATCCCCGCCACGTCATCGGAGCTCAGCGGCCGCGCCCGGGTGGTGGAGCGGGTGACCTCCATCGACATCGCCGCGCCGGTGAGCGTGTGTTGCAGGCCGAGCGTGTGCCCGATCTCGTGCACCAGGCTGGTGAAAAACGATTCGCTGGCCGAGCTGCGACTCGTGAGGTCGCGCGGCAGAATCACCCGCGAGCGCACGATGGGAATGAATCCGTTCGCAAGCGGCGCCCGCAGGGTCGGTCCACCCAGTCCCAGCACGCCCGGCGGCAGGTCGTCGAAAATAATTTCACCGCCCGGGTTCTGCGGCTGGTAGCTGGCGATGCTGGTGATGCCGCCGAAACCGACCCTCAGGTCCGAGCTGCTCACGCCGTTCCAGACTGCCAGCGCCTGCCGCACCTGCCCCACCACCGCCTCGAAGCTGTCGCCCGTCGCCAGCGCCGGCGGCTGGTCGGAAATATAGAAGTAAGCGGTCTTGTTGACCAGCGAATTTAAATCGAATTTTTCGTAGGCCGGGGTGTAAGGGCCGAATCGCGAGGGATAGTGGACAAAGTGGTAGTAGCCGGTTGCGCTCGACGCAACGAGCGACATCAACACGACGAATAGAGCAAAACGCCGCATGCCCCCTGCCTACTTCGGCTGCGCCTGCGCCAGCGTGCTCTGAATGCGCAATGCCAGCCTTCCCAGCGACATCGAAATCGCTTCTTCCTGCACAGGCTTTCCGGTCCCGGGAGCAACCATCGTCTCCCCGCTCGGCTGGCGAATAACCTGAGCGTCGCCATCCGGCGCCGTCCGCGCCACCTGGAGCGCGCCTTGGGAAAGCCCGATCACCTGCGTCCGCCCGCTCGGCCCGGTCCAGAGGAAGAGCACCAGCTCCTGACCCGGACTGAAGTGGGGAACACCCACGTAGTGCTCGCTCGCCCCGCCCCGCGTGCCGCCCGGCTCGGTCACGTCCACCTGGGCCGCATCCGGCCCCTTCCATCTCTCCAGAACCTCGAAGCGGGTCTTGGTATAGATAATGGATCCGATCTGAACGGTCGAGCTCGAAACGGCCCGGGCGCGCACAATGGCCGTGGAGCGGCTCGTCATGTCGTCGAGGCTGAGCCGTTCCAAAGTCGCCGCCGGAGCGGCCAGACCAGCCAGGCAAACCACGAGGGCAGAGCAAACGAACCACATCTCACTCCATCTTATCGCAATCCGTCAACCAATTCCAAGCTATTGAAAACAGGGGGGATGAGTAACAAGTGCGGATCAGGCCTGGGCCGGTCCGACACAGGGGTGGGGCGCCTGTCCCCGCCCCGCGACGCCGCCAGTCGGCAAGCCGAGTCGCGCGCCGGGCTAGTGGCCTGGGCCGGTGCTGCGCGCAGCAGTCGGCAAGCCGAGTCGCGCGTCGGGCCGGTGGTTCGGGCCTGTGCTGCGTGCCCCAGTCGGCAAGGCGAGTCGCGCGCCGGGCCAGTGGCTTGGGTCGGTGCTGCGCGCCGCAGTCGGCAAGGCGAGTCTCACGCCGGGCCAGTGGATCGGGCGCCGCTGCTGCCCGCCGTAGAGACCCCGCTAGTATTGTAACCGCAGGGCAAACTGAATCTGCCGGGAATCGACTACCGTACCGCCAATCACGCCGTAGGTCAGAGTCCCCACGCTCAATCCGGGGTTGGCAAAGATCGGATGGTTCGGGAGGTTGAAGAACTCGGCGCGAAACTCCAGGTTGGAGCGCTCGGTAAAGCGAAACCTCTTCAGCGCCGAGAAGTCCCAGTCGATGATGCCCGGGCCGATGACGGTGTTACGGCCGGAGTTGCCATAGCGGAACTGCGGGTCGCCGGGCAGCCGGTTCACGAATGCGCCGAGGTTGAAGAAGTGGGCCGGGTCCTGCTGGCTCCGGGTCAGATTCGGGCTCGTGCCGACGTTGTCGGGGTAGCAGCCGCTGTCGTTGTTTTGGATGCTGCCGGAACCGCAGAAAGCAGACAGGGGGAAGCCGTCCTGCAAGGTGAAGATCGAGCCGACCTGCCAGCCGCCAATTAGGGCGTCGGCGGCGCGGTTGGCGTTGCCGAGCAGCTTTTTGCCCTTGCCCACGGGCAGCTCATAGAGCAGCGAGGTGGTCCAGCGGCGGGTGAAATCGAACGCCGAGCGAGCGCGCTCGGCCTTGAGGTTGTAATTGTTCGACGGCGTGAGCAGCTCACCGACCCCGCTCGAGGTGCGGACGCCGCTCGTGTCGTCGATGGACTTGCTGTAGCTGAAGGAGCTGAGCAACGTGAAGCCGTGGTTGAAGCGCTGCTGCAGACGCGCCTGCAGGCTGTTGTAGTTGGATTTACCAGGCCCGTTCATCAACTGGAAGTTGCCATTGAAAATGGGGAAGGGCCGACGGGCATTGATGTTGCCGGGACCTGGCGGCGCCGTGTTGTAAAGCTGGAGCCGCTGCAGGTGACGGCCGACCGATCCCAGGTAGTCCACTTCCAGAGACGCGTCGCGGGTCAACCGCCGCTGCACTCCAAACGACCACTGGGCGACGTAGGGTGTCGCCTCCTCGAATTGGGTGGCCAGGATGAAAGAAGGAATGCCGAGCTGGGTGAAGTCATTTTGCCAGTTCAGGTTGGGTATGAGGGTGTTGGCACTCTCGCTGCGGCGGATGGTAAACGGCGCGTTGCGAACCACGTCAAATATCGCGTTGCCGATATCGCGGACATAGTACATTCCGAAGCCGGTTCGGATAACGGTCTTGGAACTGACCTGGTAGGCGAATCCGAGGCGCGGCGCAAAGTTCCGGTTGTCGGTCCGGAAGGCGCGGCGGCCGAAGCGCCCGTCGCGGACGTAGGGAACGCTGGAAGGCAGCGGAAAGGCAGGATTGCCGGCCAGGGGGTCGCCCTTGCCCGCCCGCACGTAGGTCGGAAAGACGGAGTTGTCCCAGTGGAAATCGATGTTGACGATGGCGTCGTTCTTGTCGTAGTAAGGGGGTTGGTCCTCCCACCGCAGGCCCCAGTTCATAGTCAGCCGCGACGATATCTTCCAGTTGTCCTGAAAGTAAAGGCCGTAGTAATTGGTCCGGTAGTTCGCAATGGGAGCGCCGACCTGGCCCTCGCTGGCGCTCATGTAGCCCAGCAGAAAATCGGCCATGGCGTTGGCGGCTGTGGAGCTGGTGCTGATGATCGGATTGTTGGTGTACTGGCCGTTGAAGGTGAACCGGCCGCGGGGCACCACGCCGCCGAGCTGGTTATACCGGATGCGCCACACTTCGCCGCCCATCTTGAAGCTGTGTGTGCCCTTGTTCCACGAGAAATTGTCGTTCCACTGGATGATGGTGTCCCAGTTGATGAAGGGCGTGTCGCTGGCCTCGCCGGGGCCCACAAGACCGCTGATGCTGATGTTCGGCACGCCCCAGTAAAGCGGGAAATCGCGGGAAACGCCGGGAATGTTGAGCTCGGCGACGACGTTTTCCGAGCCGGCCCGCGCGGCTACGTTGCCCGACTCGAGCCGGCTGATGGAGAACGAGAACTCGTTCACTTTGGACGGCCCGATCACCCGCGTGTTGCGAAGCATGCCCTGGTGTCCCTGCACATCGATGTTGTTGGCCATGTTTGGGATGTTGGTCGGAAGAGACCGCAGCTCCCCGGAGTGGCCGTAGCGGAACATCCAGGTGGCCTTGGCCGACTCGACGTAATCGAAACGCGAGTTCTCCTGGTTGCTGTTGGTGGGCCGGCCTTCGGTGTTCAGGAAGTTGTTGGCGACGACGTTGGGGTTGATGTTGGGCAGCGGTTCGAAGCGCTTTAAGATCGTGGCGGAAGTGGATGCGATGCGGCTGGCCGGGACCACGCCGCCGGCAAAGGCCTGCACCGAAGTCAGCACGCCGGCGGCATTGACGACGCGGGTGTTGGGGTCGTAGATGGTGGTCCCGCTGGTCGAGAAATCGCCGCCGTTCCAGAGAGCGGACGGCACAGTGGCAGTTTGAGTGAGCGCCTTGCGCTCGCGCAGGCCCTCGTAATCGAAGAAGAAGAAGAGCTTGTCCTTGCCGTTGATCACCTTGGGAATGACCACCGGGCCGCCGACGGTGGCGCCGAACTGGTTGCGCTTGAAGGGCGGAATCGGCTTGGTCTTGCTGTCAAAAAAGTTCTTGGCGTCGAGATCGGCGTTGCGCAGAAACTCGAACGCTGAACCATGAATCTCGTTGGTGCCGCTCTTGGTGGTGACGTTGACCTGGCTGATACCGCGGCCATACTCGGCCTGGAACTGGCCGCTTTCGACCTTGAACTCCTGGAGCGCGTCGAGGGAGGGCAGCAGCAGGTAGGTGTTGAAGTTGGGGTCGGTATTTTCAACGCCGTCCAGCGTGTAGTGGTTGTAGGAAAGCCGCTGGCCGGCGACATTCAGGGTGAAATCGTTTCGCGAGCCGCCCATTCGCCCCTGGCCTTGGGCTGCCGGCGGGCCGTTGGTGGTGGCGCCGGGAATCAGCGAGGCGAGCTGCAAATAGTTGCGGCCGTTGAGCGGCAAGTCCTCAATGCGGCGGTTCTCAACGACCGTCCCGATGTCGGTGGTTTCGGTTTGCAGCACCGGCGCGCCGCCGGTCACCTCGACCACCTCGGTCACGCTGCCGACCTGGAGCGTGAAATCAAGGCGCGCCAATTGCGCCACCTGCAACTCGACGTCGTTGCGGGCCTGGGAGGTGAACCCGGTGACCTCGACTTTCAGGTTGTAGTTCCCCGGCATCAACGCGGGCACATCGTAGACGCCCGAGCTGTTGGTCTTGACCGCGCGCTGCGTGTTGGTGCTGGGATTGGTCACCGTGACCGTGGCCCCGGCCACGACCGCTCCGGTGGGATCGGTCACCGTGCCGGTGATCGCGCCGGTAGGCGCCTGCGCCCAGGCGACGGCCGACAGCAGAGCAACGATTACACAGGAAAGACCGAGTGAGCGAAACATCCTGAACCTCCCGTTAAGTGGGTTGCGTAAAGGCTACCAGAAGGGGGGGTGGAAGGCAAGGGGGGGAGGGAAGGTGAGAGGGGGGGGAGGAGAGACGGGGGGGAGGAGGGAGGGAATTGAGAAATGGAGGAATTGAGAAATTGAGAAAGGAAGACGCCGGTGCGCGGGGATGTCTTCCTTTCTCAATTCCTCCAT
>JBGOUJ010000232.1:0-10446 GCA_041477005.1 Terriglobia bacterium | reverse complement strand
GGATGGAGGCGGCTTCCAGGTCTACAAGGGCGAGAAGAGCGAAAAGACCATGGACGAGAAGGGTCAGGAGCGCGACGGCACGCGCCTGCACATGGAAAATTTCCTGAAAGCCTGCCGCAGCCGCAACCACACCGAGCTGACAGCGGAGGTCGAAATCGGGGCTGCGTCCGCGGCGCTGTGCCACCTGGCGAACATCAGTTATCGCGTGGGGCGCAAGGTGCAATGGGACGCCGCCAAGAAGCGTTTCATCGATGACCCCGCGGCCGACAAGCTGCTGACGCGCGAATACCGAAAGCCGTACCTGGTCTAGGCCTGGTCTAGGCCAAAGCTCTAGCCCGGGGCCGGCAGGTGCGCGGACACGATCGCGTTATCCCGGCCGGCGCTTCCCCTCCGTGCCGCGACCCCTCACCTGACCGTGTGCCAATGGCATGTGCGGTAGCGAACGGACCGCCCCGCTCCCCACCTGTCCGGCGGGCGTGCCGGAGGCGTGCTAGCGGCGGAAAACAACGGTCTCGAGGAACAGGGGTGAGAGTTCCTCCTCGGGCGCACGAGTTTCGGTCTGGGAGTGGTCCGACACCGACTCGCCGAGCCGGCGAAGGCTCTCCCGCCATTGATGTTCCAGGAACAGTTTTACCAGTCGCGGATCGAAGTGGCGACCACTCTGGCGCTCAATCTCGCCAAGAGCCCTTTCCACCGCCCAAGCCGGCTTATATGGGCGCGCATGGATAAGCACGTCGAAGACATCCACGACGGCCACGATCCGGGCGGCGAACGGAATGGCCTCCCCCTGGATGGAATAGTAACCGGTGCCGTCCCATTTCTCGTGGTGATAATGGGCTATTTCTTCGGCCAGTTGGATGACGGAGAAACGGCTTCCCGAGAGGATGCGGGATCCGAGTTCCGTGTGCGATTTCATCTGCTCGAACTCGCCGGGGGTGAGCCTCCCGGGCTTGAGCAGGATGCGGTCCGGGATCCCGATTTTGCCGATATCGTGGAGAGTGGCGGCTTTCGCCAGGAGTAGAACCTGCTCTTCGGGCAGTCCCGCGTCACGGCCCAGGACGGCAGCGAGCTGCCCGACGCGTTGCGTATGGCGGCCGGTGTTGTCATCTCGTGATTCGGACGCCAGGGCCAAGTGCTGGAGCATTTCCACTTGAGCCGCCTCCAGCTCGCCCGTGCGCTCCCGGACCTTGTCTTCCAGAAGGTGATTGTGGGCTTGCAACTGCAGATAAAGCGTACGGGTCTCCAACATGTTTCGGATCCGCAAGACCACTTCGGTTACATCGAAAGGCTTGGTCAGGAAGTCCTTGGCGCCGGCCGAGAGGGCCTTTTGCCTGGCCTCGGGCAGGACGTCCGCCGTCAGAACCAGGATCGGAACATAATTGTCCGGCGCGGTGCAGCCGCCAAACTGCTCCATGAGGGCGAGCCCACTCAGGTGAGGCATGTGCAGATCCAGTATAACCAGATCGGGTTGGAATTCGCAGTACAGACCCAGCGCTTGGCGGGGATCCTGGGTGCTCTTGACGTTGCTATATCCGGCTCCTCTCAGAATTTCCTCCAGGAGCAAGACGTTGGCTGCCTGATCGTCCACAATCAGGATTCTGTGGGTGCGGGCATCCTTAGCCGGCATGGCTTATAACCTCGGCTTTCGCGGCTTGGTCCACGAGCTGTAGAACCTGCTCGACATCGAGGGGTTTGGTCAAAGTTGTTGGAGCTGTAAACATGTTCGGTGAGAGGATGGCCATTGAGCATTACCAGAAAGCGGGTGTTGTAGTCGCCGGGCAACGAGAAGCCATGGACGCCGACGTAGTGATAAATGCGGTCGTACGTCACATCGAATCCGCGGACGCCCGACAGCGCCTCGGCCAGGGTCCGGTATCCGTATTTGCGGATGTCGCCGGCGGTAATGACGGTGACGTTGGCCGGCGCTTCTTCCAGGGTCTGCGCGTGCAGGGCGGCTGCCTCGACGACGGGTAGGTCTTGGAACAGGGCCTGCTCGCCGGGGAGACCCTTGGCCGCGTCAGGGGTGGCTGCCGGATCTTCCGCCCTGAGAACAGGATGAACCGCCGCCACACCGGCAATCAGGATCAGTAAGGTCAGCCCGAGCGGGGACCGAGTCTTCCTTTGCATTGCTTTAGCGTTGTGGGGAGACACACCGCACGCGGCGACGATCCCCTTCACTCACCCTTATCGGCATCAGCGGAGGTGGCAAGAGGCTCTTTCTGGTCGTGAACGCCGCCCCGCGCAACGGCCTGCCCCAATGGCGGCCCTTACGGTGAGCCGGCGCGCGTTTCGAGTGAAGTCACTACCCCAGGCCCGGTCGCTTGCGCTCAGGTAACCCTTTCCTGGGAGGCGCTTTACATACATAATGGTTCCGTCGTGGAGAATGGACTTATGCGCCTGCTGCTGTTGTTCCTTTGCATGGCCTGCTGGGTGGCCGCCCAGAACCCGCGGGACCGGGGCAACGAACCCCCGAATCCACTGGCCGGCAAACCCGAGGCCGTGGAGGCGGGCAAGAAGCTCTTCGCCGGCGCCTGCAGCGCCTGCCACGGGAAGGACGGCGAAGGCGGCGGCCGGGGACCCAACCTGGCTGATGGCCAGCGGATCCGCCGGCAGAGCGATCAACGGGTGTTCGCCTCCATTCAAAAAGGGGTGCCCGGCGCCGACATGCCCCCGTTCCCCCTGCCCGACGAAAGCCTCTGGCAACTTGTGGCCTACGTCCGCAGCCTGAGCGCGCCGGCGATCGAGAGCAAAATCGCCGGCGACCCTCAAGCCGGTGGCGCCCTTTTCTTCGGGAAGGCCGGTTGCTCGAGCTGCCATATGGTTCAGGGGCGCGGCGGCTTTCTCGGCCCCGATCTTTCCGATGCCGGGATGAGCCGCTCCGGGCGCCAGTTGCGGGAAGCGGTGCTCGAGCCGAACGCCCGCTTGACGGAAGGCTTTCAGGGCGTCACCGTCACCACCCGGGCCGGCGCGAAGATTTCCGGCGTCGCCAAGAACAACACGAATTACTCAATCCAGATCCTGGACGCCCAGGGCGAGCTGCACCTGTTGCAGAAGAAAGACTTGCGCGAGGTGGTGTTCCACAAGAACTCGCTCATGCCCGGCGATTACGGCCGCCGCCTGGCGCCCGAGGAAATCGAAAATGTTCTGGCGTTCTTGAGCCGCCAGTCACTGCGCCCGCCGAGCGCCCTGGCCAAGCGCCGGGACAACCCCAGGAGGAACTTCTAATGAAGCGCTGGTTGCCGAGGGCTGCCCTTATCGCTGCGCTGATCGCCGCGCCGATGGGCGCGCAGGTTCGCTTTGAAGACATCCGCCAGGGCCCGGGCGCCAACTGGCTCACCTATGGGGGCGATTACGGCGCCCGGCGCCACAGCCCGCTCGCCGAGATCACTCGCAACAACGTCGGCTCCCTGGTCCCGAAGTGGACCTACCACGTCGAAGACGCCCGCCACCTGGAGTCGACGCCGCTGGTATACGAAGGCGTCATGTACATCACCAACAGCAACGAGGTTCACGCCCTCGATGCGCGCACGGGCCGGCGCATCTGGCGCTATCGCGATGAGCTCGCCGCGCGGCAGGGGGTCAATCGCGGCGTGGCGCTGCTCGGGGACCGCGTGTTCTTCGTAACCAGCGACGCCTACCTGGTGGCTCTCAACCGCAAGACGGGCGCCGTGCTCTGGCACCGGCAGTACGCCGACTTCGAGAAAGGCACCTCCGCCACCCTGGCGCCCCTGGCGCTCAAAGATCGTGTGATTTTGGGCGTCACCGGCGGCGACAGCGGGATGCGGGGTTTCGTGGCCGCCTTTTCCGCATCCACCGGCGAAGAGCTGTGGCGGTTTTGGACCGTGCCCGCCAAGGGTGAGCCCGGATCGGAAAGCTGGGCTGACTTCCCCCTGGAATACGGCGGGGCCGCCACCTGGATGACCGGCACCTACGATCCGGAGCTGAATCTGGTCTACTGGCAGACCGGCAACCCGTGGCCCGACTACCAAGGCCCCAGCCGCCGCGGCGACAATCTATATTCCTGCGCGGTGGTGGCCCTGGACGCGGAGACCGGGAAGCTCAAGTGGTACTTTCAGTTTACTCCGCATGATACTCACGATTGGGATGCTCAGTCGATTCCCGTTCTGGTCGACATGGATTTCGGCGGGCGCCCGAGAAAGCTGCTGCTGCACCCCAACCGGAACGGCTTTTTCTACGTCCTGGACCGCACCAACGGCGAGTTCCTTCTCGCCAAGCCCTTTGTGGAAAGGCTGAACTGGGCCACCGGCGTCGACGCCAAAGGCCGGCCGATCGAAGTGCCCGATATGGATCCAGCGCCGGCCGGCAAGCGCGTCTGCCCGTCGGTCCGGGGAGCTTCCAACTGGATGTCGCCTTCCTACAATCCGGCGACCGGCTTGTTTTACGTTCCCACGCTCGAGCAGTGCGACATCTACTACAGCTCATCCAAGCAGCCGGAGCCTAATCGCAACTTCGCGGGGACCGGTTCCGACGCGATTCCCACCGAGCCGGGAAAGTTTTTTCTGCGCGCCCTCGATCCCAAGACTGGTGAGAAGCGCTGGGAGTATCCCATGACCGGCCCGCGGACCATGTGGGCGGGAACGGTATCGACCGCGGGAGGCCTGGTCTTTTTCGGAGATGACGACGGGCAGTTGGTGGCGCTCGATGCCAAAACGGGGCAGCACTTGTGGCACTACTACATGGGGCAGATGCTGACCGCCTCGCCGGTCACTTTCAGCGTGGATGGGAAGCAGTACGTCTCGATCGCCGCCGCCAGCGACGTTTTCACCTTCGGCCTGTTCGAGCCGGCGGCTTCGGTTCCCCTGGTTCCGGAGCGCGAGGAACCCTGACGGCCATTTCGATGAGGACGTGCCGACTGTAAGCCGGCCTCGGCCTGCGTCCTGGATTGGAGTTTCCGCGCCCTTTCCGGAAGAGGTAACTTAGTAGGAGAGTAGAAGATTATGCCAAAAACTCCAAGTGCGGCGCTGCCGAACACCCGAAGTGATGCCAAGGCGCAACTGCCGTTCACAAAGGGCGACTCGAGGCGCGCTGCCCAGTTGCTGCGTGGCTGGCGAGAAAAGGGCGACAAGAGCGACCATCGGCTGACTCTGGAGGCTCTTCGCCGTGGCCTCAATCGCAGCCGCCTGCCGGGGTGCGAGGTCCTGCCATAGCTGTGGTTGTATTGCTCGATTCGGGCCCATTGGGGCTGGTCAGCAACCCCAAGTCCTCCCTGGATGCCGAGGAGTGTAATCGATGGCTGGAGTTGCTTCTGCTCGGTGGGGTGCAGGTGATCGTTCCGGAGATCATCGACTACGAAATCCGTAGAGAGTTGCTGCGGGCTGATAAGGCCCTTGGGGTGGAGCGCCTGAACCAGTTCTGCAGGTTGTTGGGTTATCTGCCACTCACAACGGCTGTCATGCGGCGGGCGGCGGAATTCTGGGCGTCGGCCCGCAAGCTGGGGAAACCTACTGCCGACGATGCATCTCCGGACATGGACCTGATTCTCTGCGCTCAGGCCGCTGGCCTGGTCGAAAGCGGATTCGAGCCGGTTATTGCCACTGCAAACGTGAGGCATCTTTCTCTGTTTGCGAAGGCCTCCTATTGGAAGCAGGTTGGCGGAGGGTGAGTTGAGGTATCGGGCCGGCGGAATCCGATAACCGCAGAGATGCCGAGATGCGGAGAGGACGCGGAGCATGGCAGCGAGTTGCTCATCGGCTTCGTCGCCGGGCTACGTACCAAAAAGCAGCGACCCCCCGCTTGCCGCGTTCGGAAAGTCTCTCGCGAGCCTCCTTAATAACTGTTCGACAAATCGCGTGCAATTCCCGCGGACTTCACTCAGGTGGGCGGCCACACGCGGCAAGGGAGCGGTTCCCCACTCGAGTGGGACCTCCTGCCCGTCAGATGGGGCAGTGGTTAGGGTTAATGCCTCATACGCCGGAACCCTCTTCGCTGGCCGCGTCGTGAGGGGACGGCTTGGCCCACACCGTTAGCAAGAGTTCTTCGCCTAACAACCGATACTCGGGGCGGCGTCCTGAGTGGCGCTCGCTTTCCTCCAAAATCCGACGGACTCCCTCGCCACGCGACTCCAGAAAGGCCCGACCGGTCTTGCGACTGGTCATCTTGGAAAGGAAATTAACCAGTAGCTGGTTCCTGGTGAAGACGCGAAACGGCATGTTCTCGAGGGTGATCGTATTGGGAAGCGCGCCAGGACTGTAAAGCTCAAGGCGGTCAGCGAAAAGAAAGAGTCGGATTTTCGAGCCGGAGATCGAGTAATCGCGGTGGGCGACCGCATTGACGATGGCTTCATGCACGGCCCCGATGGCGTACTGCGGATAGTCTTCTCTTCCCGCAGGCTTGCGGGACGGCCTCAGCATGAACCTCTCGACGAATGCGACCGCTTCATCAATCTGCGACGGCACCGAATCGCTGATGGTCTCCGAGTGGACCAAATCGTCCGAGGTAAGGCTCTGGCGCCGGTAGACAGCGGCAGCAATGTAAGCTGAAGGGAGTTCAAGTGGGGAGGCGCCAAAGGCCAGGAGGGCCGCGACGGTGGGTCGCTCCAAGCCGCCTTCATCGGTCACGACGATGCGTGTATTCCGAAGCAACTCAGGCCATGCTACCGTGCTGGGTCTGCCGAAGAAGCGCTCCAGAGCCTTGCGGTCCAGATCGGCCTCGGTAGCCGTCATGACAGGCTGCTCGTCAAAAATGAAAGCTCGTCCCCGCTGTTGGGCCAAGCGCAGCAACTCTTGAGACGTCAGATCACGCTTCGTGGACCCCACGCGCACGTAATACCGCCCGCCGGCCGTACGATGTACAAAGAGACTCGCTCGCACTTCGACTAAGAGGATCCCCACGTCGGACCCGGCTTGGTCAGGCAGCCGGACCTTCCGAACTAGCGGGCGGATTGGAGGGTCGCAGTTGTTCGTGGCAATGTTGATGACCCATCCCTCCACTATGCCGAGCGAACCATCTGGAATCCCTCGCACAACACCGGCGTCGTCCACCCCCAGAAAAACCAGCCCTCCTTCGGCGTTGGCAAAAGCGACTATCTCGCCGGCGAAGTCCTCCGAGTTGGGAGAGATCACCGAGCGTTCGCCGAGCCGGACCTCTTTGAATTCGGCAAAGGCGTCCTCGCCAGCTAAAAGCTGCCCTCGGACTGCTTCCAGGGTGTCGAACATCGTCGTCAGTACCCGTTAGTTAGCGCTCCCGCCGGAGGCGAGAGGGCTCCGCGCTCGCTCCATGATGACGCTAACCTGGTCTTTGATTGTTGCGCTGTCGATGCTTCCCTTTTCCAGAACCACACCCAGGCGCGCCGTCGCTCCGAGGGCCACGATCAGCTCCGCATCCCCGTTCACCGGAATGTTGGCGTTGTGGGTCGGGGGGCTCAGGCGGTCGCGGCTCGCTTGGGTGGCCGCCGCTTGTTCTTCCAGACCCTTGGCGGTCGCCTCCATTTCGCGCCGCAGCTCCTCGATCCAGTTCTGCTCGCGGCGGTATGCTTGGAGGCGCTCAAAGGTATCCTTCCTTCCGCCCTCCTCGAGGAATGCGATCTGATCGTTGGTCTTCCGCAGCTCCGTCTCTCGCGCGGGTAGTGTCTGAGCCCGCTCCTTAAGCCTGGTGCGGGTAAGCTGCAGTGTAGCCAGTTGATCGAGCAAGGTCCGCCGCTTCTCTTCGAACTCCCGCAGCCGGTCGGCCAGAAGAGCATCCAGCTCGCGCCGTTGGGCCGCAGGGTCCCGAGCGATGCGCGCGATTTGCCGCTGGGAGAGAATCCGCGGTGAGATGAGGGTGCGAATGTCGAGCGCAGCAACTCTCGCTTCCTGAGTGTCCGGTTCGAGGATTACGTCGGTGCCGCGCGCCGTCCGGCGGACCCGATAAGGTCTGCTAGAGATACTCATATCAAGCTCGATCTCATGATCCGGAAGAAGCGTTCCCTTGGTTTCTCCGAAATCCCGCTCGTGCTTGGGCCCGAGCAGGGCCTGGGCCGTCTGCCGAACGTCATCCTCATCCTCTCCGCTGAAATCCTCAGCGCGGGCGCGGTCCACGGCGTGACGGATGTATTCGATCAAAGTGGACTTGCCCGACCCGCGTCCGCCGATCAAAGTTGTGAGGCATGCTGTTGTGGTCCGTCAGGGCGACGAGATCGATTCCAGCGCCATCGCCACCCTTGCGGCAAGCCTCGACGAAGCGGTAAGCGATTTCGGCAAGGCCTTGAGGTTTTTCCTTCTTGAATGCCTCGATCGCATGTTTGACGTTTTCGCCGAACTGCTTGCGTCTGTCAAAGGGCGTGTGCACGTGCAGATCGCAGCGCAGCCACCGGGCGCCTGGATCTTGTCCCTGCGTCATGCCTTCTCCTTCGCGAGACCGTGTTAGGAGTGAGCAGCGCGTTCAACAGCACCCACGCTCTTCGTGGTTGCGCGGCTCCTTCCCGATGGTCTTCTCTGCTTCTGCCATCGGCCCACATCGAAGAGCCATCTTAGCAAGTTCCGGTCGTGTCACCTTCGAATGGGTTGACAGAACACTTGGTCTACGCGGGCGTTGCGAGTCCCAGGGTAATGGGAGAAAGGCCCTTGCAGACTGTTGCCATGCTCCAGTTGATTACTTTGGCGGCGATTTTGCCGGTTTTGGGGTGAGGGGCGGTTACTTTGTGGGGCGGGGGGCCTTCTCGATGGGAAAGACCTTCAGGACCTCGTCGCCGTAGTGGTTGATGACCTTGACGGCGATCTTGCCGCTTTTGGGCACGTCGAAGGGGCGGCTGGTAGCGGAGTAGAGGGTGGACCAGGCGGATTCGTCGATTTCGGCGCGGAGGGCGCGCTTTAGCTTTTCGTAGGGTTCCTGGCCGCCGAGGAAGTAGGCGTGGCGGACGAAGAAACTTTCCTCGTTGTAATTGGTATCGATGAGCCAGCAGGCGATGCCGTCGGTGGAGGATGAACGGATCTCGCCGGTGGTGGGGTCGTAGATATCGACACCGTGCAGCGTGACGGTGATCTTTCCGTTCTGACGATGGATCTCGACATCGGGTTCGCCGAAGATCGTGAAGAGGTTTGCGGCGGAGGTTTTTTTCAGCAGGTCGCCGCCCATGAGGAGGTCGGAGTGTATACGGACGGTCTGGACGTCGAGGCGGCCGTAGCGCTTCGCTTCTTCGGTGACGTGCGGGTCAAAGGCGAAGCCGCAGACGATGAGCAGATCGAAGCCGACGCCTTGCACGGCTTCCTTGGCGGCTTCGCGGACCTGCTCGGGGCTGACGGTGCCGTACCGTGGGCCGATAGAGACGGCTACGCGGCGGGGCTTGCCTTTTGCGCCGGTATACTCGCCGGCCGCGTGTAGCCACGTGCCGGCGTAGGGGTCAAGGCGGTCGAAGATGAGGCGCTCGTTCTTTTTTGTGTTTTGAACGCCGGCCTTTCGGAGGTTGTCGAGGACTATGGTTTCGAACTGGGCGGAGGAGTCGAGCTGCTCGGCGGCGGCCTCGGAGGCGGGGCGGTCGTCGGAGGTGGACATGACGCGGTGCGGGGAGAGGCTCTCGACCGTAAAGGGGCCGGAGACGCGGATGCGCCGGGGGTCCTCGTATGTCTGGTCGTAGAGCATCTCGGTCTCGGCGCGGCGAGCGATGGAATCGTCGATTTCCTTCTGGCGCTCGCGTCGGAGGCGCCACCAGCCGTCGAACACGCGACGGGCGGAATCGGGCCACTTGGGCTCGGGTTCGCGGGGGATCTCCCATTCCTGCCAGTTCTTCTTGAGTACCTGGTTGAGGCGGGAGCGAAGGGGCTCGAGCTGCTGCTCGTAGCGGGCGTGGATGGCGTCGATCTCCTCGTTGTTCGCTATGGACTTGAGGGTGATGTGGGGAACGCGCTTGTAGACGAAGCCTTTCTTGACGTCGCCGGCGGTTGGAGGCGGCGGGAGGACGGGCGGACGGCCGGTGATCTCGGCTTCCTTTTGGAGGCCTTCGGGGGAGTCCGCGAGGAGGTAGTAGGGGAAGCGAGCGGCCATGATGCGGGTGCGGGCCAGGGCGAGGGCGACGCGGCTGGTGTCGATGGTGATCCAGCGGCGGCCCCACTGCTCGGCGACGTGTGCGGTGGTGCCGGAGCCGCAGGTGGGGTCGAGGACGAGGTCGCCCGGGTCGGTGGCCATGAGGATGCATCGCTCGACCACTTTGCGGCCAGTCTGTACGATGTAGATCTTTGATTCCGTGAAGCTGCCGGTCCCAGTATCCTGCCACAAATTACTAACAGGTTTCACTGGGAAATCTTCAGCGAATCTGACGTAGCGCAGGGTGGCGCCGGTAATGATTAGTCGGTCGGCCTTCGTCAGTCGCTGTAAGCCGTCCTGTGTTGTCTGCCACTGGCGATTAGATCCTGGGGAGAACGGGAGGTCTCGGAACGGGAACGGCAGTGCCAGGTGGGGTGTCGTGAACATGGCGGAAAGGTCGCCACAAACAAACGGGCGTGCGTGTTGAAG
>JBGOUJ010000231.1:0-10470 GCA_041477005.1 Terriglobia bacterium | reverse complement strand
GCACGGGCCGGCGCGTCCGGTGGAACGCCGTAGCGCGGCGCATGGATGGCTGAGGCCCGGACCGCGGCGTCCAAACGGGGGCGTCTGCCTCACATGTGTGTCGAATCTACCCAATCTTCGGAACTTTCCGAATCCTCGACCCTTATTTTTCAATGACTTAAGGCCTCTCGACGGGTGGCACGCCAGATGCATCCAATACAAACCGAATTGGTGCTAGACAACACCTCTTCAAACCTGCCCTCTGCTGTATTCGGCAGAGTGCGGGGCAGTCAGGTGTGAGTACAACGTGCTTGCGGGAGCCGGTGTTTCGCGATTGAACCTGCTGCTTCGCGCTGCTGGGTACAACAGAGGGTTTTTTATGACACCCTCCTTTGGATCCCGACTCCGGATTCCTTCCGGCGTTCTTTGGTGCAAGGGTTTTCGGACGCGGACCTCACCAGGAATGCGGCATCGTAATCGCGGTGCTGACCCGGTAGGACTGGCGTCGGATCCGGTGAGCCCTAACCGGGCTCCGGCCGTTCCGGCTCGCGGCGAACACTCCCTCCCCAGCCGCGAGCTGGAGCGGACCGACCATCTGACCGATCCCCAGGCCAATACTTCCTAATAGCTCAGAATGCGCGTGCGCGGCTGCTCCTGCTCGTTGGGTAGGTAAAGAGTGTGACAATGCTCGCAGCGGTAGATCTCGGCATCCGGGCCAAACTTCTGCTTGACCTCATCCCCGAAAAAATACCACCGCTTGAGGTGGCCGGCGCAGATTTTGCCCTTTTCGCCCGGCTCGTTGCAGGCGCGCTGGCGGGGTATGCGCCGCTTGACCTTCGTTCCGTCGGACAGGGTAAGTACCAGATTCTTAGTGGGTTGCTGGGCCTCGGCGGGCGCCTGGGGGTTTTCGGTAGGGGCTTCCGCAGCCATGCCGGCGTCTCCTGGGTGGGTCAGTGGACCGAAGCGCCAGTATAGCATTCGGCTGCCCCGGGGTGTCGGCAAGTGACAAATTTTCGACAGAAAGGTCTTGCATTTCTCTCCAGATGCTAGTAAAATGCGGCAATCATCGGGCGGGGCTCTGGCCGTCCCGGTTGGTCGTCCGTATAAAAATCTGCAACCGCGAGAGATCTTTCTGCGTCAGATGTGTTAGTCCTGGCAGGGACTTAACGGCAAGCAGTTGGTAGCGGCCTCATTTGGTTTTTAACGGTTTACGTCCCTGTTCGGACTGAGCGTGAAGCGGCTGTTACAGTGGGAACCAAAATTGCAAAGCGGCATCTAATACCGCGGGACGCCAGCGACGATAGATACGTAGTTTAGACGCCCGGCGCCGGGCGCGGC
The DNA here is from genome assembly GCA_041477005.1 of Terriglobia bacterium. Lineage (GTDB taxonomy): Bacteria > Acidobacteriota > Terriglobia > Bryobacterales > JACQDG01 > JBGOUJ01. The sequence goes on along the minus strand of JBGOUJ010000231.1, from coordinate 9,153 downwards.
AGGAACTGGAGGCATTTATGGCAAAGACAATCAGCAAGATCATGACGAAGGCCCAACTGGGGCATTACAAGCAGATCCTGGAGAACAAAGCCGTCGACCTTAGAAAGAACATGCTGATGCCTGCCGCGTCCACTATCGTGGCCCGCCGTGAGGAACCGGTGGATGTTGCCGACCTGTCCACGCAGAGTCACGAGGAATGGATCTTCCTAAACCGCAACAGCCTGGACATGAGCTTGCTGCGGCAGATTAAGGACGCGCTCGTCCGCATCGAGGACCAGAGCTACGGGATCTGCCAGGAGTGCGCCGTGCCCATCTCCGGCAAGCGGATGGACGCTGTGCCGTGGGCGAACTACTGCCTGCGGTGCCAGGACCTGCACGGCAGCTCCCACAACTAGGGCGGTTCCAGCCGTTTCGGCCGGCCGCCGGCTGGAACGGCGCTGGAGCCGCGCGGTCAGCCAACTGTAATCCGACATCGGTTGTTTTTCATGACCTTGCTCGAGTTGCGTCGCTACGCGATCCGGAGCCGCACCCGCGTGCGGTTCTCGCTCGAACCCGCCGGGGAATGTGTGGTCAACGAGCACGGGGTGCTGAAGATTCCGTCTCTGCGCTCCGTGCCCGATTTCAACGTGGAAGCCTTGCTGGGATCGGTCGAGCAGTTCGTTCTCGATCCGGTCCAGCAGGCGGCGAAACAGCAGAAGGTTTCCCGCGAACAGCTCCAGTCTCTTCTTGGTGCAGGGCCTAAGGCCGACCCGGGCCACGAGGAATAGCGCCCCCGGTTTTGGCTATCTCGGCGTCGATGCGCGCCAACTCCTCCAGCCCCAGCAGCCCCGTGTAGACAGCCATTCCCAGCGCCGCATGGACTCCTATCTCGTAGAGCGCCCGGATCTCGTCGAGCGTAGTGATGCCGCCGGCGGCGGTGATCTCGAGGCTCGTGGCGGCGCGCAGGCGCCGGAACCAATCCAGATCGGTCCCCTGGAGCATCCCCTCTTTGTCGACATAGGTGCACAGGAAACCCGAGCAGTAGGGTCCGATTTCGGCGAGCATCTCTTCGGCTGAAAAACGCGTGGCTTCCCGCCAGCCTTTGACCACGATCTTCCCACCCTTGGAATCCAGGGCGACGATCAGCCGCTCGCGGCCGACCGCCTGGTCGAGAGCCGTGAGAAACGGCCGGTCGACGCCCTCGGCCGTGAAGGCGGCGGTGCCGACGATGATCCGATGGGCGCCCACCTCCGCCAGCGCCTGGGCGCGCTCGACGCTGCGGACCCCGCCGCCGACCCTGGTCGTCGCCCGCGCCGCCAACTCCCGTACGATGCCGTCGTTTGATCCCTGGCCCATGGCGGCATCGAGGTCGATCACCTGGATCTGGGGAAACGCAGCGAACTTCCGCAGCATCTCGAGCGGCGGATCGCCCTCGAGCGCCTTCTCTCGCCCCTGGCGAAGCTGGACGACCTTGCCGCCCATCAAGTCAATGCAGGGGATGATCATCGGGAAACCTCAGAAGCCCTCACCGGGATCCCGTGCTGGGCAATGAATTCCTTGAGCCCGCCGATCGTATGGGTCCCGTAGTGAAAGATGGAGGCGGCCAGGGCGGCATCGGCCTCACCCTGGTCGAGGACTCGCACGAAATCCTCGGGCTTACCCCCGCCGCCGCTGGCGATGACTGGGATGCTGGTGGCGCGCGAGACGGTGCGGGTCAGCTCACAATCGAAGCCGGCCTGCGTGCCGTCGCGGTCCATGGAGGTGAGCAGGATTTCGCCGGCGCCGAACTGCTCCCCCCGCCGCGCCCAATCGATAGCGTCCAGGCCGGTATCCTTCCGGCCGCCGTAAGTGAAGACGTTCCAGCTTTCGGCCCCCCCTCGGCGCCGGGCGTCGATCGCCAGCACCACGGCCTGGGCGCCGAACTCGTTCGACAGCTCCGTGATCAGCTCGGGCCGTTCGACTGCGGCGGTATTGACCGAGACTTTGTCCGCGCCGGCCAGCAAGATGCGCCGGGCGTTGGCCACGCTGCGCACACCGCCCCCGACCGCCAGCGGTATGAACACCCGGCGCGCCGTCCGCTCGACCACATCGATCAGGATGTCCCGCCGGTCGCTCGAGGCGGTGATGTCAAGAAACACCAGCTCATCGGCGCCGGCCTGGTTGTAGGCGTCGGCTAGCTCGACCGGATCTCCCGCGTCGCGCAACTGGACGAAGTGGATGCCCTTGACCACGCGGCCGTCCTTCACATCCAGGCAGGGGATGATGCGCTTAGCCAACAAAGTTTTTCACCACCTGCTGCCCCAGTGGGCCGGACTTTTCCGGATGGAACTGCACGCCGCAGACATTGCCCGCCTCGAGCGCCGCCGCATAGCGGACCGAGTAGCTGACGAGCGCTGCCGCTCGCTCGGCCGCGACCGCTTCCGGCACATAGTAGCTGTGGGCGAAATAGACGTAAGGGTGGGCGCCCAGGCCGCGGAGCAGGGCAGGGGAGCCGCGCAACTCCAGCTCGTTCCAGCCCATGTGCGGCGCCCGCACGCCGGCCGGAAAGCGCTCCACCCGCCCCGGGTAGAGACCAAGGCCGGCCACTTCCGGCGCTTCGGCGCTCGACTCAAACAGCGCCTGCATGCCGAGGCAAATGCCCAGAAACGGGACGCCCGACCGTATGCGCTCGACCAGCGTCTCCCGGACGCCCAGTTGGTCCAGCGCCCGCATCATCTGTCCGAAATGTCCCACGCCCGGCAGGATGATCTTATCGGCCCGGCCGAGTCCGGCCGGGTCGCGGACGATTTCGTAAGCCGCCCCGAGCACGCTAAGCGTGTTCTCGACCGACCGAAGATTCCCTGCCCCGTAGTCGAAGATACTGATCATGGAAAAAGCCGTCAGCCGTCAGCTATCAGCCGTCAGCCCGTCAGCTATCAGCCGTCGGCTGTCAGTAGTCAGCCCAAGAACAGGCAGCAGTCAGCCGTCAGAGACCAGCCGTCAATCATCAGCATCAGCCCTTAGCAATCAGCCATCGGCCCGGACTGTCGGCTGCCGGCCATCAGCGACCACGCCCCGGCCGAGCGGCCTGCTGGCGGCTGATGGCTGATCGCTGATCTTCTCACAGCAATCCTTTCGTGCTCGGCAACTGATCGCGCAACCGCCGGTCCCTCGAGCAGGCATACTTCATCGCCCGGGCGAAGCACTTGAAGATGGCTTCGATCTTGTGGTGGTTGGAGCGCCCGTACAGCACCCGCGCGTGCAGATTGGCCCCGGCATGATTCACGAACCCGCCGAAGAAGTCCTCCACCAGCTCGGTCTGCAAATCGCCCACCAGCCGGACGCGCACCAGGTCCCGATACGCCAGCGCCGGCCGCCCGCCGAGGTCGACCGCCACCACGGCCAGGGTCTCATCCATCGGCAGCACAAAGTACCCCGCGCGGTTGATGCCCTTGCGGTCGCCGAGCGCCCTGGCAAAGCACTGCCCCAGCACGATCCCCACGTCCTCGACCGTGTGGTGCTGGTCGACGTCCAGATCGCCGCGGGCCTCCAGGCTCAGGTCGAAGCTCCCGTGTTTCGTGAACAGCTCCAGCATGTGATCGAAAAAACGGACCCCGGTCGAAATGTTGTATCGCCCCCGCCCCTCGATCTTCAGGCGTGCCCTGATCTGGGTCTCTTTCGTGTTCCGCTCGACCGTGGCGGTGCGCATAGAAAGCTCTCAGAGCACCCGCTCCAGCTCGTTGATGCTCTCGATCACTGCCCGCGCGCCTTCATCGGCGAACAGCCGCCGCAGCTCGTCCCCCCGGCTGTTTTCGTCCCCTGCCACCCCGATGAAGGCGACCCCGGCGGCGCGCGCGCTGCGGGCGTCGTCGATGTTGTCGCCGATGTAGGTCGGCTCCAGGTCCGGATGGGCGGCGCGGGCTTTTAAGATGCCGTCGGGAGCGGGCTTGAGGTTTTCGATGTCGGTGTTGCCGACGATCGGGTCGAAGTTCAGGCGCGGGACGAAGCGGTCGAGCGTCAGCCGGGCTTCGTCGCTCGTGCGGCCGGTGAAGATGGCGAAACGCCAGTCTTGCGACAGCCGCTCGAACAGGCCGTCGCGGGCCGTCCACTTCTCCTGCAGGATCAGGCCATCGTTATTCTCGCCCAAGAACAGTCGCTGGAAGTGATCGACCACTTCCTGGTAAGCGGCCTCGAAGCCGAATTCGCGGATCACCGTGTTGCACAACGCCCAGTCGTCGTTGAAGCCGCCCCGGTTCTTGATTTCCTGGATGTAGTCGCGGCTGACGCGGCGGCCGGTGAAGCGCTCGATCGTGCGAATGATGGTCTCGCGGTAGGAATCGGTCACGTCGACCAGCACCCCATCCATGTCGAAGATCAGCAGGCCCTGCATCAGAGCACCTCCCGCAGAGCGGCCAGGAAGCGGCGGAGCTGGGCCTTCTTGCCGACCGTGATGCGGATGCAGCCGGCGATCTCGTAGCTGCGGTCGCGCACCAGCACGCCCTTTTCCCGCAGCCGGTCGCGGATCTCGATCGAGCGCTCGCCGAAGCGCGCCAGGACGAAGTTGGCGGCGCTCGGGTAACAGGGGATGCCCAGCTTGTCGAGCTCGCGGTAGAGCAGGCGCCGGGACTCGATCGCCTCGGCAACGTATTCTTCCAGGTAGGCCCGGTCTTCGATCGCCTCGCAGGCGCAGAGGATGGCCAGGGTGTTGACGCTATAAGGCGACTGCGCCTTGTGCAGCCATTGAATGTTCTCGGCCTGGGAAAACAAGCAGCCCAGGCGCAGCCCGGCCATGCCGTAGACCTTGGAGAAAGTGCGGCTCACGAACAGGTTCGGGAACTCGCGCAGCAGGCCCAGCGCCGTCACGCCGCAGAACTCGAAATAAGCTTCGTCGACGAGCACGGCGGCCCCTTCGGCCTTTTCTAGAATCCGGCGCAGGCCGGCGAGATCGGTCGCCGTGCCGGTCGGGTTGTTGGGGTTGGCGATCAGCACGGCGCGCGTTTCCGGCCGAATCGCGGCGAGCAGCTCGTGGAGGGGAAACGCCAGGTCGGCCGGGCGGTAGGGGACCTCGGCGATCGACGCGCCGGCCAGCTCCGCGTAGAAGCGGTACATGGCGTAGGAGGGGTGGAGCAGCAGAACCTGCTCGCCCGCGCCCACGTAAGTGTTAATCAGCACTTGAATCGCTTCGTCCGTGCCGTTGGTGAACAGCAGCTCCGGTGTGGCGACGCCGAAGAACGCGGCTAGCTTCGCCAGGGCCTCGCCGTATTCGGGGTAGACGGCCAGGCGCTCGCGCGTCGCGTAGCGCTTGAGGGCGGCCACCACGCGCGGCGAGCAACCGACTGTGTTTTCGTTGAAGTCGAGGCGCAGCTTGCCCTCCCGCCCGGCGGTCGGCGGCGAGTAGGGAGCCATCCGCTCGACGGCGGTGCGCGGCCGCAGCAGTGTGGTCTTCATGACAATCGCGCCTCCACGCTGCGGGCATGGGCCTCCAGGCCCTCCGCTCGGGCCAGGGTGGTGATGGCGCCGGCCATGTAGCGCAGGCCTCTCTTGTCGAGCTCCTGCACCGAGAGGACCTTCACGTAGTCCCCGACCGAAAGCCCGCCACGCAGCGCCGCCCGGCCGCCGGTGGGCAGCACATGATTGGGGCCGGAGGTATAATCGCCGGCGGCCTCGGGGCTCCACGGGCCGATGAAGACGCTGCCGGCGCTGGTGATCTTGTCGAGCCAAGAAGCATCGGGCACCACCAGGTGCTCGGGCGCAAACCGGTTGGCCAGATCCACCGCTTCCGAAATCGACCGCGTCACGACGGCCGCGCCGTTGCCATCGATCGACTTCCGCGCCACCGCCGCCGTCGGCAGCGTCCCGAGTTGCCGCTGGACTTCGACGGCCACCTGCTTGGCCAGGCGCTGCGAAGGCGTCAGCAGCAGGGCCGTTGCTTCGACGTCGTGCTCGGCTTGCGCGAGCAGGTCGGCGGCCAGCCAGCGCGGGTTGCTCCCGGCCGCGCCGATAATCAGGATCTCGGTGGGGCCGGCCACGAAATCGATGCCCACCTCGCCGGCCAGCAGCTTCTTCGCCGCCGCCACGTAGATATTGCCCGGTCCGACGATGCGGTTGGCCCGCGGTACGGTCTCGGTGCCGAAGGCAAACGCCGCAATGGCCTGGGCGCCTCCCATGTGAAAGAAGTTCTTGACGCCGAGCAGCCCCGCCGTTCCCAGCAGCACTGCGCTCCGGCTGGGCGAGGCGACGGAGATGGTCTTGACGCCGGCCACCTGCGCCGGCACGACGGTCATCATCAGCGTCGAGGGAAGCGGATAGCGGCCGCCGGGGATGTAGGCGGCGACCGAGTCGAGCGGTCGCACGATCTGCCCCACCGACAGCCCCGGCCGCACGCGCTTGCGCCAGCTCCGCGGCATCTGCATCTGGCAGTATTCCCAGATGTGGCCGGAAGCGAGCTCGACGGCCCGGCGAAACGGCTCCGGCAACTGCCGCGCGGCCTGGGCCAATTCCTTCGGCTCGACGGCGACGGCCTTGCCCTGCAAGCCGTCGAAGCGGCGGGCGTATTCGAGCAGGGCGCGATCGCCTCGCCGGCGCACCGCCTCCAGAATCGGGCGAACGACTGCCTCGGCCCGCGCCAGCCGCTGCGCCCGGCGCGAAAACAGCGTCTCGATCTTGGTGCGGTTGCTGCTGTGGATGATTCTGAGCATGCTCGTTCGAAAATAGTATCAGCTATCAGCAACCGGAGCCTTGGACTGCTGAAAGCTGGCGGCTGATAGCCGATAGCTGCTTCCCTCACATCACGATCTTGTTCAGCGGATACTCGACGATCCCTTCCGCGCCCGCCGCTTTCAGCCGCGGGATGATCTCCCGGACCGTGGACTCATCGAGCACCGTATTCACCGCGCACCAACCCTCCTCGCTCAGCGAGGAGATGGTCGGACGCTTCAGGGCCGGCAAGACGGCGAGCACCGCCGCCAGTTGCGCCCGGTGCACGTTCATCATCAGGCCGACTTTGCCCAGGGCGTTGATGGCCCCTTCGAGCAGCATCTTCATGTCGAGGATCTTTTTCTGTTTCCACGGGTCCTGCCACGCCTGGCGGTTGGCGATCAATTGGGTGTTCGATTCGAGGACCGTATCGATGATCTGGAGCTTGTTGGCCCGTAGCGAGGAGCCGGTCTCGGTCACCTCGACGATGGCGTCGGCCAGCACCGGCGGCTTCACCTCGGTCGCTCCCCAACTGAATTCCACCTTGGCCCGGACGCCGTGGGCGGCCAGGTACCGCTCGGTCGTTCGGACCAGTTCGGTGGCGACGATCTTGCCTTCGAGGTCCCGCACCGAAGCCAGGCCCGACCCCTCGGACACGGCCAGCACCCAGCGCACCTTGCCGAAGCTCTGCTTGGCGTAGATCAGGTCGACCACGGCCACCACGTCGGCGTCGTTTTCCTGCACCCAGTCTTTGCCGGTGAGGCCGGCGTCGAGGATGCCGTCCTCGACGTACCGCGCCATCTCCTGGGCGCGGATCAGCATGCACTCGATCTCCGGGTCGTCGATGGCCGGGAAATAGGAGCGGGCGCTGGCCGTGACGTTGTAGCCGGCACGGCGGAACAGGTCGAAGGTGGCGGTCTCGAGGCTCCCCTTCGGGAGGCCGAGCTTGAGCTTCATGCCTCGCCTCCGTAGACCGCCGCCGGATCGAATGTCCGCGCCTCGCGCTCTTGCCATTCACCGTCTTCGAGCTTCCGGTAAAAGCAGCTTTGGTAGCCGTTATGGCAAACGCCCGGCCCCAGGGCGTCGGCGCGGACCAGCACGGCGTCCCGATCGCAATCCGTCGAGATCTCGCGCACCACCAGCCGATGGCCGGAGGTCTCGCCCTTGGTCCACAGCTTGTTGCGGGAGCGGCTGTAGAAGGTGACATAGCCGGACGAGACGGTTTTCTCAAACGCAGCCTGGTTCATGAAGCCCATCATGAGCACACGGCCGCTCGCCGCATCCTGGACCACCGCTGGGACCAGGCCATTCAGTTTGCTGAAGTCGAGGTTCATAAAAGCCAACAAAAAAGCCCGCGGGAGATCTTCTCCGGCGGGCCTGGTCTCAACTGCTGATCCTACGTTACGGCTGCCGCCGGCGCGCACCGAGACGGTGGTGATGGGGATGATGGCGGCGGTCGAACCGAATCTGCATGAAGCAATCAGTATAGCTGCCGAACCGGACGAGCGTCAAATGTATGTGTTCCGCCGATAGTCACCGATTTCCACTGATGCCCCGCCAGGGCGCGGCGGGTGGTCATTGACTAGCGGCCAGCAGATCCATCGCAGCCTTGCGCAGATGGACCCATTCCACCCGATCTGATGACGGCGCAGGAAAAACTTGCTGTCGCGGCGGTAGGCGGTGAAATGCTCCCCGGAAGCCGCATGATCGAAGGTCTTGCCGTCGTACTCGGGCAGAGCCGCGTTCGGACACACGCTCCGGAACGACCTTCCCATGCCGGTGCGGGCGTAGTTTTCCGCGATTTCCCTATGGCAGCTCGCGCAGAGGGCCGGGTCGACATGGCCGGGCTCCGCGCGGGCAAGGCAAGCAATGGCCAGGAGCCCGACGATGCGGGACAGGCATCGTGCCCCACCGTTTCACGTCTTCACCTTCTCACACACCTGCTACCACATCAGGCGAAGCGCGATGTTCATCAGCGGTACGCCGCCCAAACCCGCCGTGGCCTGGTCGCTGGTGATCTTTCCAAACAACTGCGGGTTCCTGAAGTCGACTTGCGTCGTCGGCGCGTTGAAGTTGAAATTGTGGAACGGATTCTGGAAATCGAAGCGGAACTGGAGCTTGAACCGTTCCTTGATGGGGAACACTTTCTGCGCCGAGAAATTCGTCCACAGGATGTGCGGGCCGGTGAAGATGTTACGCCCGGCATTGCCCGGCGTGAAAGGCGCCGGGTAGGCGAAGGCGTTGATGTCGATGACCGGCTGGATCAGCGATTGATTGAAGCGGTTCCCGCTGTTCTTCCAGGTGCCGCCGTTGATCCAGGTCGGCGTGGCAACGATGTTGGGAACCTGGTTGCCAATGCTGGTGGGCCACTCATTGTTCGGGTTGCCGGTGTAGCTGAACGAAATCGGATTTCCAGTTATGATGTACTGCGTCATAGTAAGCTGGTAACCGCCCAAGAGCAGGTTCAGAATGCCGCCGCGATCCAGGAAATGGTGACCT
>JBGOUJ010000230.1:0-10474 GCA_041477005.1 Terriglobia bacterium | reverse complement strand
GGTTGCCTCGGTCCAGTTTGCGGTCACGCACGAACTCACCTCGAACCACGTTCTGCAAAGGAGCTGGAACCCTCTGAATTATGTGCTGTACGCACTCCGAGTGCAGGTCGCGCAAAAGCCCTGGAACTGCGAGGACAAGAGCATGGCATAGGCGTGGTTGACCTGCTCGGTCGCATAACGGCGCCAGCGTCCCGCCCCTCCGACGGCGCGGTGCGCTTCCATGATCTCGTCAAGCTTGCTGCGCTGCGACTCGCGCCAGCGCAGCAGGGAGTTCGAGGGCATTTCAAATCCGGTATGTAGCCTTGGTCAACGACCGGCGGGCGCGGTCAGGGAGTTCCACCTGCGATTTCGAGCAGCTCGATCTCGAAAATGAGGGCGGCGCCGCCTGGAATGCCGGGGCGGCCATGATCTCCATAAGCGAGGTCCGAAGGACAAACCAGTCTGGCCTTCCCGCCGACTTTCATCTTCTGGACACCCTCCGTCCAACAGCGGATGACTCCCGTGAGCGCGAATTGCGCGGGTTCATTGCGACGGTAGGAGTTGTCAAACTCGGCGCCGTTGACAAGAGTGCCCCGGTAGTGGACCTTGACCTTGTCGCTTGCTTTGGGGGAGGCGCCGGAACCCGGCTTCAGTACGCGATAGACCAGACCGGAGTCAGTCTTGATAGCGCCCGGCTGAGCGGCGGCCTTTTCGAGATAAGCCAGGGACGCGACTTTTTCCCGTTCCGTGACGCGACCGGCGCGTGCGCGAGCAAGCGCCTCAATCTTCGATTTCCACTCGTTCAAGTCGACGGCGGGTTTACCGGCTGCGGCGTCTGTGAGAGCCCGCTTGACGATTGCGATTTCGGCCGGAGAGAGATCGAACTGCGAGAGCGACTGGTGTATGGAGAGGCCAAGGGAGTAGATGGCCTTTTCGTCGTCCGTTGTGAGTGCGGGCGCGGCGGCAGCCCCGGGCTTGGCGGCGGACGCCTTTTTGGCCGGCGCAGGTTGGGCGGGCGCGGGTTTGGCAGTGGCAGGCTTCGCGGCGGCCGGCTTCGGATTGGCAGCCTGCGGTTGAGCGGGCGGGACCTGCGCCAACAGAACGGCCGGAAGAAACAGCAACAATCCACGCATGTGTCTTAGGCTAGCATCATTCTCCCGCTCCGAGCTCGCCGAGCTCGCCGTGATTTGACGGCAGGCCCTCCAGGCGATAGACTCTCTACCTCAAGCATTCGGCGGCAGAACGGCGTAAGCGCCGGTTCGGGGTGTTCTCACTGCCGAGGGAGTGCAGCGGGGGCGGGGCTTGAGTCCGGACGGCATGGGCGCTGTACAACGCTCAACGCTCCGCCGTTCCGGCGCGCGCTGGCCGTCACGGGCTGGCCAAAGGAGTGCAACATGTGGGTTCTTCTTGTAGCTCTCGTGGCGGGGTCGCTCTTACCGGCGCTCCCCCAGGCGCTGCCTCAGAAAGCGGACTGGCCGACGTATGGCCGCGACCCGGGTGGGATGCGCTATTCACCGCTGGAGCAAATCAACACCAAGAATGTGACGAAGCTGCGGCGGGCTTGGACCTACCATACCGGAGAACGGGGCCGCTCGCTCGAAGCTACGCCCATAGTAGTTGGCAACATGCTGTACTTTCCCACGCAGAACCAGCGGATCGTCGCCCTGGAACCGGAGACCGGCAAGGAAATCTGGAAATACGATGCGAAGGCAAACGGCAGAGAGCATCGAGGTGCTTCGTATTGGCCGGGCGATGCGAAGACGCCGGCACGGATTCTGTTTGGCACGGGAGATGGCCGCCTGATCGCGCTCGACGCGAAAACGGGCGTGCCGGTGGCCGACTTCGGTGACAACGGAGTAGTCGATTTGCGGGCCGGGATTACCGACAAGTTTCCCAAAGCCACGTACGGGATCAGCTCGCCCCCGGCGATCTACCGCGACCTGGTGATCGTTGGGCCGACCACCCAGGAAGGTCCGACTTTGGGGCCGAGCGGCGATCCGCGCGCCTTCAGTGTCCGCACCGGGAAGCCGATCTGGAGGTTTCACACGGTCCCGCAGCCCGGCGAACCCGCCAACGAGACTTGGGGACCCGATGGCTGGAAGGATCGCTCCGGCCCCAGCCTCTGGGGCCTGATCACAGTCGATACCGAGCGCGGCCTGGTCTTTCTGCCGACCGGAAATGCGACGGACAGCTTCTACGGGGCCGATCGCAAGGGAACGAATCTCTACGCGAACTGTGTGATCGCGCTGGAGGCCGCCACAGGAAAGTTGCGGTGGTACTACCAGATGGTGCACCACGACCTCTTCGATTACGATATGAGCGCCGCTCCGGCCCTGATCGAAGCAAAGCGCGACGGCAAGAGTATTCCGGCGGTGGCCCAGATCACCAAGATGGGGTTGCTATTCATCCTCGACCGCATGACCGGCCAGCCCATCTTCGGGGTCGAGGAGCGCCCGGTGCCTAAGAGCGATGTGCCGGGCGAAGAGTCCTGGCCCACGCAGCCGTTCCCGCTGAAGCCGCCGCCGCTGGCGCGGATGAGCATGAAGCGGGAAGACATCACCAAACGGACGCCGGAGGCCCAGCGTTACTGCACCGAGTGGTTTGACCGGCTGCGCCACGAAGGTCCCTACACTCCCTTCGGCCTGACGCCCTCGCTGCTGATCCCGGGAACGATGGGCGGCGGGAACTGGGGCGGTGTGTCGTTCGATCCGAAGCTGGGACAAATCTTCGTCAACACGAGCAGCCTTGGCGGCACGGGCCATATGGTTCCGGCGCAGCCGGGCTCGCCCATGCCCTGGCGCAATGATGGCGGCTACACCCGCTTTTTGGATGAGGACCACTATCCGTGCCAGCAGCCGCCGTGGGGCGAACTCAGCGCGGTCAGCGCCAATACCGGGGACATCGTCTGGAGGGTGCCGCTGGGCAGCTACGACGAGGTGGAAGCGCAGGGTCTCAAGAATGCCGGGACCGCCAACCAGGGCGGCTCCATCGTCACAGCAGGCGGACTGGTTTTCATCGCCGCCACCACGGACTCCAAGTTCCGCGCCTTTGATTCCCGCACCGGCGCCGAGCTGTGGGTAACCAAGCTCGAAGCCACCGGCGACGCGACCCCGCTCACCTACCAGGGCCGGGATGGCAAACAATATGTGGTAATTGCCGCCGGCGGCGCCGGCCGCTTCCGGATGATGGCCAACACGGCCGACGAATTCGGCGACAGCCTGGTTGCGTTCTCGTTGCCATAGGGACGCCAATGGACGTACTTCGTTTCCTGAAGACGCTCTGCGTTTGCACGGTTGTGGCCTCGGCGTGCCTGGCTCAAGCAAACGACGCGGCCGCGCAGTTGCCGGACGGGGAAGGAAAACAGACCGTGATCCGGATGTGTACCAAGTGCCACGGGCCGGCCGTTTTCAGAAAAGTCAAGATGGGCCGGCTGGCGTGGGAAGACGAGGTTGCCGCCATGGTGGAGCGTGGCGCGGTCGGGACCGAGGAAGAGATCAAGACCGTAGTGGACTACATGGCCAAGAATTTCGGCCGAGACTCCAAGGCAAACGCCGCCCCTAAGGAAAAGGAAAAGATCAATGTGAACAAGGCGACCGCCAGGCAACTGGAGACATCCTTGGAGCTTTCTGCCAAGGACGCTGCAGCGATCGTCCAGTTTCGGGAAAAGAACGGCGACTTTCAGCAGTGGCAGGACCTGCAGAAGGTCCCGGGCTTGGATGCCAAGAGCTTGGAGGAGAAGAAGGCCAGGATCGTGTTCTAGCGCCGCCGCGCACGAAGGCAAATTCCGCGAGAGCTTCGCCAGGCATATCCCGTTATCCCGTTATCGACGGCGAGCATTCAAGTTGGATTACTGGTAAGCTGGCGCGAAGCCGAGGAGGCGATCGATGGAGTGGGCGAGGCGCAGATTTCTTCAAACCGTGACCGCCCTGCTGGGGGCTCGCGGGGGCGCCTCCCAGACTGCGCTGGCCCCCGGCTGCAAAGTCTTCACCCCGCACCAGGCCCGCACGGTCGAAGCCATCGCCGCCCAGATCGTTCCCAAAGACGACGCTCCTGGGGCCCTCGAAGCGGGAGTGCTTTACTACATCGATGCAGGGCTGGCCGGAGATTTGCGGCGTCACCGCAGGAAATACCTGGACGGCTTGCGACTCCTCGACCACACGAGCCGCCGGAGATATGGGAAGAACTTTGCCGACCTGCCTGGCGACCGGCAGACCGAACTGCTCCGGGCCCTGGAAACTGGCGGCGGCTTGGGCGCCGGCTTCTTTGAGCTGGTCCGCTTGCATACCATCGAGGGCTTCTACGGGCACCCGCGTTATGGCGGAAACAAGAATTACGTGAGTTGGAAGATGCTGGGGTTCAAGGGATAGCGGAGCCATGCCCAACAGCAAGGTGAACGCTGTCGTGATCGGGTCGGGCGCCGGCGGCGGCGTGGTGGCGAAAGAGCTGGCCGACGCCGGGTTGAGTGTGGTGCTGCTCGAGCGCGGCCCCGCTTACGGCGCCGGGCACTTCAGCCACGACGAGCTGCACTGCGCCTGCGACATGGGCCGTCCTCGCGCGTACGGCCCGGTCCCGCCGGAAGCGCATCCGCGCACCTTCCGGACCAGCGACCGCGAACCGGCGCGCGTCGTGTATCCGGGCTGGGACGCCGAATACGCCGCGCTCACTGCCAGCGTAGGAGGCGCCACCATCGCCTACGGAGGCGCGGCGTGGCGCTACATGATTCAGGACTTCCACATGCGCTCCACCTACGGGAGCGATAACCCCGCGTTCGCCGGCAGCAATGTGGAAGACTGGCCCCTCGACTACGAGGAGCTGGAACCCTATTACGAGAAGGCAGAGTACGGGTTGGGCGTGGCCGGGCTGGCCGGCGCGGACCCCCAGGCCGCTCCGCGCAACAAGCCTTACCCCCTGCCGCCGCTGCCCATCAACGCCCAGGGAGAAATGATCGCCGCCGCCGGCAAGCGCCTCGGCTGGACCCCCTTTCCGCCGCCTTTTGCCATTCTCACCGAACCCTACCAGGGCCGTAAGGCGTGCGTGCAGTGCTCCTGGTGTCTGGGTTTTGTTTGCGAAGTCGGCGCCAAGTCCGGCACCGCCGTCACCGTCATCCCCCGGGCGCTCCAGACCGGCCACTGCGAGCTGCGCGCCAACGCCAGCGTCACCCACATCAGCACCGATGGGCGCGGCCGCGTGGCGGGCGTCTGGTACCTGGACTATCGCGACCCGCGCCGGCCCGCCGTCCGCCAGGACTGCGACCTTCTGGTGGTGGCGGCGGGCGCCATCGAGACCCCCCGGCTGCTGCTCAACTCCCGGTCCCGCCTGTTTCCCAACGGCCTGGCCAACTCCTCCGATCAAGTGGGCCGCAACGCCATGACCCACATCTACGCCGGCGCCTACGGCCTCTTCGAGCGCGAGATCCCGCATGAGAAGGGCCCGGGGCCGTCGATCGCCTTCAACGATTGGAACCATCCCCGCGACGGCTCTATCGTCGGCGGCGGCTATATGTATAACTTCTACGTGACGACGCCGCTCTATTTCGCGGGCAACCGGCCGCCCGGCGCGCCCTCCTGGGGGAAGGCGCACAAGGATTTCCAGCGCCGCTATTTCAACCGCTGGATTCACATGGACTCCTGCAGCCAGGACCTGCCCTTCGGCCGCAACCGCATCGACCTCGACCCCGCCGTCAAGGACGCCTGGGGAGTGCCCGCCGCGCGCATCACCCACGCCTTCTCCGAAGCCGACAACCGCGTGGCCGAGGCCGTCATGGACCGCGAAGAGCAGTTGCTGAAAGAAGCCGGCGCCAGCCAGGTGTGGCGCTACAAGAATCCTCCGGGCGGCATCGGCGATCATCAGAACGGCGCCTGCCGTATGGGTAACGACCCCCAATCGTCGGTGGTGAACAAGCACTGTCAATCTCACGATGTCGACAATCTTTTCCTGGCCGACACGAGTGTCTTCGTCACCTGCGCCGGCCTCAACCCGTCGCTGACGGCGCAGGCCCTGGCCTATCGCACCGCCGAGTACATCGCGAAGCAGTGGAAGGGAGGCGCCTTCCGATCCGGAGCCTAGCCTGGCAGGGTGCTGAAAAGCCGCCGAGAAGCAGAGATGGCGCAGAGCACGCCGAGGATGAAAGCAAAGGGTTCCTCACCGCGAGCGCCCTCGGCGTCTCCGCGGTGAATCGAATTGGTTTTTCAGCAGCCTGCTAACCTAGTGAGGGGGAACTATGAGCCAAACGCAAATCAACCGGCGTGAGTTCGCCGCTTGGACCGGTCTGGCATTGGGAGGGGCACTGCGCTTGCAGGCCGCCGCCCAGAGCTTTCGCGTGGGCCACGCCACCACCACCCACCTGCACTACCGCAAAGAGACCGCCTCATTCTGGAAGGGTGTCGAGGACCTCTCTGCCCTCGGCTTCCGCGGCACCGAGGCCGACGACATGATCGCTCACCTCAGCGATGTCTACCGCGACAAGACCGCCGAGTTCCGCGAGCGCATGGCGCAGCACAACATGACCCTGCCGGCCCTCTACCACACGCTGCCGGAGGATTTCCTCGCGCGCGACCGCAACGAGCTGCTGACCCGCCTGATGAGCGTAGGGCGGTTCATCAAGGACGTAGGCGGCAGCATCTTCAACCTTTCCGGTCCCGACCCGGTTCCGAAGGGCGACCGGCGCGAACAGATCCGCGGCATCTGCCGGGTGGGCAACGAGCTGGGCGGGCGCTTGCGCGACGAGCTGGGCCTCCGCGTCGGCTACCACCCGGAAAGCGAAAGCGTGTTCGAAGGCCGCGACGACATTTCCATCCTGATGGATGGCACGAAGCCGGAAGTCTTCCACCTGGACCCCGACGTCGGCCACCTCACCGCACTCGGCTGCGACCCGCTGGAGGTGCTGAAGACCTACCGCTCCCGCCTTCTGCACATACACGCCAAGGACTACCAGCCCCGCGAGAAGCGTTTCGTGCGGCTGGGCCAGGGCGTGGTCCCCTTCCCGGCGATCGTCGAGTTCCTGAACTCCGCGGGTTACAAAGGCTGGTTCATGATCGAGCTGGATCCGCCCGTGACTACTCCAATCGAGGATTCCAGGGCCAACCACGCCTACGTCACCCGGACACTCAAACTGAGCCTCACATGACCTCCGCGTGACCTCTGCTAATCTATGCTATTCCCTTTCCTGGAAGGAGACCCCCGGATGAATGTGCCCTTCTACGGCCACGTCAAGCAGTACCACAACACCAAAGCAGAGATTGACGCCAATATCCAGGAGGTTCTTGAGAGCGGCCAATACGTGACCGGCCCCATGCTCAAGCGGTTCGAGCGAGAACTGGCAGCCTATCACGGCATGAAGTATGCCGTGGGTGTCGGCAACGGAACGGACGCTTTGTGGCTCACATTCATGGCCCTCGGGATCGGCCCGGGCGACGAATGCATCACCACGACCAATACGTTTTTCGCCACCGCCGAGGCCATCTGGATCGCGAACGCTACGGCGGTTTTCGTCGACTCCGACTCCAGGACGAACTGCATCGACCCCTCCCGGATTGAGGCGGCCATCACCCCAAGGACGAAGGCGCTGGCGCCCGTCCACCTCTACGGCCAGTGCGCGGACATGCGGGCCATCCGCAAGATAGCCGACAAGCACAACCTCCTGGTAATCGAGGACAACGCCCAGGCCATCGGCGCCCACGGCGACGGCTTCCAGATCGGCGAGCTCAGCGACGCGGTTTGCACCAGCTTTATTACGCAGAAGAACCTGGGCGCCTTCGGCGACGGCGGGGCGGTGGTCACCAACGACGAAAAAGTGGACGCCGCGATCCGCAGGCTTCGCAACCACGGCTCCGACAAACGCTCGTGCCACAGCATGGGTTACAACAGCCGCCTGGACGACCTCCACGCCGGGGTCCTCAGCGCGAAGCTGAAGCACATCGATGAATGGAACGACCTGCGCCGGAAGTGGTCGGCGCGATATTCGGCGTGCCTCAAGGACGCCCGAAACCTCACGCTGCCCTACGAAGCTCGCGGCTACCGCCACGTCTTCCACCTCTACGTTATCGAGACCCGGCAGCCCGGGCATCGTGATCCGCTGCTCGACTTTCTCAGCGCGAGCGGAATCGACGCCAAGTGTCACTACCCGATCGCCATTCACCAGCAGGAGGGCTATCCGTGGGGCAAACAGGCCCGCATCGCCGGCCCGATCCCAAACTCCGAGCGCAACGCCGCCTGCTGCATCTCTCTGCCGATGTTCCCCGAACTCACCCCGGAGGAGGTGGACTTCGTCATCGAAAAGACTCTCGAGTGGGACAGGACCGTGGGGTGAGCTGTGAAAGAAAAATATCGAGTCGTCGTTGTGGGGACGGGCAAGCGGGGTATGCACCATGCCACCGCCTTTCAGGCCAACAGCCGTTTTGAACTGGCGGGCATCTGCGACAGTGATCCGGCGCGGCTGGCGGACGCGGCCGCCAAGCTCGGCGTCACTGCAAAAGGAACCGATGTGAGGCAGGTTGCCGGCGCCGTCCGCCCGGACATTTTTTGTTTCTGCACGCCACCCAACGTGCGGGTCGAGATGATCCGCCCCGGAATCGAAAGCGGGGCGCGGCTCATGGCGATGGAAAAACCCGTCGCGCTGACCAGCGCCGAGGGATTCGAGATCCGCAGCCTGCTGGCCGCCGGTGGAGTCAAGGCGGTTGTCAGCCACCAGCACCGCTATGGAGCGCACTACCAGAAAGTGAAGGAGTTGGTGGCGAGCGGCGCGCTGGGCCGAATCCACACGGTCTACGGGACCGCAACCGGTTGGATGATGCACATGCTGACCCATCTGATCGACTACATGCGCTGGTTCAACGATGAGGCGGAAGCCGAGTGGGCCATGGCGCAGGCCGCTGGCCGCGGCAAGCTGGCGGACCCGCATCCTTCGCCCGACTACATCGCCGGGTTCATCCACTTCGCGAACGGAGTGCACGGCATCGTGGAGTGCGGAGCCGGCGCACCCGATGTGCCGGAGGTCGACTATTGGTGGCGAAAATGCCGCATCGGCGCGCAGGGCACGGACGGCTTCGCCGAAGTGCTCACCGGAGGCGGCTGGCGCGCCGTGACCAAAGACGGCGCCTGCTCCGGAGGCGGGTCGATGAACTACGATCTGGACATGCCGCCCTATATCCAGCAGATGGCCGACTGGCTCGACGACGACGGCCGGGTCCATCCCTGCAACTTCGCCGGCGCGTACAAAGGGTTCGAGATCATGATGGCCTTCTGCCGCTCGGCGGCCGAGGGCGGGCAAGTGCCCCTGCCGCTCAACGCGGCAGCCGATGAAATGGATCTCCTAAGGCGCTCTCTGCCGGAGCAGAAAGTATTGCTCTCGATTCCCGCGAGCGCGAAAGAATACCCTCGGTAGCGAGTGCCGGAGCTCCACTTATCCGGAAACCGCTCTGATACCTGGCCCTGCGGCTCAGTTTCCGGGGTCCTTCGCCCGGTCCGCCTCGGGCAGCGGAATGGGCTCACGAGCCCAACCGGATGCTCGGGCACTCTGCCGCCGGCGGCTCGATTCGCGTACCACCAGCCGCGGCTGGATCAGGATGCGTCTCGGGGGAGGGGGTGTTTTTGTTTCCATGCAGCGCGCCAGGAGTTCTGCGGCAGTTTCCCCGATGACGGAGCTGCTCTGGTCGACGGTGGACAGCGGCACGCGAAGCAAATCCGAGTAATGGACGTTGCCGGCGCCGATGATGGCAACGTCGCTCGGGACGTTCAACCCGGCTTCCAGGACCGCCTTTATGGCGCCGGCCGCGACCGGGTCGTTGTAGCAGAAGACGCCGTCGGGGCGGGGCGTGAGGCGCAGCAGTTCGCGCATGGCTTCATAGCCGGTACTGTCATCGTGGTGCCCGCTGATGACGTATTTCGGCGACGCTTTCAGGCCGTGCTTCTCGAGCGCCCGGCGGTAGCCTCGCAAGCGGCCCGTCCCGGTCGAAATGGCTGGTCCTCGCAGGTGCGCGATCCGGCGGCAGCCCTGCTCGATCAGGTGCTCCGTGGCCAGAGCGCCGACCTCGTCGTCTTTGACGCCGACATAATTTGCCTCCAGGCCCGTAGGCAGCCGGTCGATCAGCACGTAGGGGACCTTGCGGGCTCGCAGGGCCTGGAAAGCCCCGGTGCGCCCGTTCAGTTGGGTGGAGGCGACAATCAGCCCATCGACGTTCCGGGCGAGCAGGAGTCCGACCTGGCGCTCCTCCGCCTCGGCATTCTCGTCGGAGTTCGAAATTACAATCTGGTAGCCCAGTGGCTCGAACTTCCGGGCCACTCCCTTGGCCACTTCGGCGAAGAACGAGTGCATCAGGTCCGGAATCACCAGCCCCACCACGTAGGTGCGGCGGGTGACGAGGCTGCGAGCCACCCAGTTGGGCTGATACCCTAACTGCCGGGCGCGCTTCAAGACGCGGTTCCGCGTGCGCTCGCTGATGTCGCTGTGGTGGCGCAGGGCCTTGGAGACGGTCATGAGCGAGACCCCGAGGTCCCT
>JBGOUJ010000229.1:0-10488 GCA_041477005.1 Terriglobia bacterium | reverse complement strand
CGCAGCATGTTTCGCGCCGGATGGACCGGGACGTTCATCTTAAAGACCCTCCTTCCTTCTAAAATTTCTCTCTAAATTGGCGGGCGGCCGGATCAAACCAACGATCGATGATCTAAGTCTCGGGCTCACCTGGACCGGTGCGGATTTGTTCGGCGAGCTCGCAGTACAGATTGCATTGGCGGCGAAAGCGCTGGATGGGCAAGTTTTCTGCGTCGTTTGCGGTAAGGCCTACCAGCCCAAGAGACGCGTCATAAGACGTGGCCTCAATTACTGCCCGGCGGCCAAATGCCAGCGGGAAGCAGCCGCTATGAGAGCAAAACGATATCGGGATCGAAAGAGTGCTTCAGGTCATGGAGACATTCGGGAACTACCCTACCGCGGCGCCTATCGCGGGAGGACCAATGATCCGCTCTTTTCACAGTAGGCCCAGGCTCCGGCCCCTTATGGGGAGAAGTGCGTCTTACGCGCGCGCATCTGTCGGGTGATAGCGGCGGACACTGATTTTACTCTCGCGTGTGCGGGTTTTGGCGATGTCGTAGGCGGACTGCATTCGCATGAGCGTGTCCATCTTCGGACCGAGCGCCTTCTCGATGCGCAGCGCCATGTCGCCGGAGAGGTCAGCCTTGCCGTTAAGCAGGCTGGACAATGCCGGCCGGGAAACGCCCAGCACATCCGCTGCCGCCGTCACAGACAGGCCTAGCGGCTCGATGATCTCGGTCCGGATGAAGTCCCCGGGGTGGGGGGGGTTCAGCATACGCATGTCTTTGTCTCCTTGCTCTAGTGATAGTTCTCAAAATTCACGTCGCATATTTCCTGTTCCGCCTGATAGATCCAGAACGTCAGACGCCAGTTCTTCGTGACATGCAGGCTCCAGGCGCCTTTCCGGCCGCCGGTCAGTTCGTGGGCCTTCCACACAGGGATTGCACGCAGCTCGCCGGGATCTTCCATGGCCTCCAGAAACCCAAACATTTTCCGGAGCTTGTCCACGCATGCGGCCGGCAACCCCTTCGGGTTGTCGTCCTCATAGAGGCGCTTGAGGCCCTTATGGACAAAGTTCCGTATCCTCACCTATCAAGTGTAGCCTGTTGCTTTACACTTGTCAACCTGCGTTCTTAAAAGTGCTGCCGTATTGAACGAGAGGCTGGCCGAGGAGAATCGCAAGCGGTTGATCCCAAAGTAAATATCGAGCGCCAATTGGCGGTCGGGCGCTTCGGTGGAAAAGGAGCGCCATGGCCCGATACGCTCTTAAGCGGAAGATGACCGGGTGAGCCGATTACTGTCGACCAATCCCCTTCTCGCCAGCAAATTCCGGGTAACAGACGGCTCGAAGCCGCCGGGGGCGAAGACTCGACATTGCTGACAGTGGCCCGCCCGTAGCATCGTCTCGGGCCACAATTGGTGAGGGGCGCACTCCGTTAATCTCCAGCGAGTTGGGTGTCGTGGCCCAGTGGCACGCGCCCAATGTTGCAACTGGCGCCGCCGTAGTTTACAGTCGTGGCAGACGACGACTATGCGACCTCAAGACAAATCGATCTTTCTCGAAGCCGCCAATGCCTTTCAGGTTTGGATCTTAGTTCGGCGGACCAACCGGGCGTCGCTCGACTACATCGGCAAGCCCGGCTACACGCCCAAGCGGATCGACTGCAAAGCGAAGACAGCGGATATCGACAGACCCCCCTATAAGCTGGCTGGACTGGTGGTCGACGCGAGCCTCCACTCGAAGGCCTTCAAACCGGACAAGACCCAGAAGGCGAAGGATGCTTGGGCCGCCATGAAGCCGCTTCTCGGTTCCGTCTACACCGTGGACACCGATCCGAAGTCGCGCCACTACGGCTGCGTGCTGTTGCAGGGTTGCTACATCCACGGAGACTACGATCTGTACGATGTCATCGACGTTACCCAAGCGCACCGCAACCTGGCGCTGGTGGGCACCCTGCTCGGCCAGCCGCACCGTCGGGGCCCGAAAGTGCTCGACGTGCAGAAATTCATCAACAGCCGGATCGGCTCTCCGATGGTTCAGCATGGCGGTGAGGCGCAGTACGCCGACCACTCCGAGCAGGCCGTCGATGCGTTCGGACCGAACGGTGAAGACGTTACCATCCTCAACGAATTCAGCGTGCGCGGCTGGTACGAGAAAGTATTCGGTGGCCGCAAGACGCTGGGCTGACGGATGGGGACCGGAATCTACACGCGAAATGTCAAAAATGTGCGGCGGTAGCCGCACCGCTATTTTTGCCTTTTACCTTTTGCACTTTGCCTTTTGCCTTGGTTTTCTCCCTCACCAATCGAGGACTGCCCCGTCCGGCGCTCGCGCCACCTCTGAATGCTGCACCTCCGGCTCGAACGGGTGCTTGGCGGCGGACGCCTCGTCCACTTCGATGCCCAAACCGGGTTCCTCCGGCATGAGCCAGTAGCCCGCTTCGCGGCGCAGGTTCTGGCGAACCACCTCCCAGCGCCACGGGACGTCGGTCAGCATGTCTTCCTGGATGAGGAAATTCGGCGTGGAAAGCGCGAAGTGCAAAGCCACGGCGTTGGCCACCGGACCCAGCGGGTTGTGCGGCGCCACGCCCATGTAATAGGTCTCGGCCGCGGCGGCGATCTTCTTCGCTTCGGCGAGCCCGCCGCAGTGGCACAGGTCCGGCTGGATCACGTGGCATGCCTGCTGCTCGAAGACTTCGCGAAACTGGTGCCGCGTAACCAGCCGCTCGCCGGTGGCGATGGGGACTTTCACCGCGCGCTTCACTTCCGCCAGCGCGGCGATGTTCTCCGGCGGGACCGGCTCCTCGCAGAAGAACGGCCGGAATTCTTCGAGGGCCTGAATGTAGCTGACGGCCATCGCCGGCCAGGTGCGGCCGTGAAAGTCGATCATGATGTCGATCTTGTCGCCGACGGCATCCCGCAGCCGCCCCATCACTTCCGCCAGCTTCTTCACCGGCGGCACACCCATCAGCGGCTCGGAGTAGGGGATGAACACGACCTTCACCGCCGTGTACCCCTTCTCGATGACCTTTCGCGCCAGCTCGATCAGCGGCCCCGCGTCGAAGGTTTCGTAGACGGCTTTCATCTCCCCGCCGCCGAGGTGGGTGTACATGCGGACGCGCTCCCGCACCGCCCCTCCGAGCAGCCGGTACACCGGGACGCCGAGCGATTTGCCCAGAATGTCCCAGCAGGCCTGCTCGATTCCCGAAATCGCCGACATGCCGATAACGCCCATGCGAAAGAACGACTGCCGGTACATCTTCTGGTAGAGGTGCTCGATGCGGGTGGGGTCTTCCCCGATTACCAGCGGCGCAAAGTCTTCCACCGCTCCGGCCACGGCGTGAGTTTTCCACTCCAGGCTCGACTCGCCCCAGCCGTAGAGTCCCGGCTGGTCGGTCTCCACCTTCACAAACACCCAGTTGCGCATCTGGGCGTTCACCACGACGGTTTTTACGCGAGTGATTTTCATTCCCGAGAAGATCCCGGGAACTATTGTACGGCGATTGTGACCTGATCGCTGCTGGTGACCCCGCCCACCGAAATCTGCAGCGGCACGGCGCCGCCGGCCTTGACTCCCGGGGGCACCTGGATGTTGATCTGATTCAAGGCCACCAGTCCGGGTACCAGTCCGGAGAACAGCACCTGGCACTGGATGCCGCCCAGGGTGACCGTGGACGTGGCCGTCCGCGCCAGCGGCTCGCTCGAAGGAGCGGCAGTGCCATTCGCCACAGCCGGCTGTACGGCGCCCAAACCGTTGACGTAGATGGTCAGGATGTCCCCGGCTTTGGCCGGCCGCGCGCTGGGAATCTGCGCCGATGCCGCGGCGGCGAACACAGTCGGCTCCAGCGCGAAAACCACGATGCCCTGGCCGGTGCCTTGCAGGTTCGAGGTGAAGATTGCCGGTGAGGTCGGCGCGATCTGGATGGCCTTCGGCGCGCTCGATCCCGCGCCGTTGCTCACAACGATTGTGGCGGTCGAGCCGGTCAGCTCGAACGGAAGCTGCGCGTTGATCTGCCCCGAGGTCACCACGAACAGCGGCGCTGGGATGCTGCTGAAGGTCACCGAGACGCCACCCAGCGAGGTGGAAAGCGGTATGGTGCTGGCCTGCGCCAGCGACGAAGCGAAGTTGGTGCCGAAGATGGAGACGATCGATCCTGGGGCGTTGGCATGTCCCGGCTTGCCGAAGGGAATGAAGCTCGCGCCGTTCACCACGCCGTTATCGAAGACCGTGGGCGCCTGGGCTTGCGCCAAGGCCGCCAGAAGGAAGAACGCCAGGATGCCTGCTACGGCTGCTCGCTTCATGACAAGACCATTTTAAGCCAGATGACGGTCAACAGACCTACCGCCGGCTACAATTTACCTGTGTTGCGCCGTCAGCGCACGAATATGCTCCCAGGTGTCAATCACCTCCGCGTTTTTGCCCGCGTTGAGCTCGGCGGCTCGCCGCGCTTCCACGGCTGCTTCGTTCAGCCGCCCCGCCCGCTGCAGCAGTTGCGCCACCATCCAGCGGGGCTTATACCACCGAGGCGCCCATTCCATCGCCGCCCGAAGGCTCTCCTCGGTGTGGGGGAAATCGTTTTGAAGAGCGTAGAAAGCAGCTAGATTGTAGTAAGCATTAGCACGCTGCTCGGAACCGGCGGCGGCGCGCTGGGCGGCTGCAAAGGCCTCCTGCCACGCCCGGCGCGCCGCGACCTCCGGGCGCATCTTCGGGGCCGCCGCCAGCAGTGCGCGGGAATACCAAAGATCGGTGTCGAAACCGGGTGGCTGGAAGCGGCGGAGCCGCTGGTAGCGATCCATTCCCTCCTCCACGCGGCCCGCGTCGAGCGCCCGGCTTGTCCGCGCAAGCTGCCAATCCGACCATCCGAGCCACGCGGCGGCCGAGACGAGGAGCAGCGCGGCGGGCCACCGGACCAGTCCAGGCACGGCCGCGGGCTGCGTGGCCCGCGCCGGCAGGGCGCAGAGCGTGGCGGCCGTGGCGTAGAACAGCAGGGCCGTCGGCAGCGTGAAGGATACAAACTGGCCCGCGATCAGCGCCCCCGCGAAGCCGGCGGCCAAGGCCTCGGCCCGCGCTCCCGCTCCGCGGGCCGCCCGGAGCGCCAGCGCGGCGAGCAGCGCCAGCGCCAGCAGGCCCGGCACGCCCTGGCCGGCCAGCGCGTCGAGGAAAAGGTTGTGCGGGGATTCGTAATATCTATCCGGGAACTCCTTGGCCAGGCCCTCCGACTCGAAGCGCGGAAACCGCGAGGAGAAGGTCTCGGGCCCGTAGCCGGCCAGCCAGCGGGAGCCCGCCATCCGCAGGGTATCGCCCCACAAAGTGAGACGCCCTCCGCCGCCGGGATCTTCGCGGTACCAGCGGGTCCGCGCGCGGAGCAGCACTCCGGCCGGAGAAAAATAGAACCCGGCCAGGCCGGCGAGGAGCGCGCCCGCCAGCGCCGCGCGGCGAAGCGTGATCCGCGGCCTCCGCCGGACGGCGAGCGCCGCCGCGCCGGCCGCCAGGCCCAGCATCGCCCCGCGCGAGCCCGTCAGCAGAAGGGCCGCCGCGCCCGCCGCCGCCGCCCCCCGGCCGATCCACCGCCAGGCGCGCGCCTCTTCGCCGCGCTCCGCCTCACCCCAGGCCAGCGCCACGCCCGAAAATATTACATATACCAAGTAAACCCCGAAGTAGTCCGCGTGCCCCAGGGACCCCGGCGGACGCACGATGGTCCACACTCCCTCGCCGATGAAATAGCCCTGCTTCGGATTCCAGGGGTCCCATCCGAAATACTGTGCGATCCCGAGCGCCGCCGCCAGGCTGCCGCTGGCCGCGACGGCGCGCAACAAGTGTGAAACTTTCACGCAGGGAAGAAGAGCCGTATAGAGCAGCAGCGCCAGTTGCGCCACCAGACCAAAGCGCCGCCAGCCGGTTCCGGTCACGGAAAGCGTGGGATCGGCGGAAAACAGTGTTGAAACCGTGAGAGATACAGCTTGCACGGCGAGCAGAACGCGCAGCCGGCGCAGCTCGCGACCCTCGGCCCTCATCACGGCTCCGCCCGCCGCGAGCGCGATCGCCGTTCCTCCCAATGCCACCAAAACCTTCGGGGTCACGTCATAGTAGAAGAGGACTCCCGGCGCCAGAATGAGGGGAGCAAGCGCGAGCACCCCGATGAGCGCGCCGGCGCGGAGTGGGGTTGACAGCGTCCTCATCAGAGTCTTATGGTGCTTGTTAGCGTAGCACTCACCACGGGGTATGCAGCCACCGCATAGACAATTCGCGGCGGTCCTTCTAAAGCTGACGCTCTCGCTGTCGCTGGGATTCGCCTTTCTGGCTGCGGTTTATATTCGTTTTTATTCCGGATGGCTGCGCGTGGAGGACCTGCCGGCGTGGCCGGCCTACACGGGCTATTTCGCCCTCTCCATCGCCCTGTGGTCGGCGCTGGAAGCCCGCTCCGGAATAATTTACAGGTGTTTCGAGGAGGGCGCGCTCGGCCGCTGGCTGTGGTCGCTGGCGCAGGTCGATTTTCTGACATTGGCCCTGGTCTCGGCGGTGGCGTTCTTCTGGCGCGCTCATTCCTTCTCGCGCTACACGGTCGCCCTCTTCTGGAGCCTGCACCTGGCGCTTTCGGCGCTGGCGGCGCTGGCCCTGCGCGCCTGGCTGCGCCGCCGGGCCGGACCGGCCGTTCCATGGATATTATTAATCGGTGACAAGCTGAGCCCGGAGCAGGTCCGCCGCGAGTGCCTGCCGGGAGAAATGCAAGTGGTGGTCCGCCGCTTTCCCGATGTCGCCACGGCGCTCGAAGCTTTGAAGGTTCTGGAGCCGCCGCCGGAGTGCCGGGAGATTGTGGCGGCGATCCCCGGCGGAGCCGAGCGGCTGGAGGCGCTGGCCGAAGCGCTCGATCGGCTCCCCGTGCCGGCCTCGATCGCGCTCCACGGCCTAGCCACGGGAGAAGCCCGCGCCACGCCTTCCTTCGTGGTGCTCTCGACCAATCCGCAGGCGGTCGGGGCGTTCGATTACGTTTTTTCGAAGCGGGCCGTCGATCTGCTCTTCTCGCTCGCGGGACTCCTTCTGCTGGCGCCGGTGATGGCGTCCATTGCCTGGATGATCCGGCTGCGCTCCGGCCGGCCGGTCCTGCTCGCGCAGGAGCGCGTGGGCCGCGGCGGCCGGCGCTTTCTTCTTTACAAGTTCCGCACCCTGCCGGTATCGAGTCTCACCGACGGCGACCGCCGCTGGACGCCGCCGGCCACCGACGCCTGGGGCCGCTTCCTTCGCTCCACAGGCCTCGACGAGTTGCCCCAACTGTTCAACGTGCTGCGCGGCCAGATGAGCCTGGTCGGCCCGCGGCCCGAGCGCCCGCACTTCGTCGAGCAGTTCCGCCGCCAGTTGCCCTTCTACTCCACCCGCCATCGCTTCCAGGTGGGCATCACCGGCTGGGCCCAGGTGAACGGCTGGCGCGGCAACACCTCCATTTCGCGCCGGGTGGAACATGATCTATATTATTTACGTCACTGGTCGCTGGCCCTGGACGCCCGGATACTGTGGATGACCCTGGCCGACTTCTTTCGCCGCCTCTGGCCCGGCCCCCCGGCGCCCCAGAGAGCGCCCCACGGGCTGCCCAGGTGAGCCTCCCGGAGGCCGCCCTGGCCGCGACCAACAAGGCTCCGCATGCCCGACCCGTTTGACGCTTATCAGTACCTGAACTACCTGCGCGCCCGGTGGCGGCTGCCGGGGGCCGTCGTCGTCGCGGCCATCACTGTCTCGCTGATAGTAAGCCTGCTGCTCCCCAAGCAGTACACGGCGCACGTGTCGATGGTGATCGAGCCGCCGGCGGGCAGCGACCCGCGCGCTGCGACCGCCGTCAGCCCCATTTACCTGGAATCGTTGAAAACCTACGAGCGTTTCGCCTCGAGCGACTCCCTGTTCGCCCAGGCCGTCGACCGCTTCGATCTGCGCGGCGGCCGGCCGAAGCGGGCGATCGAGGGCCTGAAGCGCCAGGTGCTCAAGGTTGAGGTCCCGCGCAACACCAAGATCCTGGAGATCGCCGTCACGCTTTCCGACCCCCGCAAGGCCCACGACGCCGCGCTCTACCTCGCCGAGGAGACCGTCAAGATGAACCGCAAGACCAACCGCGCCGCCGACGAGGAGCTGATCGCGGAGGCGCGCCAGAACGCAGACGCGGCGGCGCGGCGGCTGGCCGAGATCGAATCGCGTCGCGATCGCTTCCAGAGGCGGTCTCCAACCGTCGACGCGCTCAAGGCCCAGCTTGACGAGCTTCGCTCGATCCGGGAAGAGGTCGACCGGCTCTCGCTATCGGCCGATCTGAGCCTGGTCGAGCCGGAGGCGCGTCAAAAGCCCGGCTCGTCCGCCCGCGCCGAGCGCCTGCGCCGGCAGGCGGCCGATCTCGACCAACAGATCGCCGGCAAGCAGCAAATGCTCGCCGATCGCAGCACCGAAATGGAGCACCTCGAAGCGGAATATGACTCCGCCTGGGCGCCCCGCGATCAGTTGGTGAAGCGTTTGAACGACCTCCAAGGCTCAGTCGGCTATCGCGGCGAGCGGCTCAACCTGCTCGATCCGGGTGTGGCGCCCGAGCGTCCGTCGT
This sequence comes from Terriglobia bacterium, assembly GCA_041477005.1. GTDB lineage: Bacteria > Acidobacteriota > Terriglobia > Bryobacterales > JACQDG01 > JBGOUJ01. The sequence continues at coordinate 1,936 of JBGOUJ010000229.1, read as the reverse complement.
CCCCCAACGTCCCTTTGAACCTCGTGGTGGCCGCGGCCCTGGGCCTGATTGTCGCGTTGTTCTACCTGACCGTCGGTTTCAGCCTGGAATCGCAGAAAGCCGAGACGCTGCGCCGAACGCTCCGCGTAGCCTCGAAACCTTGAAAATCGCCCTGGTTCACGACTGGCTCACCGGTATGCGGGGCGGGGAAAAGGTGCTGCTGGAGCTGGTCCGGCTGCTGCCGTCGGCCGATCTGTTCACGCTGGTGTGGAAGCGGGGAAGCGCGTCGGCGGAAATCGAGGCCCGCGTGCGGCAAACGTCCTTTCTCGACCGGCTGCCCGCGGCAGCTACCGCCTATCGCTACTATCTTCCCCTCTTTCCGGCCGCCATCCGGTCCCTCGACTTGAGCGGTTACGACCGCATCGTTTCGAGCAGCCATGCGGTGGCCAAAGGGGTGCGCGTGCCGCCCGGCGCCGTACACGTGAGCTACGTCCACACCCCGATGCGCTATTTGTGGGATGCGAGCGCCGATTACTTCGCCTTCGGCCGGGGCCGCTGGTGGAAGCGCGCGGCGCTGGGCGCCGTGGCGCCGTGGCTGCGGCGCTTCGACCGGAGGAGCGCGGCCGGAGTGCATTTTTTTCTGGCCAATTCGGAGAACGTGCGCGCCCGGATCCTCCGGCTTTACGGCGCGGAGGCCCGGGTGATCTACCCGCCGGTCAATACCGATTTCTTCAACCCCTCGGGCCAGGCCCGGGAGGGCTTTTGTGAAGACCCGGAAGACTATTATCTGGTGGTCTCACCACTCGAACCCTACAAGCGGATCGATCTTGCCGTGGACGCCTTCTCCGGCGGCCGGCGGCGACTGCTGGTCGCCGGCACGGGCACGCTCGAGCGCCAGCTTCGCCTTCGCGCCCGGCCGCCTGTCGTATTCCTCGGTGAGGTCAGCGGCGAGATGCTGCGGGGGCTCTACCGGCGCTGCCGCGCCCTGATCTTTCCAGGCTTGGAAGACCTCGGCCTGACGCCGATCGAGGCCCAGGCCTGCGGCCGGCCGGTGGTTTGCTACGGCGCCGGCGGCGCGCTCGAAACGGTCCTCGACGGCGTGACCGGCGTCCACTTCCGCCCGCAAACGACCGAGGCGCTGCTCGCCGCGGTGGAACGGCTGGAGAAGGCGGAGTGGCCGAGCGCCCGCATCCGCGAGCACAGCTTGCGGTTCTCGAGTAAGCGGTTCCAAGATGAGATGAGGGAGTTCCTGCGTGGAGTGGGCATCGACACTGCGGCGTGATCTCGGCTGGGGCCTGGCGCTGGGCGCCTCGATCGGCGTGTTGTCTCTGGCCGTTTCCCGTCTCGCTATCCTTTGGCTCGTTCTGGCGCTTCTCGTCGCGCCGCTCGTTTGGTGGATGATGGCCGGCGCCCCGCGCTGGGTCCTCGCGCTTCTGGCGGCCGTCGTTCTGCTGCCCCCGTTGCCGTTTCCCTGGGGAGATGCCGGGTTTCACCCGGCGATCCTGGTGGCCGCGCTCGGGCTGTGGGCCGGAGCAGCGCGTCTCGGGGCGTGGCGAATCCGCTGGAGCTTTCTTTCGAGCGCTCTGGCTTTTTTCTTCTTCGCCCTGCTTCTCAGTGTTCCGATGGCGGCGCTTTATTCCGGATGGGAGGCGGGCCTGGGCAGCCTGGCCCGCGTGGGCCTGTTCGGGATCGCGGTCTACCTGTTCTTTTACCTCGCCCACGGGCCGGGTCAAGACCTCGCGCCGGAGCGGGTGGTCCGGCTGCTGTTCTGGGCCGGTCTCGCTTCGGCCGTTTTCGCCTGCCTCGATTTCTATTTTCAGTTCCCGGCGACGGCCCGCTTCGCCGAGCAGTTCGTGTGGCTGCCCAGCGAGATCCTCCGCCGCGCCCAGGGCGTTTTCTACGAAGCCATAGCGCTGGGATCCTTCTGCGCGTTCCTGCTGGTGATGATCGTCTCGAT
>JBGOUJ010000228.1:0-10527 GCA_041477005.1 Terriglobia bacterium | reverse complement strand
GCAACACGGCCCAAGCAACGGTGAGCGGAATCAACATCGACAAGACCGCGCCAACCGTTACCTACACCGGCAATGCCGGAACTTACACCGTTGATCAGACCGTCAGCGTCACCTGCACGGCGCAGGACAGCCTGTCCGGCGTGGCGCAGACGACCTGCCAAAACATTGGCGGTCCAGCCTACAGTTTCACTCTGGGCGTCAACAATTTCAGCGCCGCCGCCACGGACAGGGCCGGCAACGCGGGAGGCGGCTCGACGAGCTTCACCGTGCAGGTCACATCTGCCAGTCTGGGCAACCTGGTGAACCAATTCTGCTCCAGTCCAGGGATAGCCAACGCACTGGACGCTAACCTGAATCAGGCTGCGGCTGCTGCCGCGCGCGGCGACCTCAGCGGTAAGAATGGAGCGCTCGGCGCATTTCGCAATCAGGTCCAGGCCCAAACCGGCAAGAGCTTGACGCCGGCGCAGGCCGCCATCCTGATCCAGTTGTCTCTTGCTTTGTAGACCGAGCATTTGCCCCCTCGGAACGCCTCAAACGTTGGCAGAGTAAGCTCCTGCGCAATAGATAGCGGCTTCCTACGGCTCGCCCGCCAGCGCGGGAGTCGTAGGCGGCGGCTTGTGGCGGAGCGGCCCCTCCCCGTGGAGTGACTGTCGCTCGAGATCGGCCAAGCTTGACCAGACCGGCTTGAGATTGTCGAGCGGAGGGTTCTTTCGCTGGACGATCGCGCCCCCAGGCACGCTGAGTTGCACGAAGAGGACTGTACCGCAACGAGAGCAAACAAGGTCACCAATGTACGGCATCGCAAACGCGTCGATTTGTATGTTTCCGGCACATGCAGCGCAGTTTCCGCTCGGCATTGGCCTCCTTCGCCCCCTGTTGCAGTGGCCTAACCACTTGGTCGCTCAGGCCCGGCCCGCTGTTGGCCGTCGCCGGCAGCGCCGAGTCATGCCCCTGTCCGACCGTTTTGGATTGAGCTGCTCGATGAGGTCGAGCGGATTTTGATTTGACGGCCCGGTACTCGGCAGCCCAAATCTTAGGCGACGCGTCTCCGGCTTGTCGGCTTTGGCCTCGGATTGTCTTCGGCAATGCCGGACAGAACAACCGGCGCACGGTCGGGGAATTCGGCCACAAGAGACAGGTTCCCGCCCATGGCCTCGACGGTCTTCCGGAGCGTGGACAGCAAGAGATCGCTCCGCTTTTCGAGGCGCGAAACACTATCCTGGGTGATCCCGAGCTTCTTGGCCATCCTGACCTGCGTGAGCTGGCGTGCGTGCCGCAGTTCGCGCAAGGTCATCTCCTCGGCGATCAGCTCGGCGGCGCGGGCCTCGACCTTCTTGCGTTGCGCGGGGCTCAACTTCTTGATGAGGTCGTCCAAGTTCGTAGCCATGATTATGCAGATCGTCGAACTCCGGCTCAAACTCATCACCAATCTCAACGATCCAACTCACCCTTACACTATGACATACAGTCCATATGATGTCAAACACATATCAGCATCAGCGCGCCTTGGGCAGGAGAGCGCGCGACTCTAGCGCCCTGCCATAATTAAGACGATATGGCAGCCGTAGAGATGACCTTTTCCCTTCCAGCTTCCCTGGTGCAGCGGTTCGTGCGGAGGGTTCCAGCACAGGAGCGGTCGCGGTTCGTAGCGGCGGCGCTCGAGGAGACCCTCAAGAAGCAGCAAGCCGAACTTATTCGCGCTTGCCAACTGGCCAACGAAGATCCCGAAGTGGCGGCGATCGAGCGGGAAATGGACAGCTTGCAGGATCACATCGAGGAACCGTGGGAGGAACCCTCGCCGCGGTGAGCTTTGGTGGGTCGCGCTCGACCCGGCTCGCGGGTCCGAAATAGCCAAGACCGGGCCTTGTCAGATTCTTACCAGCAACGCGCTGAACGAATATCGGCGGACCGTTGTCGTGATCCCGTTATCGACATCGCCATCCGCCTACCCGCCGATTCGCGTATCCGTTCGCTGCGAAGGAAAGATTGCAGTTGCGGTTGTCGACCAGATTCGAGCCGTGACCAAACAACGGCTGCGAAACAGAATCGGTGAGGTTTCTGAGCAGGAAATGGCTGCCATCGAGGGCGCTCTCAAGCGCATTCTCGATCTGCCCTGACCTTTGCAAACCGTCCCCTCGGATCTATAATCTCCTCAGCCGATTCTGCGCGAAGAGCCCACGAAGGTCAGGAATCGCAAAGCTGGTGGCGGCGGGCGGACTCGAACCGCCGACCTAGGGATTATGAGACCCTCGCTCTGCCGACTGAGCTACACCGCCAACTTTTACTATCTTAACGGGTTAAGTGTCAAGCTGTAAAGCGCGCTCGAGGGCTTCCACGAAGAAGTAGTCGCCCCACACCACCGACTCGTTCACGCCCAGGCCCTTGTGGATGTGGTAGACGCCGTTGCGCAGGATCCCTTCCCAGTCGGGCTGGTCGGTGGCCAGGTGCGGCGGCGCGGCGAGCGTCCGCAGAACGCGCAGGGCGATGTTGCGATAGAGCGTTGCTCGCGCCGGTTGGGCGGCCAGCCCGGACAGTTGCAACAATCCCGAGGCGGCGATGGCCGCGGCGGAGGTGTCCAGAAACTGCGGATCGACCGGGCCGACATCGTAGTCCCACAGCGGAACCCCGTCGGCCGGCGTGTGGTGAATGTAGAAATCGGCGCAGGCTTCGGCGGATTGCAGGAATCGCGCGTCCCGGGTGTAGCGGTAGACCGTGCCGAAGCCATAGAGAGCCCAAGCCAAACCTCGCGACCAGCAGCCATCGGCCCGCTTGCCTTGCTTTGTGGATTGACGCAGAAACTCACCGCTCACGGTGTCGAAGATGCCCTCGTGCGCGGTGCTGCCGTCGCCGCGCACCAGCACCCGCCGCGTGGTGAGTGAATGGCGCAGCGCTATCCCGGCCAGGTCGGCATCGCTCCGGCGCTCGGCCGCAAAGAAGATGATCCCCACGTTCATCATGATGTCGATGAACAACGACTCCTGGCCGACGAAGGAGCAGAGGTACTCGCCCTTTTCCCGAAACCGCAAGGCCATGGTCCGGCCGGCTTCGATCAGCACGTCCTCGATTGCCGGCTCCGCCGTCAGCCGGAACCAGCGGTGGTAGGTGGTCATGAAGATGAACCCGAGGTCGTGCACGTCGCGGTCGGCTTTGCGCGGCTCGAGCGGGCGGGTGTACTTCACCGCCAGGCGTTTCCAGCTCTCCACGCCGGTCCGCTGGAAGAAGATCCACATCATGCCCGGCAGGAAGCCGTCGCACCAGTGCGTCCACGCCTCGCCGCTGTGTCGCCAGCGGCCATCCTTGGTGTACATCGGGTAAAAGTTGGGATCTCTATCCACCAGCCTTCGGACCTGCCTCTGGGCAAAGCTGAAGGCGGATTCCAACTGCGGCCGCAGCTCGGCCATGGAAAACAGTTCGATCATGGTGTAGAAGCCAGTATATAGCGTGCGGGGGGTGGTAGGGAAATGTTAACTATCTCCTTAGTGGCCGGGAGATTCCGGAGTGCTCGCACTTTTAATCAAGAACGTTTCCTTAGCAATCCCTAGTGAAACTCCGGCCGACCACCCCCGCGCCGCCTTTCCTGCAGCCTCCGTGGTCGCCGGAGGCTGCGCTTATGCATCCAGGCAGGGGGCGGCGTACCACCCGCGCCGTCTTTCCTGCAGCCTCCGTGGTCGCCGGAGGCTGCCCTTATGCATCCAGGCAGGGGGCGGCGTACCACTTATCCCGGCCGGCGCGCTGCGCCGCTTGGTGGCCCCATGGGTCGGCCGCCGAGCCTACTGCCGCGCCGCCCGCCGGCGCCAGAAAAAGTAGAAGGGCAGTCCGGAAGCCATCAGCAACAGATTGGCCACGGCGGAGCGGGCGTGGAAGTAGCAGGTGACCACGGTCATGGCGCCGATCGCGGCGAGGTAAAGCGCCGGCAGCCAGGGGTATCCCGGAGCTTGAAAGAGCGCCGAGCGGCCCTGGCGCCGGAACTTGAAATAAGCCAGCGTAACGACCGCCCACAGGATCAGGAGAGAAAAGACATAAGAGCTCACCAATGTTTCGACGGTGCGGCCGGCCAGCAGCAGCACGATCCCCCAGCCGCACTGCGCCATGATGGCGACATGGGGCGAGCGCCACCGGGGATGAACTCGGGCGAACGACTTGAGGAACAGCCCATCGCAAGCCATGGCGTAGTAGACCCGGGACGATGCCATGATGTTGCCGTTTTGGGCGCCGGCGGCGGAAATCATGACCACCACCGCCAGCACCGACCTGCCGACCGGCCCCCACAGCAGCCGCGCCAGGTCGGCGGCGGGGACGCGCGAGCCGGAGATCACCGCCATGGGAAACGCCGCGTGATAGATGAAGTTCATCGAGAGATAGAGGAAGGCGACGACGGCCGCCCCGCCCAGCAGCACCCGGGGCAAGGTGCGCTCGGCGTTGCGAATTTCACCCGCCAGGTATCCCACGCGGTCCCAGCCGACGTAGGTGAAGATGGTCAGCAGCATGGCGCTCGAGAAGTTTCCGAGCGGCCCCAGCGCCTGGGGTGGCACCTGGGTGCTCGCCAGGTTGACTCCGGTGTTCCGCAACAGGAACGCGGCGCTCCCGATGAAAGCCAGCAAGCCGCCGACCTTGAGAATGGTGGTGGCCGCCTGCACGCTCTTGCCGGACCGCAGGCCGAAATAGTTCGCCAGCCCCAGCAGGACGATGACGAGCGCCGCCACGGCCAGCCGGCCACGCTCGCCGAGTGGAACGAAGGTTTCGGTGTACTCGGCGAAGACCAATGTCAGGGCGGCGACCGGATAGGTTCGGATCGCCAGCAACTGGGACCAGCCGTAGATGAAAGCCGGCAGCTCTCCGAAGGCGCGGTGAATGTAAATGTATTCGCCGCCCGTGTGCGGCAGGCGCGCCCCCAGCTCGGCGTAAATGACCGAGCCGGTAAACGCGAAGAAGGCGGCCGTGATCCATGCGACAGCAACGCCCTCGAAGGAAGAGAAATACTGCGCCACTCGGCCCGGCACGGCGAAGATACCGGCGCCGATCGTGATGCCCACCACCAAGGCTAGGCCGTCGCCGAAGCCCAGATCGCGGCGGAGTTGAGCTGTGGCGGGGGAACTCACGGCGCCGCCGCCACGGGCAGCTCGCGGTAAGAAGCGCGGCTGCGGTCGGGATAGACCTTGTTGCGAGGTCGCATGTCGTGGCGATTGTAGCGCGGTTGGGCTGATATACTAAAAATTTCTTATGGCATCCCAGTTGAGTCCGGAACGAGTCCTGGAGGCGCTGCGCGCCGTGGAGGAGCCGGAGCTCGGCCACGACCTGGTCAGCCTGCAGTTGGTCAAGGATGTCGCTGTTTCTGATTCCACGGTGTCCCTCACCGTGGTGTCGGCTACACCCGCCAGCCCCTTCAAGCCCCAGATCGAGAAGGGCATCGGCGAGCAGTTGTCCAAGCTGGGGGCGGGGGATGTCCGAATTCGCTGGGAAACCTCGATCCCGGCGGCGCGTGGCGCCACCGATAAGGCGCCGCTGCCCGGCATCAAGAACATCATCGCCGTCGGCTCGGGGAAGGGCGGCGTCGGTAAGACCACGGTGGCGGTGAACGTGGCCGTGGGCTTGGCTTCCATGGGCGCCGCCGTCGGGCTGCTCGACGCCGATGTTTACGGTCCCAACGTCCCACTCATGATGGGCGCGAGCGGCTCCCCGCACGCTATCGGCGACCGCATCCAGCCGCTCGAGCAATACGGCTTGCGGTTGATGTCGATGGGCCTCCTCAGCCCGGGCGACAAGCCCCTGATCTGGCGCGGGCCGATGCTTCACAGCGTCATGCAGCAGTTTCTGAAGAACGTGGAATGGGGAGCGATCGATTACTTGGTGATCGACCTGCCGCCGGGCACCGGGGACGTGGTGCTGAGCCTGATCCAGACGGTCCCGGTGACCGGAGCGTTGGTGGTGACCACGCCTTCCGACGTCTCGCTGGATGATGCGCGCAAGGCGGTGCAGATGTTCAAGCAGGTGAAGGTGGAGATCCTCGGCGTCGCCGAGAATATGAGCTACCTGGTCTGCCCCCACTGCCAGGAGCGCGTAGATGTGTTCGGGTACGGCGGCGGGCGCCGCATCGCCGAGCGCTACGGCGTGCCCTTCTTGGGTGAGCTGCCCCTCAACCCCGACGTACGCTTGGGGGGCGATACCGGCATGCCGGTGGTGCTGCGCGGCGAGAAAGACCCGCTCGGCAAGAGCTTCGTCGACGTGGCGCGTCGCGTCGCCGCACGCCTCGCCGTGATCAATCTGACCGCGCCGACCGAGTCGATTCTACACGTCCGAATGTAGGAGCGGACTCCTCCTCCGCGAGCGGGATCCTCGCAACCGGCAGGAGGGGCGCCGGTCCTACACCATCGTTACATTCTCAGCCTGCAAGCCTTTGGGGCCTTGCTTGACTTCGAACTCGACTTCCGTTCCCTCGCTGAGGGACCGGTAGCCATCCGCTTGAATGGCGGAAAAGTGGACAAAGACGTCATCCCCGGTAGACCGTTGGATGAACCCATAACCCTTGGCCGCGTTGAACCACTTCACAACACCCTTCTCTTTCACGTGCCAAATCTCCTCTTTCCAAGACTGCTGCTGAACTTTCGTAACGGTACGGAACCTCACAAAAACTCAACAGCAGACTCATTCTCGCATAGCCTCTGGCCGTGCGGCAACGCTCTGGGAGGGCCGCCCGAGAGAGGTCCCAAGCAAACGCCTCCGCCAGCTCCAAAAGCCGCATCATTCCAGCCCCCGACGTCAACCGTCACAGGGTCCGAGGTGTCCGCCAGCTCCGCACAACGCGACAGCGTGGACTTTTTGATACAATCCCGGCCAACCTCTCTTATCTGGAGGGCGGCCAGCCGGAGGCAAGCTCATGAACCACGAGGTCGGACCTCCCGCGCGGAACGCGGACGGTAAGTGGCAACGAGGGTTTTGGAGTCTCATCGCCACCCAGTTCCAGGTTGCCTTTAACGAAAACGGTCTCAAGAACCTCATCATCTTCATCATCCTGGGGATGGGCCTGAGCCAGATCGAGCGGGATCGCCTCGTCCTGGTGGTCGGGACCCTGTTTTCTCTGCCCTTCATCCTCTTTTCCATGGCCGGCGGTTACCTGGCCGACCGCTACAGCAAACGGGCCGTAACCATCGGAACGAAATTGTTCGAGGTGGGCGTGCTGCTGCTGGCCGTTGCCGGGCTGGCTTGGCGGAGCCTCCCGCTCGAGTTGGCTGCGGTGTTCCTGGCCAGCACGCAAGGAGCGCTCTTCGGCCCGTCCAAGTACGGCCTGCTTCCCGAACTTCTTCCCGAAGGGCGCCTTTCGTGGGGGAACGGGGTATTGGAACTGGGAACCTTCCTCGCCCTGATCTCGGGCAGCGTGGCTGGCGCCATGTTGTCGGACTTTTTTCACGGCCGCCAGGCCGGGTCGGGACTGGTCTTTCTCGCGCTTTCTCTGGTGGGCTTGCTCTGTAGTCTGGGCATCAGCAAGCTGCCCGCCGCCAATCCGGCAAAACAGTTTCGGGCGAACTTCCTCGGCGACCTGTTGACCCAGGCTCGTCTGATCCGCAAGGACCGCGTTCTCTGGCTGGCGGTTCTGGGCAACACCTATTTCTGGTTTCTGGCCGCCCTGCTTCAGTTCAACATCGTGTTCTACGGCAGCGACGTTCTGAAGACCAGTGCCACCTACAACGGCGTTCTCCAGGCGGCCGTGGCCATCGGCATCGGCCTGGGCAGCCTCGCCGCGGGGTATCTCTCCGGCAACAAGATTGAGTATGGCCTGATCCCATTGGGATCGATCGGCATGACCGCTTTCGGAGCGATTCTTTCGGTGCACGGCCTTTCGTTCCCGTGGGTGCTGTTTCTCCTGGCCGCATTAGGCTTCGCGGCCGGCTTCTTTGTTGTTCCCATCAATGCGTTGATTCAGCATCGCCCCGATGAGCGGCAGAAGGGAAGCGTGATCGCCGCCGCCAATCTACTATCGTTCGTCGGCGTGTTCGCGGCGTCGGCCGTTTATTACGCCCTGACCCGCTACTTGCAGGTCGGTCCAGCCGCCATCTTTCTGTCTGTTTCCTTCATCACCATCGCGGCGACTCTTTACGTGCTCTACCTTCTGCCCGACGCTCTGCTCCGCCTCCTGCTCTGGATCGCCACTCACAGCCTGTACCGGATTCATCTCGAAGGCCGCGAGAACATTCCGGCGAAGGGTGGGGCGCTGCTGGTCCCCAATCACGTCTCCATGGTGGATGCCGCCCTGCTCATTGCCTCGACGGACCGCTTCATCCGCTTCCTGATGTTCAAGGATTACTACGAACATCCGTTGATCAAGCCCGTGGCGCGCATCATGCGGATCCTTCCGATCTCCTCGCAGCAGCGTCCTCGCGAGATGATCCATTCCCTCCGCGCGGCCTCGCAATCGGTCAAAGACGGGGACCTCGTATGCATATTTCCGGAAGGCCAGATGACGCGCATTGGCCAGATGTTGCCCTTCCGGCGCGGCATGGAACGCATCATGAAGGGCGTCGATGCGCCCGTCATCCCGGTCAACATCGACGGAATTTGGGGTTCGATCTTCAGCTTCGAGGGTGGGCGCTATCTGTGGAAGTTTCCCCGCCGGATTCCGTACCCGGTCACCGTTGCGTTCGGAAAGCCGATGCCCTCCACTACTGCCTCCCAGCAAGCGCGACAAGCCGTGCAGGAGCTGGGAGCCGAGGCGTACCGGCACCGCAAGCGCTACATGCGGACGCTGCATCGCTCGTTCGTTCAAACATCCCGCCGCCACCCCTTCCGTTTTGCCATGGCCGACGGCCGCACTCCGCATCTGCGCTTCGCCTCCCTGCTCCTGCGCACCCTCTTTCTGGCTCGCCGCCTGCGAACCGTCTGGCGTGACCAGCAGATGGTGGGCATCTTGCTCCCGCCGTCCATCGCCGGGGCCGTCGTGAACCTCGCGGGGCTCTTGATGGGCAAAGTTCCCGTAAACCTGAATTACACCGCACCCAATGAGGTCCTCAACTCCTGCGCCCAACAGTGCGGCATCCAGACCGTGATCACATCCAAGGCCTTTCTCGAACGGATTCATACACAGCCGCCGGCCCGCGCCATTATGATCGAAGACCTGGCAGAGGGCCCGCGATTCAGCGAAAAGCTGGTGGCAGCACTTATCGCATGGCTGTTGCCGGTGAGGCTGATCGAAAAGTCGGTCGGGAGCGGAAGGCGGGTGGAGCTGGACGACGTTGCCACCATCATCTTTTCGAGCGGCAGTACCGGGGACCCCAAGGGAGTCGTGCTCACCCACTACAACATCGGCTCCAACATCGAGCAGATCAACCAGATCTTCATGCTGGGAAACCACGATCGTATACTGGGGATTCTTCCTTTCTTTCACTCCTTCGGCTTCACGGGGGCCCTCTGTCTGCCGGCGACCATCGGCGTCGGGGTGGTATTTCATCCCAGCCCGCTGGAGGCCAAAGCCATCGGCGCTCTGGTCAGCCGCTACGCAGTTACCTTCCTCCTCTCGACTCCTACCTTCCTGCAAGCGTATATTCGCCGCTGCTCGCCGGAGGATTTCGGCAGCCTGCAGTACGTGATGGCAGGAGCGGAGAAGCTGCCGGAACGCGTCTCGCTTGCCTTCGAGGATCGTTTTGGCATACGGCCGCTCGAAGGCTACGGTTGCACGGAGTGTTCCCCGGTAGTGACCGTCAACACCCGCGATTTCCGTGCTGCCGCCTTTCGCCAGGTCGGCGGGAAGCGAGGCAGCATCGGCCATCCCTTACCTGGCATCAGCGTGAGGATTGTGGATCCGGAGACGCTGCGGCCGGCGCCCGCCGGCGAGAAAGGTCTGCTGCTGGTCCGGGGTCCCAATGTAATGCAGGGCTATCTCAACCAGCCCGAGAAGACTGGTGAAGTTCTGCAGGATGGCTGGTACAACACGGGCGATATCGCCTCCGTCGATGAAGACGGGTTCATCTGGATCACCGACCGGCTGAGCCGGTTCAGCAAGATTGGAGGGGAGATGGTCCCGCACATCAAGGTAGAAGACACACTCCACGAGCTGGCGGGCGCCGCCGGGCAGATGTTCGCGGTGACGGGCGTTCCCGACGAGAGGAAGGGCGAGCGGCTGGTTGTGCTTCATACGCTGGCGGAAGAGAAACTGCAGGAGTGTCTGGCCGGGCTGGCAAAGTGCGATCTGCCTCCGCTGTGGAAGCCTAGTCCCGATCAGTTCGTGCGCGTCGAGACTCTGCCCTACCTCGGCACAGGCAAGCTCGACCTGCGCCGCATCCGGGAGATCGCGCTCGGATCGAATGAGTCGCCATTGCAGGACCGGTCTTAATGAGGCTCGCACAATACAGTGACGGTGCGCCGACGTGGCGCACGCTTGCGTGCGGCGTCGAGACTAGTCTCGACCCGGCAGGCTGAAGCCCAATGCCACTTAGTTTTTGTTGATTCCATGTCATGGCTTCCTGGTAGGAAAATGATAGCCACGGCCCCAAACCTCGCGAGGGTAACATCGCTTTTTTCGGCGTTGAGGGAGTTTGG
>JBGOUJ010000227.1:0-10578 GCA_041477005.1 Terriglobia bacterium | reverse complement strand
TTTCGGCACAAGCTTCACGGTCGTGCCGGTCGGCCTGTACCTGGCAGCCGCGTCTTTCGCCCACCGGCAAGCGAGCGTGGTGGTCGCGATCACCCTGATCTGGGTCGGCGGGATCTTCATTCTGGGCTTCCGGGGGCTCGCGCTCATTCCCGGACTGGTCGTTCTGGCCCTGCTGCACCACCGCGGGCGCCGCCTGCCGGCGTGGATTCACCTGCTTCTTCTCCTGCTGGTGCTGGGGGCGATCCCCCTGGCGCGGGCCGTGCGCGACCAGGGCGCGGGACAGAGATCGCTCGAACGCACATGGGAGCGCATCCACCTTCTCGACGGCGTGATCGAGATGGGCAGCAGCCTCCGCCCGCTGGTGTACACGCTCGGCTATATGGAAAGCGAGCCCTGGCGCTGGGGCAAGACCTACGCCCGCTCGCTCGCCACGGTGTGGCCGAACCTGGCCCGCCGCTGGGAGGGCCGCCCCTACATGGCGCTCGAGGACTTGCCTCCCAACCATTGGGTCACCGCCCAGGCCGCGCCCGATATGTATCGGAACGAGGGAGGGCTCGGGTTCTCGGCGGTGGCGGAGCCCTACATGAATTTCGGCGTGGCGGGCGTACTGCTCTATTTCTGTGGTCTCGGAGCGGCGCTCGGGCGAGCCGCCGAATTCGGCTCCCCCCGCCCGCTGCACCGGGCTGCTTTGGCCGCGGTTTTGGGCCCGCTGTTGTGGACCACGCGAAACAGCTTCGAGATCTTCTTCCGCCCGGCGGTCTGGGGATTGGGCATCCTGCTCGTCTGCCGGATCGCGGCCGGACTGGCGGGCGCGAGCGGGCGCCGGCGTCTTTCGTTCGATCCCGGGCTGCACGATCGGCTGCGGCGGGCCGGCGGTTATCAGCGGAGTCACGGCGTTGCAGCGGGTGCTCCTGGTCGCGTGGCCCCCGGTCACATGCAGCCGCGGGCGTTTCGGCAACCGTACCATGCGCGTACTAGTGGCTAGCGAAGCTCATTTTATGGCCCCGGTCGGCGGTCCGGTCTATGCCGCCGGTCCGGAGGACTACGCTTTCTGGGCGTCGCACCTCGACGCGTTCGACCAGGTCGGAGTGCTCGCTCGCGTGAACCGTTCCACCGCCGCGCGAGGGCCGCGGGCCGACGGTCCCGGCGTTCGCTTCCATCCGCTCGACGACTACCACGGGCCGTGGCAATACCTGCTCCGGTACGTCCGGCTCCGCGACCAGGTGCGGGAGGCCCTGGCCGAATACGATGCCTGTATCCTGCACGCTCCGGGCGCCGTGGCCTATCTGGCCTGGCACGAAGCCCGGCGGCGCGTCCTTCCTTTCGCGGTTCAGGTTGGGGGAGATCCCTGGGAGGCGCTGGCGCCCGAGCGATTTGCAGGGCAATTTGCAGACCCCGGCGCCGCCCTGGCCCGCCGCTCGTCCCGCGCGTCGCTTCGCCGCCTGTGCGCCGAGGCCCCTGCGGTCTGCTATGTGACCCGCTCGTGGTTACAGAGCCTCTATCCCACGCGCGGCGCCGCTTACGACTGCTCTGACATACGGCTCGGCCCGATCGCGGGGGAGGAGGCGCTCACGCGCCGGCTCGCCCGCGCGCAGGAAGCGGCCGGCGGCCGGCGCCCCTGGGAGATCGGCTTCATCGGCTCGCTGGAGCGCCTCTACAAAAACCCGGAGATTCACCTTCGCGCCGTCCGGCTCTGCCTCGACCGGGGTCTCGACTTGCGGTTCTCGATCCTCGGCGACGGCCGCCATCGCCCGGGCCTCGAGCGGTTGGCCGAACGCCTCGGTCTGGCGCCGCACATCCGGTTCCTGGGCCAGGTTCCCGCCGGCGCCGCCGTCGAAGAATTCCTCGACCGAATCGATCTGTTCCTGCTCGCTTCCCGCACCGAAGGACTCCCCCGAGCCCTGATCGAGGCCATGGCGCGCGGCTGTCCGTCCATCGGCTCGTCGGTCGGCGGCGTCCCCGAGCTGCTCGATCCCGGCGATCGGGTCCCGCCCGGGGATGCCCACGCCCTGGCCGGCAAAGTAGTGGAAGTTCTCCGCAGTCCGGAGCGCCTCGCCTCCATGAGCCGGCGCAACCTCGCCGCCGCGCAGTCGTTTCATCGCGAGCGCCTCGACCCGCTACGCCGCGCCTTTCGGCTCGACCTCCGCCGCCTGTGCGCTCCTCGCGGCGCGAGGCGTCTGATCCACGTGGCTACTGCCGATCGCTTCTGGGCTTTCCTCGGCGGTCAAGCGTCTTACATGAAGGCCCATGGCTTCGATGTGCACTTCGCAAGCTCGCCGGGCCCCGGGCTCGACCGCATCGCCCGCGAGCAGGGCGCCCGAGCCTGGCCTGTTCCACTAAGACGCAGCATCGCGCCCATTTCCGACCTTGGGGCGGTGTGGCGCCTGTTTCGTTTGTTCCGCCGCCTCGCTCCGGCCGTCGTCCACGCTCACACTCCCAAGGCAGGCCTGGTGGCGATGATCGCCGCGCGCGCCGCCTGCGTGCCGCTACGCGTGTACACCATCCACGGCCTGGTCTGGCAAACACGGCGGGGATGGTCCCGGCGTCTGCTGATTTCGCTCGAACGCCTCACCTGCCGGCTCGCCGGCCGGGTCCTCGCGGTAAGTGAATCGATGCGGCAGCGCGCCCTGGCCGCCGGTCTCGCCGGCCCGGAAAAGGTGGCTGTCCCCGCGAGCGGTAGCGCTGACGGAATCGACTTTCAGAGATTCGATCCCGGGCGCCTGGATCGCGTGCGCCTCGACCCAGGGCGCATCCATCCCGACGCCACCCGCGAGCTCGACGCCGCCAGCAAGCTCGATGCCGCCAGCAAGCCCGATGCCGCCGGCGAGCTGCGCCGGCGCTATGCGATTCCGCACCACGCGCCGGTCCTCGGATTCATCGGTCGCCTGGTCCCTGACAAGGGTCTGGCCGAGCTCGATACCGTGTGGCGCGGGTTGCGCCAGCGGTTCCCGGCCGCCCATCTACTCCTGATCGGGGAGACCGAGGAGCACGATCCGCTGCCCTCCTCTCTCCTCAAACGCCTCCGGGCCGACCCGCGGGTGCGCTTCACAGGCTGGCGAGCCGACATGGCGGCGCACTACAGCCTGCTGGACGTCTGCATCCTGCCGAGTCGCCGCGAAGGCCTACCCTACGCTGCCCTCGAGGCCGCCGCCATGGCGTGCCCGGTCGCGGCCTTCGCCGTCGATGGCGTGGTGGACGCGGTCGAGGACGGCACGACCGGCCTGCTGGTCCCACCTGGCGACACCGCTGCCCTGGCCTCGGCCGTAGCGCGCCTGCTAGACGATAAGGCCTTCGCCGCCAGGCTCGGGCGCCAGGCCCGCCGGCGAGCCGAGCGCCTCTACCGGCCCGAGCCGCTCCGGGCTTTTATCTATCAGGAATATCTGGACGGCCTCGCTCGGCCGCGGCCCCGTCTGCTTTGGTGGAAGAGGTCGCTCGACGCCTCCGCCGCCCTGCTCGGCCTGCTTCTGCTCGCGCCGCTGCTGGCGTTGGTGGCGCTCGTCGTATGGATCGATCTGGGTGCTCCGGTGCTCTACCGCCAGCGCCGTCCGGGTCTCGGCGAGCGGCCCTTCGAGATCCTCAAGTTCCGAAGCATGCGCTCCCAACCGGGTCCCGATCGCGACCGCCTGACTCGTCTCGGGCGCTGGCTCCGGCGCTCGAGTCTCGATGAGCTGCCCCAGCTCTTCAATATCCTCCGGGGCGAGATGAGCTTCATCGGGCCGCGCCCGCTTTTCGAGCGCTATCTGGCTTGCTACACGGCCGAGGAACGCCGCCGCCACTTGGTCCGCCCCGGCCTCACCGGCTGGGCGCAGGTTCACGGCCGCAACGATCTCGGCTGGCGAAAGCGCCTAGCCCTGGATGTCTGGTACGTCGATCACGCCTCGTGGCGCCTGGATGCTCGCATTGCCGCCGAAACGCTTGGGAAAGTCCTGAAGCGAGACGGGGCCCGCGACGATCCCTCCCGCGCGATGCTCGACCTCGACCAGGAGAGGCAGAGCGCCTGACGGAGGCCGAGCGGATGAGCGAGGCGAAGCGCATGACCGGCGCAGAGCGCGTGAGGAGGGGCTGGACCGTTGAAAGAGCCACGCCGGCCGATGCCGCAGAAATCGCCCGGCTGGTTCGGGCTTCGCTGCCCGCCCGCCTGCGCCCGCTGACCATCTGGGCGTCTCCTCGCGTCGATCGATACGTGGAGTCGATCCTCACCCGAGCTTTCTCCAACGAGGCCCACGAGTATTATCTGCTCCGGAATCACCGGGTCCCCGCGACGGGCCTCCCCGCCGACTCCCAAGTCGTTCTCCCCACGGTCCCCGCCACGGACTTCGCCGCCGATTCCAACGTCGTTGTCGCCACGCGCCCCGCCACAGGCCTCGCCGCCAATTCCACCGCTCGTTCTACCACGCGCCCCGCCACGGGCTTCGCCGCCGGTTCCACCGCTCGTTCTACCACGCACCCTGCGGCGGCTCTCGCCGCCGCTTCCGCCGCCGGTCTCCCCACCCGCCCCGCGGCGGGCCTCGCCGCGTTCCGGCGGGTCGAAGGTGAGGCTTTTCTGAATCACCTCTACGTCGCCGCCCCGTTCCGTGGACGCGCCCTCGGCGCCCTGCTGCTCGAGCGCGCCGCGCGCGACTACCTGGCGCGTCACCCGGCCGCGCGACTCGCCTTGGACGTGTTCTCTCACAACACGCTGGCGGCGAAATGGTATGCCCGGCTCGGCTTCAAAGAGCGGGCGCGCCAGGCCTGGTGCCTGCGCCGCCACATCCGGCAAGGACCTAGAGCCTCCAGCCGGCCGACGTTCATCGAAGGTCTCAGCGGCGCCGACCGCGGGCCCCGCGCCTGGGGCTTCTCGAGCTTTGTGGTCCGCCTCTCGGCAGGCCGCCGCTACCGCGTGGGACGCCTTTACAAGCCCTATTTCCGGCTGGCCGGAGCGCCCGCCGGCCGAGACGTGGAACTGCACCGGGCTCTCGCAGCCCTCGACCCCGCGCGCCGCCTCGTGCTGCACGCGCCGGACGATTTCGCCGAGCCATCCTGGCGCCGGGTCGCCCTGAGCTTCCGCCTGGAGTGCCCGGCTCGGTTGCTGCTCAGCCGGCTCGCCGCCTCCGAGCCAGGCGCCTCGCTGCGAGAAAGCTAAAGCCATGCCCGAATCGCTGCACTTGATTCCCGCCAGCGCCGAACGCGAGTGGAGCCAATGGATCGAGCGCGTCCCCCACGACTTCTATCACACCGCGGCCTATCATCGCTTCTCCGAAGAATCGGGGGAAGGGGAAGCGTTCCTGGCCGTCTACGGCGAGGCCGAGCGCTATCTGGCCTGGCCCTACCTGCTCCGCCCGGCGCCCGGCCGGCCGGATAGCGGCCTGCGGGATGTGACTTCCGTCTACGGCTACGCCGGACCGCTGGCCCGCGGTTGCCAGGCGGGCGACCCCTTTCTCGAGCGTGCCTGCCGTGGCCTCGCCGGCTTGTGGCGATCGCAACGTGTCGTCAGCGTATTCGCGCGATTCCATCCCCTGCTCGAAAATCATCGCTGGGTGGAGGGGGCCGCCCCAAACCAGCGGGGCGGCGTCGCCCCGACCGGCACGACGGTCTCCATCGACCTGGACCCGGCCGAATCCGCCATCTGGCACGACTATCAGCCGCGCCTGCGCGGCCGCATCCATCAGGGCCGGCGGCTGGGCCTGGTGAGCGAACCCGACGAGTCCTGGCACTACCTCGAAAATTTCGTTCGCCTCTATCACGCCACAATGGCGCGCAACCGCGCCCTGCCCCGCTACTTCTTTTCCAGCGACTACTTCCGGCGGCTCCAGCAGGCCTTGGGACCGCACGCCGTTCTGATGCTCGCGCGGCTGGATGGTGCGGTCGCCGCCGCCGGCCTCTTTACCGAATATGGCGGCATCGTCCAGAATCACTTTTGCGCGAGCAACGATCTTTACCTTCGCTTCGACCCCTTGAAAGTGCTCCTGGACGATGTCCGGCGGTGGGCCAAGGACCGCGGCAATCGGGTGTTTCATCTGGGCGGCGGGCGCGGCGCGGCCGAAGATTCTCTATTTGCATTCAAGGCCCGCTTCTCCCGGCGCCGCCACGTGTTTTACACCGGCCGTTGGATTCTGGATGGAGACGCCTACCGTTCGCTTTGCGAAGGGCTGCCGCATCCGGCCCCGGATTTCTTCCCCGCCTACCGGGCGCCGCTTCTGCGGCCGGAGGGTCTGCCATTGTCATGAGCGCTTCCCCACCTCTGCTCGAAGACCCAGCGTTCGATTCGCGGCTGGACGAAAGACCCGCCCTCTTCGGCGGCGCGCCGCTCTATCCCGAGCGGCTCCCGATCGCGCGTCCGTTGCTGCCGCCGCCGGCCGAGCTGATCGAGCCCTGCCGCGAGATCATCGAGAGCGGAATCCTGACCAACGGCCCCACGGTCCGCCGCTTGGAGACCGCCGCCGCCCGCTACCTCGACGTTCCCGAGTGCGTGGCCGTCTCCAGTTGCACGGCCGGGCTGATGCTGGTCGAGCGATGCCTGGGCCTTCAAGGGCGCGTCCTGGTCCCCAGCTTCACCTTTTTTGCGACCGCTCACAGCCTGCTGTGGAACCACCTCGAGCCGGTGTTAGTCGATTGCGACCCCCAAAGCTGGAACCTGGATCCAGAGAGAGTCCGCCGCGCCCTCGGCCCGGGCGGCTCAGCCGAGGTCTCGGCCGGCGCTGCCACCGGCATTTCCGCCATACTGGCCGTACACATCTTCGGCAATCCGGCCGAGACCGAAGAGCTCGAGCGCATCGCGGCCCGCGCCGGCCTGCGGCTGATCTTCGACGCGGCTCATGCGTTCGGCGCCGCCCGCGCGGGGCGCCGCGTCGGCTGTTGCGGCGACGCTGAAGTCTTCAGCTTGAGCCCCACCAAGCTGCTGGTAGCCGGCGAGGGCGGCCTCATCGCCACCCGCAACCGGGACCTCGCTGCCGCGCTGCGCGCCGCTCGCAATTACGGTCACACCGGCGACTACGATTGCGGCGTGCTCGGTCTCAACGCCCGCCTGACCGAGTTCCAGGCCGCGCTCGCTCTGGCCTCCTTGCCCCGCGTCGATGGGCAGATCGAGCGTCGCAATCGCCTGGCTTCTATCTATGAGCACTATCTGGCGGGCGAGCCGGGCGTCTCCCTGCAGAAAGTGCGGCCCCAAGACCTGGCGGCGCGCAAGGACTTCTCGATTTCCATCGAGGAGCGCCGCTTCGGCGTCTCGGGCCGCTTCCTCGCCTCGGCCCTGGAAATGGAAAACATCGAGGTTCGCCGGTATTTCGATCCCCCGCTTCACCGCCAGCGTCTTTACCGGCGCTACCATCGCCCGGATCTCGATCCACTCGAGGTGACCGAAAAGATCTCTCGCGGCGTCCTCAGTCTGCCCATCCACTCGGAGATGAGCGAAGGGGACGTTGCCCGGATCGCCCGCCGAATCCTCCAAATCCGCGACTGGGCGGCCGATGGCGCCCCCACAAAAGGTCCCCTGTCCCCGCACGGCGCCTGATCCCAGGCGTCGGAGCGTCCCCCTCTCAATAGAGTCCGGCGACCCGGTGCGATTCGAACTGTCCCACTAAAGGGCAATCCGGGTTCGCCTGTTCGGATTGCCCTCTTTTTCTCCTCGGCCTCCCGTATACTGGCGAGGTGCCTGCCACTCCCGTTCGCAACCTCCGCTGGTGGATCGGCGGCCTTCTGTTTGCATCTACCGTCATCAACTACATTGACCGCCAGACCCTCAGCGTCCTGGCGCCGTTTCTCCAGACGCAGTACCACTGGACCAACACCGACTTCGCCAGCATCGTGATCGCTTTTCGCATTTCTTATGCCATCATGCAGGCCGTTTCCGGCCGCTTCCTGGATTGGCTCGGCACCCGGCGCGGCATGCTCATAACCGTTTCCTGGTATTCCGCCGCCGCCATGCTCACCTCGCTCGCGAGCGGCTTGTGGGGCTTTCGCTTCTTTCGGTTCCTCCTCGGTTGTGGTGAGGCCGCCAATTGGCCCGGGGCCACCAAGGCCGTGAGCGAATGGTTTCCCGACCGCGAGCGAGGCTGGGCCGTCGCCATGTTCGACAGCGGCTCGGCCATCGGCGCTGCGGTCGCCCCGTCCCTGGTCGTCTGGCTCTATCACGACTTTGGAAGCTGGCGCCCCGTCTTTCTATTGACCGGCCTGCTCGGCTGGCTCTGGCTGCTCGCCTGGTGGCGCCTCTACCACCCACCCGCCGAGCACCCGCGCTTGGCGCCCGCCGAGCTCGACCTCATTCGCAGGGGCCAGTCTCACCAGGTTCAAGTCCAACAAAGCCAAGTCCAACAAAGCCAAGCCCAACAGAGCCAGGCCCAACAGAGCCAGGCCCGTCCGCTCGATCCCCCTCGCCCCACCGATCCCCCCCGCCCCGCCGATCTTGCCCGCCCCACCTGGCGCGACTGGGCATCTCTGCTCGCCTTCCCGCAGACCTGGGGAATTGTGCTGGTGCGCATGCTGCTCGATCCTTACTGGTTTCTGATGTCCGATTGGTTCGCGATTTACCTGGTGAGCAAAGGTTTTCGTCTGGAAGAAACACTGGCCGGTTTCTGGCTGCCGTTCCTCGCCGCCGATCTGGGCAACTTTTTCGGCGGTGGCCTGTCGAGCTACTTCATCCGTCACGGCCGCCCCGTGCTCGAGGCCCGCAAGCTGACGTTCCTGCTCTGTGCGCCAGGCATGCTGGCCATGGCCGTTGTCACTCTGCTCGACAGCTTCCCCGCCCTGATCGCCTTCTTCGGCCTGGCCATGTTCACCTACGCCGCTTGCTCCACGATCTACCTGGCGCTTCCCTCCGACCTTTACCCCAACCGCGCCGTGGCCTCGGTGAGCGGCTTCTCAGGCACCGGCGCCGGCATCGGCACCATCGTTTCCACCTACACCATCGGGCGCGTCACCGACCTGACTCACTCCTTCACCCCGGTCTTCCTGGTCGCCTCCGCCGCGCCGTTGCTGTCGATGATCCTGCTAGTCTCCCTAATCCGGCGCCGCCTGCCGGAGGCCTAGATCCTAGATGACCCCCGCCGCATAGGAGTTGTACGGAATGCCGCAATGGCCTGCTGTCCATCACCGTTCAAACAGAACCATGGGCGCGGCGGCGCTGGAAGCGGTCAACGTGCCACAGGTGGACGGAAACGCCCCTGTGCTGCCGGCGCTCGCCGTGCCAAATTTCTTGTTCGTCTGATTATTGAGCTGGTTGATCGCGTGCGAGGCCGGCACGATTCCCCGCAAGATAAGGGACGTGCTGTCGGTCGTCATGGCTAGCCAGTAAACGCCCGGCGCGAGCGTCACCGGCGAGCTCAGAGTCACGGTCTGAACCGTGTTGCTGTTGATATTCGGAGTCCCCCCGGAGGTCAGTATCCCGGTGGTCAGCACCGTGGAAGTGCAGGCTGCATTCCAGAGACCTAATTGCATGTGACAGGTGCCGCCACAGGTCCCACTCGCTGTGGTCACCTCGTAGGTCACCCTTCCAATCGTAACCGCATAGGGGAGCACAAACTGCCAGACGCTGTGTTGGTTGGACGTAAACGCCGCCATCGTCACGTCGGAAAGTGGAGGATAGACCACCAGTCCAAAAAAGTATCCCTGATCGGCGGTGTTAATCACGGTCGGGAGGTCCGCCGCAGCGATGGCCCGGTACGCCGGCGCCGCCGCGCTGCCTGAAGACGGTCCGGCCTTGAACGTGTTGGCGCTCTGCGTGTTCGCCGTCACGCTGATCGTCCCCGCGCCGGTCACCGGAGAGCTCGACACGGTGAAATCGCTCGGCATCGACAGCCCCACGCTGGTGACGCTCCCGACCCCGCTCGCCGCGACCCCGCCATCGACAACGTTACCGTTCGCATCATACTTCGCCAAGTTTCCCGAGGTGCCGGTCCCGTCCGACAACTGGAACTTCGTGCTGTTTCCATGGGCCGCCAGGTTGGAAATGGCCGGCGTTACCGCCGTTCCAAGGCTTGTACTGAAAGTACATTGATTATTGTATTGGTAAAAACTAACCGGTGTTGCGCTGTTGAAATTAACTGCTCCAGACGGACACTGATTGTCGTGAAAACTGCTATTGGTTGGAAAATTAGCGGCTTCCAACAACACGCCGTCTCCGCCACCTGACACGTTCAGCGTATTCGATGCGAACTCCCAGCCGGAACCGGAAGAGTTTTGCTTCCTGATCGCAAAGTTGCCGCCCGACACAGTGAACGTATTCCCTGTCGCCTTGAAACGATTAATTGTCGAACCTGAGCCATTTCCAAGGTTGATAGCTGCCTTCTGGGCAGCGGTGGCAACTGTAAAGTGATTGTCGGTGACGCTGATGTCGCTCACCGTGACAGCATTGTTTCCTATTGCGATAACGTCGGCAGGACACGTCGTGAACTCGAACTGGTCACCGGATATCTTGATATTCTTGGCGGCCACGGTTCCTATCATGATTCCAACCTGTGGATCGGAGCAATTAGTCGTGGTGAACCTCGTCCCGCCAGTGACCTGCACGTTATCCGAGTCAATTCTGAGCCATTGCGAACCGTAAGCCGTTCCGGCGTCCTCGAACACATCTCCCAGGACCAGCGCCGGCGCCGCCAGGTGCAT
>JBGOUJ010000226.1:0-10600 GCA_041477005.1 Terriglobia bacterium | reverse complement strand
GACCTGATGCGGACGGGCGATTTCTCGGAGTTGAATCGCGTCATTTACGATCCGCTCTCGCAGCAGCCCTTCGGGAACAACCGCATTCCGGCGTCGCGGTATGACACCGTGAGCAAGAACATCGTCGAGCAGCTCTACCCCACGGCAAACGTAACCGGGCAGCGGTCCTCAACGGGGCAGACTATCAACAACTTCCTTTACAACCCCATTCTGCAACGGCAGGACGACCAGTTCGACGTCAAGGTCAACCAGCGCATCTCCGACAAGAACCAGTTTTTCGCGCGCTACAGTTTTGAGCGATCGGAACAGTTTCTGCCTGCCTCGCTCCCGCACGGCGACGCCGGCGCGACCACGGGCAACGGCAACGGGCTGATCCGCACGCAGGGCCTGTCGCTCAACGACACGCACACCTTCAGCTCCCGCTGGCTGAATGAAGCTCGCTTCGGCCTCAATCGCTGGGGCCTGATATTTACGCCCATCGACTTCGGCTCCAAACTCGCCGACAAAGTCGGCCTGCCCGGCGTCAACATCAGCGACACCACGACCGCCATGGCCCAGATCACCTTTTCCCCTGGCGACGTCCGCAACCTGGGTTCCGGGGGCAATGCACCCGAGCTGAACTACTTCACCACGTTCCAGTATCTCGACAACGTCACCTACACGCGCGGCCGCAACAGCCTGAAGCTGGGCGTCAATGTGATACGACGCCGTAAGAATAAGATCAACCCCGACAATTCCGTGGGCAATTTCAGCTTCGGCTCGCCGCTGACCTCCAACTGCGCCGGCATCGCCTCCGGCTGCAGCATCAACGCCAATACCGGATTCACGCTGGCGAGCTTTATCCTGGGCTACCCGACCGGCATCAGCCGCGCGCTGCTTCTGGGCATTGCCGGCGAGCGGAAGTGGGAGTACGGCGCGTACGTGCAGGATGACTACCGGGTGACGAAGCGCCTTACCCTCAACCTCGGGATGCGGTACGAGTACTTCTCCCCGCCCGTGGAAGTGGCCGATCGGCAGTCGAATTTCGACCCGGTCGCCGGCAAGTTCATCGGGGCTTCGGCGAATGCCACCATAGCCGGCAATAAGGTCGGGCGCCCGCTCATGTACCCCTACAAGCGCGATTGGGAGCCGCGCGCCGGCCTTGCTTTTGACGTTTTCGGCACCGGCCACACCATTCTGCGGGCCGGCTACGGCATTTCCTGGAGCAACCCGTTCACCGGCGGCTCCGGCAGTAAGACAAAGAATCCACCGTTTTTGGTGTCCACGGCGCTCACCACGACTCTGCTACCGACCTTGCGGATAGACAACGGCCTCCCGCCGCCGCCGCCCATCGATTTCAACCAGCCGCCGCAGGGGTCCGCCCGCTCCCTGTTCGACATTCACGATGGGGATGGCTACGCCCAGCAGTGGAACTTCAACATCCAACAGCAGCTTGGGCGCGATTTCGTGATCGAAACGGCTTACGTCGGCACGCATGGAACACACCTGATGGTCAAGCAAGACGTAAATCAGGCGCCGGCCACCGTGGGTGTGAGCAATTCGGACGTCAACCGTCCCTACATTACGATCTCGCCGCTGCTGCGGGGCCTTTCCGAGGTCCAGAGCCGCGGGTGGTCTACCTACAATTCGCTTCAGGTCAAGGTGACCAAGCGCTTCGCGCGCAGTTTCATGCTGCTGAGTTCGTACACCTACGGCCAGGTCCTGGACATCGCTTCCGATGCCGAAAGCGGCACGCTGAACGCGTGGAACTTCAATCAGGATCGCGGCCCGGCCAACTTCGATATCAAACATCTGTGGACCACCAGTTGGGTCTACGAATTACCGTTCGGCAAGGGCAAGCGATTTGCAACCGGCCTGAGCCCGCTGGCCGACAAGCTGGTGGGCGGATGGCAGATTGACGGCATCCTGTTTCTGCGCACCGGATTGCCGTTCACCGTCTCGCAGCAGCAGGGGCTGCTATCGACCGGCACCGGCAACCGCCCGGACCGGATTGCCTCGGGCACGCTGTCCGATCCGAATCCCGATCACTGGTTCGACTTGACCGCCTTCCGGCCGACGACCGACAACACGGGAACGTACGGGAATGCCGGCCGCGATATTCTCCGCAACCCGGGCCAGGCCCAGGCCGACTTATCGCTGGTGAAGAACACGCGGTTCAAGGAGCATTTCGAACATCAGTTGAAGTTCGAGTTTTTCAACGCGCTCAATCACCCGCAGTTTTCCGGGCCAGGGTCCAGCATCGGCACGGCCAGCGCCGGCGTCATTTCGAGCCTGCTCTACCAGACGCCGATGCGGCAGATCCAGGTCGCGATGAAGCTCAGCTTCTAACGGGGGAGAAGTCCCGGAACCCCATTTAACCGCAGAGACGCGGAGCACGCTGAGGCCGAAAACGAAGGCTTTCTCAGCGCGCTCGGCGTCTCCGCGGTAAATCGAATATCGAGGGCTTGGCAATGCGCGGATCGCACCTCAAATCTGTCCACTTGTCGCGCGTGAGCTCGTGCTGGGGGCGGTTGAAAAGGCGGTAGTGGCCGGCACGCCATGAGAAGCCGAACGGTCTTCCGTCTTTGCTGGCGGGCCGTCTGGCTATTTCGGGTGAGAGGTGATGTCGTAGAGGTAGTACGCGTCCTCCTCGATAGTGAAGTAGAAACGCCAATCCCGAGTTACGCGGGCCTGCCACAAATCGCGGGCCTCGTCATACTTCTTGGCTCGGAGCGACGGATGGCGGAGGTTGGCAAGGAGGTGTAAGCTTTGTTTATCAAAGGCCCGCTGGATATGGGTCGGAGCAGTGCCATAGCTCTTGGTGAAGCGCGCAGAAAAGCGAAGTCTCATCGAGAGACGGGTTTAGTTCTCTTGGCCCGCAGCTTCTTGGCCTCGCGGTGAAGGGAGGCAATGAACTCCTTGTGGGTCCCGAACGGACCGTAGCTACGGCCGGCTTTGAAATCTTCCTCGGCCTCTGCGAGGCGGGCATCAATGATTCGGCGTTGCTCCGGGGTGTACTCATCATCGGCGGTCGGGAATTTGGGACGGTCGATTACCAGCTTGGGCGCGAGGACTATCTTCCCGCGATGGAAACTGGCTTCGACCAGGTCACCTTCGGAGATGCCCGCCTGGCGGCGCAGGCGGGTAGGAATGGTCACTTGGCCTTTGTGTTGGACTTTGACGAGGGTGCTCATTGGGGTTTGACTGGTTAATTCCAGGAAGTCGGAAATCCGGACTTCTATGGGGAGCATAGCTGGCAGCATGGGATCTGTCAAGACGCAGAACTGGATAGTCCCTTACGTAAATTTCTCATTAGATCACGCCCGGCTGCGGTCTGGGACAGCGGCAAGAACCTCGACCGGGCGCTCGATCTGTTCGGCGGCTCGGGTTCCCGCGACCGGATGTTGACGGCTTGAGAGACGCGACGATTGCAGCCGCCTTAGAGCCGGGACGCGAAGAAGAAACCACCGCCGATTGCCAACAGATCCTCCGCGACGGCGATCGCCACATCCGGCGCGTGCAGCTTCGTTACCAGTCGGTGGCGCGCCTGATAACCGGCGAAAGTGCCGCCGACGCCGCCCAAACCACCCAAAAGGACCCCAGCAACAACGGATTGATTGGCCGCGACGCACAGCGCAGCAGCCGATAGGGCCCCGGTCAGGATGCGGCCCACAAGCGGGCCCGGCTTCGTTCGATTTGGCGTGGAAGGCAACTTGTCCGCGACCAGCTCGCCGATGGCCAGCAGGGAGATGATACCGACGGCTGCCGTTGATCCCAAGAAGGCCAAATGGGAGTTATGAAGATCGAGCCAGCCCAGGTGGGCGGCCCAACTAACCGCTGCCAGAGGGGTCATCGAACGCAGGCCTGCAATAACACCGATGGCGAGAGACAGAGCAAGGACTACGTAACCGGTTGTCATAGGGCCCCATAGTCTATCATCCTGGTGGCGCCTGGCCCGAAGAACGGACTCCAGTTTCTTGCCGGCTGGAAGTAAGATGCCGGCAGCGGCCGTGGCTCGTCAGGCGTCCCCGGCGGGGAATCTCCCCGAAGCGAGGCGGCCTGATGTATACTTCCTGCTTCCACAGGAGTCCAGAGCGGAAGTCCTGCTCAAGACAAGGAGCCCCATGAAACCCCGTCTTCTTTCTTTCCTCTCCTGCCTGCTGCTGGTGGCCGGCGCTGCGCCCGCGGCTACGGTTTCGCCGCTGCTCGCGCGCGGCTACACCGTGATTCCCGAGCCGCAGCGCGTGACCCTCGGTGGGCCGGACTTTTCCTTCACATCCAACTGGCGGCTCGAACTGGGCCCCGGCGTCACGGCGAGCGATGTTGCCGTGGAAAGCCTGAAGGAAGACCTGGAGACGAGATTCGGCCTCCGCCTGGCGCCGCAGGGCCGCGAGTCGGGCGTGCTGCGGCTGGCCCTCGCGCCGCGTTCCGTCGCCATCGGCGAGGCGCAGGACCGCAATAAGGCGGCGCTCGAAGAGCAGGCCTACCAGATCGATCTCGGCCCCGGAAAGATCGGCATTACGGCCAATGCCGCGCCGGGGCTCTTCTACGGCGTCGAGACTCTGATCCAGTTGATGAAACCGCGCGATGGCGGCCCGCGGCTGCCGGAAGGCCGGATTGTGGACTGGCCCGATCTGCAGCTCCGGCAGATTTACTGGGATGACGCCCATCATCTCGAGCGGCTCGACGCGCTGAAACACGCCGTCCGGCAGGCGGCGTTTTTCAAGGCCAATGGCTTTGCCATCAAGCTGGAGGGGCATTTCCAATTCAAGAGCGTCCCGGCGCTGGTCGAGCCCTACGCGCTCTCGCCGGCGCAGCTCCAGGAGCTGACCGATTACGGCCTGCGCTACTACGTTGAGGTAATACCTTATCTGGATGGGCCGGGCCACATCGCGTTCATCCTGAAGCACCCCGAGTATGCGAAGCTGCGGGAGTTCCCGGAGAGCAACTACGAGCTGTGCGTCACCAACCCCGACTCCTACAAGCTGCTCTTCGGCATGTTCGATGACCTGCTGGCGGCCAACAAGGGGGTTCATTACTTCTACCTCTCGACCGACGAGCCGTACTATATCGGCATGGCCGACAGCCCCCAATGCAACGAAAAAGCCGAAGCCGAGCGGCTCGGCAGCGTGGGGAAGCTGCTCGCTCAATTTACGACCAAGACGGCGAACTACCTGCACGATCGCGGCCGCACGGTGATGTTCTGGGGCGAATTCCCGATGAAGCCGCCGGACATTCTCGCGTTGCCGTCTCATCTGGTCAACGGCGAAGTCTACGGCCCGATTTTCGATCCGGCTTTCAAAGCGCACGGCATCCGGGAGATGTTCTACACCTCGACCCAAGGAGAGGAACGGCTGTTCCCGAATTATTTCCTGCTGGCTCCCGCGAAGCTGCTGCACCCGAGGCGCGGCGGAACACCGCGCGTGGCGGCCACCTTCGAAAAGATCTCGTTTGATTCGGCGCGGAAGGACGCCGACTTGATCGGCGAGATCAACGCCGGGTGGGCGGACGCGGGGCTGCACCCGGAGACGTTCTGGCTGGGCTACGCCACCTCGGCCGGAACCGGCTGGCGTCCCGGGTCGCCCGATCCGCGGGAATCGATGAGCGCGTTTTATCCGCTGTTCTACGGTCCCGAGGCGCTGAACATGGACCGCGTGTACCAGCTTCTGAGCTGGCAGGCCGAGTTCTGGAGCGACAGTTGGGAAACGACGACATCGAAGGCGCGTAAGCCCATCTTCGGCAACTCCAACGCGATCTACCGTCCGCCGCGGCCGGTGCGCGATCAGACCCTGACGCTGCCGCCAGTGCCGTCGCCGGAAAACCTCGGATTCCAGTCGAGCTGGGAGCGGGACAACGCGCAACGGCTGCAGTTGGCCACCGAATCTCTGGATCAGAACGACGAGCTGCTGGGCCTGCTGCGGACGAATCTGGAGCGCGCCCGGTTCAACCACTACAACCTGGAGGTATTCCTGGCGGTAGCCCAGCTTTGCCGGCAGAACCTGGAGATGCTCCAGGGAATCGGCCGCATGAACGCGCGGCTCGAAGCGGCGAAGGTCGCCGCCGAGAAGAATCAGCCGCGGCAGGCCGTGGCTGCCATCGACCAGGCGCTGCGCCTGGCCCACGACATCCGGCGCAGCCGCAACCAGGTTTTGCGGGACGCGATCGAGACCTGGTACAAGAGCTGGCATCCGCGCGTGGCCGAAGCCAACGGCCGCCGCTTCCGGCACGAACTGGACGACGTGAAAGACCATGTTCCGGACCGCACCGTGGACATGACGTATCTGGTCTACCGCGAGCTGCTCCTGCCTTTCGGCGACTGGGTGAATCAGATCGAGTCGGCGCGCAACCAGTACGCCGGCGCACATTCGCTTCCGGCGGAAACGGAAAAGTTCGACTGGAAAGATCTGGAGGCCGGGGAGTCGCCGGCCGGCCGGGTAAGAGGGCGTACGCGGGATGCCGTGGCTCCGGCGGCCGCGCGCTGACCCCGCGCGCGACGGGGCAGTACAGGGCGCCAGAAGCCGTGAAAGAAACGAACCGACCGAAAAGATTTCGCGCAAAGGCGCAAAGACCGCCAAGGAAACCGACAAGTTCCGCTTGGCGTACTTGTCGTCTTGGCGTGAGCGCGGCCTTTTTTGGAGGCCCTTTGGGGCAGGTGAGGAGGGCCTTGCCGCGGCCCGCTCCCTGTCAAATTGCGCGTTGTGACTCCAGTACGTCGGCCGCCCAGGGGGAATATGGTTCCCAGCCCCGCGGGCCTACGGCCATCACCCGGCTCCGCGGTACTCGATAAAGAAATTTGTCTTGACCCCGGCCATCAGCCGAGAGTATATTTTCTATCAGTCTGAAACTAAGGTCATCCCGCCGGCCCTCTTGCGAGTGGCCGGACGGGTTAGGTTGGGAGAAAAGGGGTTATCATGCTGAGACTGGCGAGAGATCTAGCCGTTTTCCTTTTGTTCACCGGTTTTCTTGCGGCCCAAACCAAGGGCACGATCTCGGGGTACACCAAAGACCCGAGCGGGGCGTTTGTGCCCAACGTGCAGGTCAACCTCACCAATGAAGGCACCGGCGCGAAGCGCACCACGACCAGCGACGAGACCGGCTTCTATCAGGTGCTCGGGCTGGTTTCCGGCACTTACACCATCGACGCCGAGGTCAGCGGCTTCAAGCGCTACCGCAACACCGGCGTGGTGCTGACCGTGGACCAGAACGTGCGCGCCGACGTCGAGCTCCAGATCGGCCAGGTGAGCGACTCGGTCGAGGTGGCCGCGCAAGCCGTCCTGATCGACACGCGCTCTTCGGAACACTCCGCGACGATCGACGACCGCCGCATCGTGGACCTTCCCTTGAGCGGGCGCAACGTGTTCGCCCTGGCCGCCACGCTGCCGGGCGTGCTGGGCGTCAGCGCGCCCGACAACAGCGCCCTCACCGATGCGCGCTCCGGTCCCATCATGAATGTCAACGGCGCGCGCGACAACATGAACTACGACCGCTTCAACGGGACCTATTTCATGAACCCCTCGCGGAACACCGGATTGAACGTTCCGCCGCCCGA
The DNA here is from genome assembly GCA_041477005.1 of Terriglobia bacterium. GTDB lineage: Bacteria > Acidobacteriota > Terriglobia > Bryobacterales > JACQDG01 > JBGOUJ01. The sequence continues at coordinate 3,072 of JBGOUJ010000226.1, read as the reverse complement.
CGCCATTCAGGAGTTCCGCATCCAGACGAGCAATTTCGCCGCCGACAGCGGCCGCAACCCCGGGGCCAACATCACCATCGTCAGCAAGCAGGGGACCAACGCCATTCACGGCGCCGCCTGGGAATTCGTGCGAAACGACCATTTGAATGCCCGGACCTTCTTTCAGGCCGTGAAGCCGGTGGTGAAGAAAAACCAGTTCGGCGCCGCGGCCGGTGGCCCGATCAAGAAAGACAAGGTCTTCATCTTCGGAACCTTCGAGCTGGCCAAGGACCACAGCCAGTCCACCAGCACCAATGCCCTCCCTCCCGCGACTCCCGAGCTCAACGGCGATTTCTCTTCTCTGAAAACGAAGCAGTTGGTGAATCCCTTCGACAACACCACGTTCCCGAACAACCAGCTTCCCCGCTCTCTGTTCGATCCTGTAGCCGTGAAGCTTCTCGGTTTTGTGCCCACCGTCCCGCAACCCGGCGTCACCATTCAGGCGCTGGGGGGGAATCCCAGGGACGCGAAACTGTTCATGGTCCGCGGCGACGCCACCCTGACGAGCAAGCAAACGCTGTTTGGGCACTACTACTTCAACCAGAACAAGAACGTCCAGGACGGGCTGGCCTATAGCGCCAACATTGCCGGGTGGACCGGGCGCAACCTGGGTCCCCGCATCCAGAATATCGGACTCAACCATGTCTATACGATCACCCCGACGTTGCTGAACCAGGTCACGCTGGGCTTCGCCCGCTCGTTCTCGCTCGATTTGCCCACCGTCTCCCGCACGCCGGCGGAGCTGGGCATCCAGGGCATGCCGCAATATAGTGAAGGAGGATCGCCGCAATTCACCGTCACCGGCCGGTTCACTCTGGGATCCGGCGGAACGGTGAAGTTCATTTCCAACAACTATCAGCTCCTGGAGAACCTCACCATCATCCGCAACCGGCATACGATAAAGGTGGGAATCGAGGCTCTCGATCTGTCCTTCTTCCAGTCGTTCCTCGGCCCGCCGAATTTCAGTTTCAACGGCGTGCGGACCGGCGGCGGCACGGCGACTAAGGGCGATCCCATGGCCGATTTCCTGATCGGCGCCTACCAGCAGTTGCCCATCTCGAACGGCGTGCGAGTCAACGACGATCTCACCAAGTTCGTGGGGATGTTTTTCCAGGATGATTTCAAGGTCTCCCCTCGCCTGACCCTGAACATGGGGCTGCGCTGGGAGTTGCCTCAACCCTGGGTGAGCCGGCACGACCAGCTCAATTCGATTCGTCTCGACCCGACCATCCACTCCAAAGTACTTTCCAATGCACCGCCGGGCCTGCTGTTCCCGGGGGATTTGCCGCGCGGGCTTTTTGCTCCGAACCGGAAGAACTTCGCGCCGCGCTTCGGTTTTGCCTACGACGTTTTCGGGGATGGCCGCACGGCGATTCGAGGCGCCTACGGCATCTTCTTCGAGACGAACAATGCCGACACGCTGGCCCAGACCAATCCGCCCTTCAATGGCGGGAGCCGTACGTTCTTCAATGGGCTTTTGTCGAACCCGTTCGGGTCCATCGGAGTAGCGGCGCCGCCGGCCTTCGTCGATCCCGCGGCGGTGACGTTCTCCTTCCCTCTAAACGGACTATGGGGCCCGATCACCGACAAATTGAAGACCACTTCGGTGCAGGAGTGGGACCTGATCCTCCAGCGGGAGCTGCGGCGCGACTTCGCGCTGTCGGTGGGCTATATCGGCAAGACCGGGCGCCACCTCCTCGCCTTCCGTCCCTTCAACGCGGCCCCCTACATTCCAGGCGTCGACGCCAGCGGGAATCCTCGTTCTACGGTCTCCAACGCCAATCAACGAGTGCCGTTCCTGTCGGGCATCTACGGACCGAGCGGCGCCTATCTCGATAACCCGTTCACCAGCTCCTATCACAGCTTGCAGGCCAGCCTGAGCAAGCGGTTTTCGAAGGGCCTCCAGTTCAGCGCCGCTTATACGCTGGCGAAATCCATCGACAGCAGCTCCACCGACAACCTCGGCGGCTGTCTGCTCGACCCGTTCAATGTCCGCCACGACAGGGGACTCTCCAGTTGGGACCGCCGCCATGCCTTCGTCTTCTCCGGCGTGTGGACCCCGCCGGTTTACCAGAGGCAGGAAGGCCTCTTCGGGCGGATGCTGGGCGGCTGGAGCCTCAGCGGCATCGAGACCGTCCAGACCGGCACTCCGTTAACAGTCAGCTCGGGGCAGGACACGATGCTGAACGGTTCGGGCTGCAACGGCACTGCCGACCTGCTGAGCGACCCGAATCGTGCGCATTCCTCGCGGAACGACGAGATCAACGCCTATTTCAACACGGCGGCCTTCGGCCAGCCGCTGCCCGGCAGCCCCGGCACGTCCGGCCGCGGAATTTTTGTAGGTCCCCGGGTGATCAACACCGACCTGGCCGTATTGAAGGACATCGCCGTGCGGGAGCAGCTCCGCTTCCAGTTCCGGGCGGAGTTTTTCAATCTCCTTAACGAGGTCAACTTCAGCAACCCGGTGGTATCGCTCACCAGCGGCACGTTCGGGAAGATCCAGGGCACCGGCGCCAGCCGCACGATTCAGTTCGGGCTGAAGCTTCTCTGGTAGGAGCAGGGCGCATTTCCGAGCCGCGGCTCGGAAGGCGTAAAGCCGACCGTAGTCCGCCGGAAGCGGCGCACAACAGTGTCGAGCATCGTTTCGCGGGAGTCGCCATGAAATGGCGCTTGTGGTTTGCTCTTCTGATTCCGGCGCTTTTGGGTGCGCAGCGGGAGGAAGGCTTCGTCTCGCTGATGCCGAAAGAGGACGTGCGCGAGCTCTGGATCATCGAGGGCACGCCGGCCGAGAGCTGGTCGGTTCAGAATGGCGTGATTGCCTGCACGGGGAAACCCAACGGCTTCCTGCGGAGCAAGAAAAGCTACAAGAACTACCTCTTCCGCGCCGAGTGGCGGTTTCAAAAAGAAGGCTGGATCGGGGCGCCGGAGAAGTGGCCCAATGCCGGGTTCTTCATCCACGCCGGTGAGGTCACCAACACCTGGCCGAAGTCGTTCGAAGTGCAAGGGCACTACGGCGAAGCGGCCAGCCTTTTC
>JBGOUJ010000225.1:0-10660 GCA_041477005.1 Terriglobia bacterium | reverse complement strand
TCGGCAACACCGTCGATTTCAAGAACACCATCATCATCATGACCTCGAACCTGGGCGCGCGGTTCCTCGAGAAGCGCGCCCACCTCGGCTTCCAGTCCTCCTCGCTCGAAGCGACCGCCGCCAAGATGGAGGACCTAGTCAAGAGCGAGCTGAAGCGCGTCTTCAATCCCGAGTTCCTGAACCGTCTGGACGAGGTGATCCTGTTCCAGTCCCTCACCGACGAAGATCTGATCCAGATCATCCGCCTGCTGGTCGATCAGATCAACGGCAACTTGGTCGGCAAGCAGCTCAAGATCCGCCTGACCGAGGACGCCGCCAAATACATCCTGGAGCAGACTTGCGCCGACCGCGGCTACGGCGCGCGCCCCCTGCGCCGGGCGCTCCAGAAATACATAGAGGACCCTCTCTCCGAAGCCTTGATCCAAGGCCACCTTCCCCGCCCGGGCGAGCTGGAGGTCTACCTCGGCGAAAACGGCATCTATTACCGCGTGGTCAAGGAAGTCGTGCTCGTCGTGGGATCGGGAGAAGAGCAGCCCGCCGAGCCGGCCGAAGTTGGCGTTGGTGTGCCGCTCTATATGTTCTGAAAGCGCCTGCCGAGGGGATCCGAGGGGACGACCCAGGGCGCCCTGCTTCTCCACCTATGCTAAAATCGGCCATTGTGACGTCGCCCCCGTCCGCGGTGTCCCAAAGCGGCCCTACTGCCGCCGGGTCCAAGGTGTCCGCTCCCATTGGTTCCATAGGGTTGGTGTTTCTGTGCACGGTTAGCGGAGCGGCGGCCCAAATCCTGATGAAGGAGGGCGCCGAGCACATCACGGGGGCAGGCCTGCTCGGAATTATTACCAACCTGCCGTTGATGGCCGGCTACGCTCTCTACGGGCTCAACACTCTGCTGATGGTTCTAGCCTTGCGCCGGGGACATCTCTCCGTGCTCTACCCAATCATCGCCCTGACCTATGTCTGGGTTACGATTCTTTCGCCTCGGTTTTTTCCCACCGACCACCTGAACGTCTGGAAGGTAGCCGGCGTCACCCTGATTGTGTTCGGGGTGTCGCTGATCGGGACTGGAAGCCGCGAATGACCACCCCCTTCTCCTCCATGCTGCTGGTGCTCGGCGCGAGTTTCATCGGGTCGTTCGGGGCAGTGAGCCTCAAGCACGGCGCCGACCGCTTGGGGCCCAGCGTGCTCGAGGTGTTTCGGAGCTGGCGCATCGGTCTGGGTGTGGTGCTGTTTTTGCTTTCCTCCGTCTTGTTCGTGGCCGGAATCAAGAACGGCAGCCTCACGGTACTATACCCGCTCGTCGCGTTGAGCAATGTCTGGACGATGTTCTGGTCGCGCCTGTTCTTCCGCGAGCCCTTCAATCGATCCAAGGTGTTCGGCCTGCTGCTGATCCTGGTCGGCGTGGTCTGCATCGGGTTCGGAAACCGATGACTGGAAACCAGACCGTCAGCCATCAGCTATCAGCTATCAGCGGTCCGCCATCAGCGGTCAGTAATCAGCCACCAGTCGTCAGCTATCAGCTATCAGCCGTCAGCACCGTGTGGTCTCCCGGCGCCTCTTGCCTTTCGGCATGCTGAGGGCTGAAGGCTGAAGGCTGATCGCTGTTTGCTGATGGCTGAAAGCTGAAAGCTGAAGGCTGATGGCTGATGGCTGACCGCTGTTTGCTGACGGCTGATGGCTGTTTGCTGATGGCTGAAAGCTGATGGCTGATGGCTGATGGCTGACCGCTGTTTGCTGACGGCTGATGGCTGATGGCTGATCTCTGACGACGATGGCTGCTTTCATTCGCAAAGCCCTTCTGTTGGCCGCCGGGCGGGGCAGCCGCCTGGGGGCTTCGACCGATTTGGTTCCCAAGCCCATGCTGCGCGTGCGCGGCAAGCCGGTGCTCGAACGGCACGTCGAGCAACTGGCCACCGCCGGGGTGGATCAGATCTGGATCAATCTCCATCACCGGGGCGAAACCATCCGGGACTACTTCGGCGACGGCCAAAGATGGGGCGTGCATATCCGGTACTCGGTCGAGCCGGCCCTGCTCGGAACCTCCGGCGCTCTGAAGAATCTGGAGAAGGAGTTCTCGAACGGCGACTTCTTTGTCGTCTATGGCGACAACCTCGGGAGGTGCGATTATCGCGCCCTGGCTGCGGCCCACCAGCCCGGCGCGCTGCTCACCGTGGCGCTCTGCCACAAAGACGAAGTCGGATCGAGCGGCATCGCCGAATTGGCCGGGGATGGCCGCATTCTGCGGTTCGTGGAGAAGCCGGAACCCTCCCAGCAGTTCAGCCATTGGGTGAACGCCGGCTTCTACGCCGCTTCGCCCTCCCTGCCGCCGCTCCTGCCCGGCGGTGTCTCGGACTTCGGCCATGACGTGATCCCGCAGTTGCTGGCCGCCGGCCGCGCGGTCGGCGGCTTTGTGCTGCCGGCCGAGGTCGAGGGAATCGATACGCCCGAGATGCTGGCGCGTGCGGACGTGCTCGGGGTGGCCGTGATCGGCGCCGGGCGCATGGGGGCGCGGCGAGCCGCGGTCGCTGCGGCGGCGCCCGGGTGCCGCGTCGTGTGGGTCGTAGATCCGGAGGTGGAGCGCGCCCGCACCGCCGCCGGGCCATGCTCCGCGCAGGCTGGCGCGGAGGCACGCCCGGCGATAGAGGATCCGCGCGTGGATTGCGTGGTGGTTTCCACCTCCAACGACCGGCTGGCCGCGATCGCCCGCACCGCCCTCGAGGCGCGCAAGCACGTGCTCGTCGAGAAGCCCGCCGCCCGGAGCGCCGCCGAGCTCGAGCCGCTCGTTTCTTTGGCCGCCGAGAGGCAACTCGTTTTCAAGGCTGGCTTCAACTACCGCTTCCATCCCGCCATTCGCCGCGCCCACGAGCTGGTCCTCAGCGGCGCCATCGGCCGGCCTTTGCACGGGATCACCCGCCACGGCCACGGCGGCCGGAAGGGACTGGAACGCGAATGGCGCGCCAACCCGGACGTAGCCGGCGGCGGCGAGCTGCTCGATCAAGGAGTTCACCTGATCGACCTGTTCCGGTGGTTCGCCGGCGAGGAAATCGCGACCGCCCAGGCGATTGTCGCAACCGAGTTCTGGCCCATCCAGCCGCTCGAGGACGCAGCCTTCTGTCTTTTCCGCACCGCTTCCGGCATTGCCTGTTCGCTGATTGTTTCCCTGATGGAGTGGAAAAACCGATTCCAGTTCGATCTGGTGGGGGAGCGCGGCTCGCTGGCGATCGAGGGTTTGGGCGGGAGCTATGGGCCGCAGCGGCTGACCATCGTCCGCCGGCCGGAGCAGTTCGGCGTCCCGGAAGTGGAGACCATCCCCTTCGACAATCCGGAGCAGTGCTGGCCTGACGAGTGGGCCGAGTTCGTCGCCGCCATTCGCGAGGGCCGGCCGCCGCTGGGCGATGCGCGGGACTCGCTGGCCGCGCTCCGGGCCGTCGAGGCGTGCTATCGTAGCGCCCGCGAGTCCAGGGCCGTCCCATGCTGAAGCGGGCCGTCTTCCTCGATCGCGACGGCGTGTTGGTCCAGCCGGTGATGCGCGACGGCCTCCCCTACGCGCCCCTGCGCCGGGAGGATTTTGCCCTGCTGCCCGGCGCCCCGGAAGCGGTCGCCACGCTGCGAAGCGCCGGCTATTTTCTCGTCGTGGTCACCAACCAGCCGGAGGTACGCCGCGGCCGGCTCTCCACCGAGCTGCTCGAGCAGTTTCACCAGCGGCTCCGCCAATCGGCGCCGGTCGACGACATCCTGAGCTGCTGCCACGACGACCGCGACGCCTGCGCTTGCCGCAAGCCCAAGCCCGGCCTCATCCTGGACGCCGCCCGCCGCCACCAGATCGACCTCACCCGCTCTTACCTGGTCGGCGATAGCGACCGCGACCTGGGCGCCGCCCGCGCCGCCGGCCTGCCCCTGATCCTCATCGACGCCCCATACAATCAAGGGATCCAGCCCGACCACCGCGTGGCCGGCCTGCCCGAGGCCGCCGCGTTGATTGTTCGCCTGGGCGCCCCACCGCCCGTGCTATCCTAGGTTTTCGTTATAGCTGCAGCCGTCGGGACCCATTTCGAACGAATGATTATCACCCGCACCCCGTTCCGGATCACGCTCGGTGGCGGCGGGACTGACTTGCCCGCCTATTACTCCCGCCACGGGGGGTTTATCTTCGCGGCCGGCCTCGACAAATACATGTTCGTGTACTTGAATACGCCGATCGTCGACGACCTGGTGCGGGTAAAATACTCCGAGTCGGAAATCGTGCCCGATGCCGAGCAGGTCCGCCACACCCTGGCCCGCCAGGCTCTGCTGCACTTCCACATCCGAAACGGCGTGGAGATCATCTCGATGGCCGATGTCCCGGCGGGCACCGGCCTGGGGTCTTCCAGTTGCTACCTGGTCGGGTTGCTCAACGGGCTCCACACGTTGTGCCACCAGCCGGTGGTGCGGCAGGATCTGGCCGAGGAAGCCTGCCGCATCGAGATCGATATTCTCGGCAAGCCGATCGGCAAGCAGGACCAGTACATGGCGGCGTTCGGCGGGTTGACCGTGCTCGAAATCGACCGCGAAGGCCGCGTAGAGGTTTCCGACGCCGCTTTGCCTCCGGAGGTGGTGGAGCAGCTCGAGAGCAACGTCCTGCTTTTCTACACCGGCCTGTCGCGCTCCACCGAGCAGATCCTCTCCTCGCAGGTGCACCGGCTGGGGCAGGAGGAGGCGCAGGTGACCGACAACCTTCACCTGATCAAGGAAATCGGCCGGGAGATCCTGCTCCAGCTCCGGCGCGGCGACGTGCGGCGCTTCGGCGAGCTGCTCGACGAGCATTGGCGCGCCAAGCGAAAGCTCGGCGACGACATCGCCAGCCACCGCATCAACCAGCTTTACGAGCTGGCCCGGGCCAACGGGGCGATCGGCGGCAAGATATCCGGCGCCGGCGGCGGGGGCTTCTTCCTCTTCTACGCCGAAGAGGGCAAGAGGCAGCTCCGCGCCGCCATGGAAGCCGAGGGCCTGCGCGAGATGCGCTTTCGATTCGACATGGAAGGGAGCAAGGTGCTGCTGGACCTGTTGAGTGGGGAGCAGTACCGGGCCCTGCACGCGCGCATGAAGCTCGCCGGCGCGATCCATTAGCCGCCATGCAAAACGCCGCCTTCATCGAGCGCTACCTGGCCGAGATGAAGCAAGGGATCGACGCGCTTTCCCCGGCCGACATCGACCGCGCGATCGAGGCGCTGTTCGACGCCTGGAAGCGCGGCGCTACGGTATTTCTGATCGGCAACGGCGGCTCGGCCTCCACCGCCACCCATTTCGCCTGCGATCTTTCCAAGGTCACCGTCTCGCCGGGCAAGCCCCGGCTGCGCGCCGTGTCCCTGGTCGACAACATCCCCCTGGTCAGCGCCTGGACCAACGACAACGGATTCGAGCACGTCTTCAGCGAGCAGTTGCGCAGCCTGATGCGGCCGGGCGACGTGCTCGTCGCCATCAGCGTCCACGGCGGCTCGGGCCAGGACCGCGGCGGGCCCTGGTCCCAGAACCTGCTGCGGGCCGTCCGCACCGCCCGGGAAGAGTTCGGCGCCACGGTGATCGGCTTCAGCGGCTTCGACGGCGGCTGCCTGCGCGAGATGGCCGACATTTGCCTGCTCGTGCCGATGCCCTCCACGCCACAGGTCGAGTCGTTCCATCTGGCGCTCGAGCACCTGATCACCTTCTGCCTCAAGGAAAAGATCGCCGCCCACGATGCCGGAGCTCAAGGGTAAGACCGCGATCATCACCGGAGCCGGCCGCGGCGTCGGAAAGCGGCTGGCCATTGCTTTCGCCGCCGAGGGCGCCCGGGTCGGGCTGGTGAGCCGCACGCTGCCCGAGCTGAACATGACTCAAATGGAGATCGCCCACTCCGGAGGCGCCTCGCTCGTGGCCGCCGCCGACGTCGCCGACTACGCGCAGGTCGAGCGGGCCGCCGAGGCGGTGCGCCGCGAATTCGGCCCGGTCGATATCCTGATCAACGCCGCCGGGGTGCAGGGGCCGATCGGCTCCGCGGCGGAAGCCGATCCCCGCCGCTGGGCCGAGGTGGTCCAGACCAATCTGACCGGCGCGTTCCACTGCTGCCGCGCCGTACTGCCGGAGATGATCGCCCGCCGCTCCGGCAAGATCATCAATTTCAGCGGCGGCGGCGCCACCAACGCGCGGCCCTTCTTCTCCGGCTACGCCGCATCCAAGGCGGGCGTCGTCCGCTTCACTGAGACCCTGGCCGACGAGGTCGCCGAGCACAACGTCCAGGTCAACGCCATGACCCCCGGCCCCACCTACACCCACATGACCGACCAGGTGCTCGCGGCCGGCGAGCGGGCCGGGGAGAAAGCGCTGGCCGAAGCCAGCCAGACCCGCCAGACCCGCGGCGTTCCCCCGGAAAAACAAATCGCCCTGGCCCTGTTCCTGGTCTCGCCGCGCTCCAACCACATCACCGGCAAGCTCATCAGCGTCCAGGACGACTGGCCGCGCCTGGAGCACACCACCATGACCCCCGACCACCTCACTCTCCGCCGCATCACGAAACAATAAAATGGAACCACAGATGAACACAGATGAACACAGATAAGGCTTTGGTTTTCCATCTGTGTTTATCTGTGTTTATCTGTGGTTCCCTATTCGGACATGAACTTCCAACGAGTCCTTGTCACCGGCGGCGCCGGGTTTATCGGCTCCCACACCGTCGATCTGCTGCTCGATCGGGGCTATAAGGTCCGGGTCCTCGACAGCCTGCAGCCCCGTGTCCACCCGCATGGCAAGCCGGCCTACTTGCCGCCGGAGGTGGAGTTTCAGCAGGGGCGGGTCGAGAGCCGCGATGATCTGGCAAAGGCGCTGGATGGCGTGGATGCCGTCTTCCACCTCGCCGCCTACCAGGACTATATGCCGGACTTCAGCACCTTCCTGCACGTCAACGCCGAGAGCACCGCTCTGCTCTATGAACTGATCGTGGAAAAGCGTCTGCCGGTGCGGAAGGTCGTCGTGGCCGCTTCGCAGGCCGTGGCCGGCGAGGGCAAGTACGAATGCCCGCGGCATGGCGTCATCTTTCCCGGCCCCCGCCCGATCGAGCAGCTCGAGCGCGGCGACTGGGAGGTGAAATGCCCGCACTGCTCGAGCGACCTCCAGCCGCTGCTGATCGACGAAGCGGTTTGCCGCCCGCACACCGCCTACGGCATCTCGAAATACGCCGTCGAGCTGCTGGCGCTCAACCTGGGCCGCCGCTACGGCATCCCCGCCGCGAGCATGAGGTATACCTATGTGCAAGGCCCGCGCAATTCCTTCTACAACGCGTACTCCGGCGTCTGCCGGATCTTCTGTCTGCGGGTGCTGGCGGGCCTGGCGCCGGTGGTCTACGAAGACGGCCTGCAGTTGCGCGACTACATCGACGTCGCCGACGTCGCCCGGGCCAACGTCCTGGCGCTCGAAAAGCCGGAGGCCGATTACCGCGTCTTCAACGTCGGCCCCGGCCGCGCCATGACCGTGCTCGATTTTGCCCGTGTCGTGCTGAAGGCCGCCGGCAGCGGTCTGGAGCCGGTTGTGAACGGGGAGTTCCGGGTGGGCGACACCCGCCACACCGTGAGCGACGTCACCGCGCTCCAGTCCCTGGACTGGGGGGCGGAGGTCCCGATCGAGCAGACCGTAGCGCATTACCTGGAGTGGATCCGCAGCTTTTCCAACACCCGACAGTATCTCGAAGCCGCCGAAGCCGCCATGCGGCAAAGTAACGTGATCCGCAGGGCTGCTCCTTCGGCCCCGAGCTGATTGCTGGATGCTGATAGCTGACGGGAAAGCTGTCAGCAGGCGCTATCAGCAGGCAGCTATCAGCAGGCAGCAACCGCCCTCCGGTCCGAGCTGGTTGCGGATGGCTGATGGCTAACGGCTGAGAGCCTGCATTTGAAACTATCAGCTGTCAGCAACCGTCCTCCGGTCCGAGCTGATGGCTGATGGCTGACGGCTGGTTGCTGACGGCTGAGAGCTTGAATCAACAGGCATCAGCAACCTCCAGTTTTGGAAACCACAGCCGCCGCGCCGTCTCGCCGAGGATCGCCGCCTTGGCCGCATCCTTCAGCGGCAGGTCGTGAGTAAAGATGCGGAGGTGCTCGGCGTAGGTGACCTTCGGGGTCCACAGCTCGCAAGGAAAGTCGCTGCCCCAGATGCAGCGCTCCGGGCCGAAAGCGTCGATCACCTTCAGACACGCGGCGTGCATGTCGGCGCAAGGGTAACCGCCCGCGCTGCCCGTGGGGACAAACGTCAGCTTGGCGTGCAGGTTCTTGTGACGCGACAGGCGCAGCACCCGGGCGAGGGTCGGCTCGAGCGTGCGGCCCACCTTCGGGTTCAGGCAGTGATCGAGCACAACGGGCAGCTTGGGAAAGGCTCCCAGCAGCGCGCCGGCTTCCTCCGCCTTTTCGGGACCGATCAGCACGTTGATCCCAATCCCCAGATCGAGCGCGGTCTTCCAGAGCGCCCGCACGCCTGGATGGTCGAGTTTGCCGCCGGCGGCCGGGATGCTGCGCATGCCTCGCAGGCCGTAATCCCGGACATATTGGCCGAGCAGGCTGGGGCTGTGGGGATCGTCGGGATCGAGCGTGCACACGCCGGCCACCCAGTCCGGGTTGGCCTTGCTGCTGTCGCAGATGTAGCGGTTGTCGAAGCGATAGAACGTGCTGGTCTGGATGGCGCAGACCGCCTTCACCCCGTTGGCCCGGCTCTCGCGGCGCAACTGCTCGAGCGAGCCTTTGCCCGCCGGCGGGCGGAGGGGCTTGTCGATCGGCGGATAGCGCTTCTCGTCGGGGGAGTAGATGTGGGCGTGGGTGTCGATAATCAGCATCGCCTTGACAGCCATCTTGATACACTACAAGGACCGCGCAAGGAGGACAAGACGGCATGAAAAAAACACTGGTGTTCGCGATCTGTTTTTTGGGCGCCTTGTGGGCCGCCGAGCAGCAGGGCTGGTACCCGCACGAAGGCGGCCTGATGAAATATCGGGTCAACATTCGCTTCGGCGAGGAGCCGAACGACACGATGCCGGCGGGCTGGAAGTTCGGCCGTGTGTCGTCGGTGGCCACCGACTCGGCGGGCAACGTTTACGTGTTCCAGCGGGGCAAGAAGGCCGACCCGCTCATCGTGTTCGACCCGAAGGGCAGCTACCTGCGGTCGTGGGGAAAGGGCATGTTCGGCAACCCGCACGGCCTGCGCTTGGACAAGAACGACAACGTCTGGATCACCGACAACGGCGACCACCAGGTGATGAAGTTCACCAATAAAGGCGAACTGCTCATGACCCTCGGCATCAAGGGCAAGGCGGCGACCGACAACAAGACCTTCAACCGCCCGACCGATATCGCCTTCGCCGCCAACGGCGATTTCTACGTCTCGGACGGCTACGGCAACTCCCGCGTGGTGAAGTTTTCTAAGGACGGCAAGTACCTGATGGACTGGGGCAAGCGGGGCGCCGGACCGGGCGACTTCAACACGCCCCACTCGGTTCAGGTGGACAGCAAAGGCACGGTCTACGTGAGCGATCGGGAAAACAACCGCATCCAGATCTTCGACCCCAACGGCAAGTTCCTTCGCCAGTGGAAGCACCTCGGCGCGACGCAGAACATCTTCATCACGCCCAAGGACGACATGTGGATCATCACCCATCGCGACAACATCGAGAACATTACCTACGACACGCTAGCCGGCCGCATCATGCACATCGACCTGGCCACGGGCAAGGTTCTCGGCGCCATGGAAAGCCCGGGCCACTGGATCAACGTGAGCCGGGCGGGAGACATCTTCATCGGAAGCCTTACTGGGAACGTGTTCCGGTGGTATCCGGGGTGGCTGGACCGGGGGCTGGGGGCGGAGGAAGGGCTTCGTCCGGCGAATCAGAAGTAAACCAAGGCAAAAGGCAAATTGCAAAAGGCAAAAATTAAGGAAGGAACATTTTTTAGTTGCGGGATCTGGACGAGCGGCTACTGGAGTATGGGGTGCGCGTCATAAAGCTCGTCGAAGCTTTGCCGAAGACGACGGTGGCGCGGCGGATCGGAGAGCAGCTTCTCCGGAGCGGAACGCCAATAGGAGCCAATTACGCTGAGGCGCGGCGGCCGAATCGAGAGACGACTTTGCTCACAAGCTTCAGATGGCGTTGAAGGAGCTGCGCGAATCGCTCTACTGGATTCGGCCACTGGCCAAGGCCGGAAAGCTTCCGGCCGATCGATTGGCCAACATCATCAATGAGTCGACACAGCTACGCGCCATTCTCTCGAAAGCAGTGGCCAGCACGAAAGGCAAATCTAAATAAATGCGTTCCTCCTTGATTTTTGCCTTTTGCCTTTTGCAATTTGCCGTTGCCTTGCTTTTCCCACGTGACGAGAATGAAAATAACAGCCATCGACACATACCTGGTAGGTAACCCTTGGAAGAATTGGCTCTTCTCCCGCGTCGAAACGGACGAGGGTTTTCACGGCGTCGGCGAAGGAACGGCCAACGCCTTCGGGAAGACGGTGGAGGCGGCCATCCACGAGCTCCGGCCGCTGGTAATGGGGATGGATCCGTTCCAGGTCGAAATGATCACCCAGAAGATGACCCGCGACGTCTACTCCGAGGGCGGGCAAATCCAGATGTCAGCGGTCGCGGCGGTCGAGATCGCCTGCTGGGACATCATCGGTAAAGCGAC
>JBGOUJ010000224.1:0-10717 GCA_041477005.1 Terriglobia bacterium | reverse complement strand
GTAAAGGGCTTGGTCCGCCCACTCGATGACGGTTTCCCAGTCAAGCGGCGGGTCACCATCGAGCGGGCAGGCCGACACGCCGCAAGTGATGGTGACGCAGCCCGCGGGCGAGCCGTCCGTCCGCGAAACTCCCAGCCCCTCAACGGACGCCCGGAGACGCTCGGCCGTGCGCAGCGACTCCGGCGCCGATTGCTCCGGCAGCAAGACCACGATCTCCTCGCCGCCGTACCGAAACGCGCTGTCGGAGCTGCGCAGGGACTTCTTTATGGCGCCGGCGACGCGGCGCAAGACCTCGTCCCCGGCCAAGTGCCCGTAATGGTCGTTGTAGGCCTTGAAGTTGTCCACGTCGCACATCACCACGCCGTACTTGCGGCCGTAGCGCGCGGCGCTCTGATGGAATTCCGTGATCCGTTCTTCGAAGGCCAGCCGGTTGCCGAGTTGCATGAGCACGTCCAGGCGGGAGAGCCGGCGCAGGCGGTGGTTCATCACCTCCAATTGTTGGTTCTTATCACGCAACTCCTGTTGCAGCTTCAGGATGCGCTCGGCGGCCCGCATCCGGACCTGCAACGTGCGGCGGTCGAGCGGCTTGACGATGAAGTCGTCCGCGCCGGCGCTCATGCCCGTGATCAGGTCCTCCTGGCCGGAGTTGGACGTGACCATGATGACGTAGACATAGTTTGGCCGAACCGAGGTTCGGATGCGCCGGCACAATTCGAGCCCGTCCACGCCGGGCATCATCCAATCGGTGATGACGAAACTGAAATCGCCGGTGTTGAAAAGCTCCCAGGCTTCGCCGCCATTGCTGGAGCAGGCCACATCGTGGCCGAAGCTCTGGACGGCCTTTTCCAGCAGCCGGCGGACGGCCGGGTCATCCTCGGCGATCAGGACGGTCATAGGGATCCAGCATCCTTCGGCGCGTCATTCTTTCGCTGGCCGCCCCTAAGGCTCTTTCTGGCGGAGGGGATCTTGCCGGGCGGGGTAGTGCGGACCAGGGCGTCGCCGGGCGGGGTCTGGCCGGCTGGGGAGCTCCCGGATGCCACCGCAGTCGGCGTGGAGGCGGGTGAGCCGGCCGCCAGGGAGTCGACGTGGCGGGCCAACTCCCACAGGCCGAGGGCGGTCGAGCCGGGGTCCTCCGGAGGCTCTTCCCTTTCGCTGGCGGCCGGCATTTCCGGCTCGAGCGCTTCCCGATCGGGTGCCGGCTCCTTCTCCTGCATCGGCCGGCCCTGCAGGATCTTGTGTGCCAACTGCAGTAAGGCTTGCCGGGTCACGGCCTCGGCGCGCACACCGACGCTTCCGCGGTTCTGCTCCGCTGTGCGCTCCACAAAAATACCCTCGATCTGCTTCATGTGGTCATTGAAGAGCAGGTCGGCCTGGTGCTTGAGCTGCTCCCGGCGGCGCGCCAGCCGGCGGATCTGGTGGTCGGTCACTCGCGTCTGGTCCTGGAGGCCCTTCATCTCCACGGCAAACTTGATCAGGTATTCCAGGTCCCGGACCGTGGCCATGAAGTGCTCGAAGTCCAGGGGTTTGCTGATGAACGAGGTGACTCCCTGCCCGTAGGCCCGCAGCACGTCCTCCTGCCGCCGCGAGGTGGTCAGCACCACGATCGGGATCCGGCGCAGCCGTGGGTCGGAGTGGATGCGCGCCGCCACCTGCTGGCCGTTCACGCGGGGCATGTTCAGATCCAGCAGGATCAGATCGGGCCGCGGCGCCCCCTGATAGTCTCCCTGCCGGTAAAGGTAATCCAGAGCCTCCTTGCCATCGGGAACCACCCGCAGCTCATGAGGCACCTTCAAGCCCTTGAAAGCCTCGCGCGTAATAATCTGGTCCCCCAGATCGTCTTCGACCAAAAGGACCACGGCGGGCTGGCATTTGGTAGCAACGGTCACGATCGGACCTCCAGGCGGGCGCCGGAACTGCCCCTGTATCAACTCATCGACCCCTAATTGTAGAGTTTGCACACTTTCTCTATCCCGGGCCGGATGCAGGTTGTCTCCGCTTCTGTCGATGGAGATATAGAGAATGGGGAAGCAAGCCAGCACGGTCCTGCCCACCGCTCCAGAGGCCCCGGCGGCGAACCCGGTCGACGAGTTCGTCTATGCCATCTCGCATGACCTGCGGGGCCCCTTGCTGAACTTCCATGGATTCTTGCGCCGCCTTTCGAGCGCCTGTGGGAACCTGCAGTCGCAGCTCCAGAGCCTGGACCTGGCCGCTGAGAAACGCCAGCAATGCGCGCAGGTGCTAGACCAGAAGGTTTGGCCCTCGCTCGAGGTATTGGAGCGGAATGCGGGCCGCATGGATCGGCTGCTGGCCGCCCTGCTCGATCTGTCCCGGGCGGGCCGCGAGCCGCCGCAGTTCAGGCGCGTCTCAGCCGGCGCAGTGGCCGAAGCGGTGGTGGAGGAGTTTCGCGCGGCAGCGGCGGAAAGACAGGCCGTCCTGGCCCTCGACCCGCTGCCCCACGTTTGGGCCGATCCGAGCCGCCTGCAACAGATTTTTCGCCACCTCCTCAACAACGCTCTGAAATTCGTTTCGCCCGAGCGGCCCGGGGTCATCCGGTTGGGGGGCGAGTCGAACGGCGGCAAGGCTGTCTGTTGGGTGAAGGACAACGGCATCGGCATCAAACCGGAAGATCAGCAACGAATCTTCCTGCCCTTTGGCCGAGTGCAGGAAATCGAATCATCCGGCGCAGGGACGGGCCTGGCCACGGTCCGCAAGCTGATGGGCCAGCAGGGAGGGCGGGTCTGGGTGGAGTCGGTCCACCACCAGGGCAGCACGTTCTATCTCTCATTTGCGGACGAGCCGCCCCTAGAAACCATAAATTTTTCGCCCCTCGCGCCGATGAGCCAGATTGGAGGAATCTTATGACCACCATCACCATGAACAGGCCTCTTCAATCCATTCTGCTGGTAGAGGACGATCAGGACTATTCCCACCTGCTGAATGAGGCCTTCACCGAAGCCGGCTTTCGGATCCTGCGAGCGGAAAACGGCGAGAGGGCCCTCGAACTGCTGCGCCAGGAGCCCGTGGATCTGGTGGTTTCCGACTTCATCATGCCGGAGCTCAACGGCCTGGAGCTGTGCCGCCTGCTCAACAACGACATGAGGCTGTCCAAGGTAAAGGTGGTCCTGTACTCCTGCAATGCCGACTCCACCTTCCGCCAAAAGGCTCGCGAGCTAGGGGCCTTGGACTATTTGCTCAAAACCGACGCCAACGAACTGGTCCGGCAGATCTGTGACTTGGCAGGCTTCAACGGCCGGTCGCAAGCGCAGCCCTCCGCCCATGGCAATTTCGCCGGCGATCCTTCCCCAAGCAGCCTTTCCCCCAAGGAGCTTTCCCTTGGTGATCTGCAGCGCTTGGTTGCCGTCCAGGCCGGCCAACTCCGCGTCCTGTTCGACAACTTCTGCGATTTCGTCCAGATTGCCGTCCCGGCCGAGCCGGCTTCCCCTGCAGTTCGTCTGGCCTGGGTTGCCTCCCAGCGCACCGGCAACGAGATCAAGCGCCTCTTACAGGAGATGGAAAAGCAGGTGCAGGAACCTTCCGCTGTTTAATTCTCTTCTGCCCGACCGTTTGGGTTGAGCACGAACTTGAAGTGAGAGCCGGCGACCGGACGGGATTCGACCCAGATCCTCCCGCCGTGCCGGCCGACCACTTTCCGGCAGACCGCCAAGCCGATGCCGCTGCCTTCGTATGTCTCCCTGGGGTGGAGGCGCTGGAAGGCTTCGAAGATCTTTTCTTGATACTCCGGCTCGATGCCGATGCCGTTGTCGGCCACGCCGAGCACCGGACCGTCCGGCGAGTCTTCGCAGGTGATCGAGATCTCGGGCACCGCCTCCGCCGGCCGGAACTTGAGAGCATTGGAGATCAGGTTTTGATAGAGCTGGCAGATCTGTGTCGCATCGACCGGCAGCGACGGCAGTGGATCCAAGTGGATCACCGCGCCCGTCTCCTGAATGCGGGCCGAGAGCAGCTCCAGCGCGGCCCGGACGCACTCTTCCAAGGGCTTGGTCTCGATGCGGAGCGGCGCCCGGCCGGCCCGGGACATGGTCAGCAGATCGCGGAGCAGCGTCTGCAGCCGCCGCGCCCCATCCTGCATCAAGGCCAGATACTGGCTGGATCGCG
Organism: Terriglobia bacterium; assembly: GCA_041477005.1. GTDB lineage: Bacteria > Acidobacteriota > Terriglobia > Bryobacterales > JACQDG01 > JBGOUJ01. The sequence continues at coordinate 6,601 of JBGOUJ010000224.1, read as the reverse complement.
AGTCCAGCTTGTCCCGGAGGGCGCGGGCCAGCAGATCGCCGAAGCTGGCAATCTTGCGCAACGGCTCTTGCATGTCGTGCGAAGCGACGTGGGTGAACTCCTCCAGCTCGCGGTTGCGGCGCTCGATCTCGGCGTTGACCTGTTCCAGGTTGCGGTTGACTCGGGCCACTTCCTCGGCAAACTGCCGCAATCCTTCCGCGGTCCGCTTTCGCTCGGTGACGTCCCGGAACAGGGTGACAAAGTGCTCCGCATCCAGCCGGAAGCAGGAAATATCGAGAATTTTCTCCTGTTCCTGCCGCCCGATGGAGAAATCCTCGATCAGGTCCGAAATGCCGGTTGCCATCATCCGCGCACAATGGCTCAGCAACCGCTTTCTTTCGGGGCCTGGAAAAATCTCACGGCTGGTCCGCCCCAGCACCTTGTCGCGGCCGCGGCCCAGTATCCCCTCGGCGGCACGGTTCCACTCGAGGCACCGGAAATCGGTGAGGCAGCCTTGGGAGTCTCGAATCGCCTGGTAGAGGGCCACCCCGTCCAGGGCGTGCTCGAGCAGCAGGCGCCAGCGCTCGGCCAGCACCTGGATTTCTTCTTCGGCCCGATGTTTTTCGCGGCACTGCCGTGCTTCCCGAACGGCCCGCTCGACCGCCGGCGCCAACTGCGCCATACGGCTCCTGCTCACGAAATCGGCGGCGCCGGCCCGCAGCAGCGCTGCCGCCAGCTCCTCGTCGATCGATCCCGCTACGACGATGAGGGGGATTTCACGCCGGGATTCCTTCACCAGCCGGAGCGCCGCCACGGCATCGAATCGGGACTGGGATAAACCGGTCACGATGACGTCCCAATCCCCGCCTTGAAGCGCCTCAGAAAAGGACGCCGGGGTCTCGGCCTGCAGCCATTCGGCCGCCATGCCCCCCTGTTTGAGGGAGCGAATCGTCAGCTCGGCGTCGTCCAGGTCGTGGTCCAACACCAGCGCTCGCAAAGGCTCCATCATCGCTTGCTGGCTTGTTTCTTTCACAGGCCGGTTCGCAGGGTGTCCCGAAGGCCGATGCACTCCAGGAGAAAGGACCGCAGTTGATCCCCGCCCTTCAACAGCTCGTCCTTGGAGGCGACCCCCGCCGCCCCGCTGCGGCCGCCCGGCGCGCGGACCGCCTCGGGGGCGAGACCGGTGAGGATCCAGATGGGGCAATTCCACACGGGCCGGAGGCGGGGCAGAAGATCCACGCCGCTCTCCGGGCCCAGGCGATTGTCCAGCAGAACGGCATCGGGTTGCAGCCCGCCATAGCGCGAGACGGCTTCCTCGACTCCCGAAGCATCGAGGCAGCGGATTTCGATTCCGTCACTCGCCGAGCGTTCCCCCTCGGCCACCAACTCCCGCAGCAGCAACCGCGTGTCGGGGTCGTCATCAATATGCACGACGGTCAGGGTTCTCTTCATCATCCGTCCTCCGGCCGCCCTACCCTCTTTGTGGGGGAGACAGGCTGACCTCCAGCCAGTACTGCTCCAGGTTACGGAGCACGGCCTGGAACTGATCGAAATCGGTTGGCTTCTGGACGTAGGAGTTGACGCCCATCGCGTAACACTGGCTGACGTCCTCCTCGCGGCAGGAAGTGGTGAAGGCGACGACCGGAACGGTCTTCTGGGCCGCATCGGCCTTCAGCCGGGCCAACACCTCTTTGCCGCCCAGGCGCGGCATGTTCAGATCCAGCAGAATCAGATCCGGCCGGGGGGCAGCCGCGGGAGGATGGTAGCGGCCGGTGTGGTAAAGGTATTCTAGCGCCTCTTCGCCGTCGCTGACCAGACAGACTTGCTTCGGGACTCGGCTGGCCTCCAGGGCCTCCTGGATCAGGATCTGATCGCCCAAATCGTCCTCGGCCACCAGAATCACCGCCGGAGACTGAGAGTTTCGAGATTGCATCGGTTCGCCGAACGGCTGCTGAAGTCGCGCGCACCTGCAAGGGGACGGCGAGAGGCAATCGCCGTCTAGTTTCTTTTCGGCGCGCCGGAGCCGCACTTGAATCTATTTCGCACTGCATGGCCGGAACTGGCTATCCCAAGGTCGTTCAATCGACCAGAGGGGCGCCGTCCTGTAGAACGCCGCCGCGCGGCGGGTGCTGGAGGGCCTCGCGGTTCACCAGATCGGGAGGGACCCGGCCGGCCCGGTAGGCGGCTACATTGGCATGCACCCGCTCCGCGATCCGGTCGGAAGCTCCGTAGGTAATGCCGGCGATATGCGGGGTGAGAATCACGTTTTCCAAAGACCGCAGCGGGCTTGGGCCAAGCGGCTCCTGCTCGAATACGTCGACCGCCGCCGCGCTCAAATGTCCTTCCGCCAGAGCGCGATACAGCGCTCCTTCCTCCACCACGCCGCCCCGGGCGGTGTGGACGAGAATGGACCCGGGGCGCATCCGCCCCAGTTGGGCCTCGCCGATCAGGCGCCGGGTCAGCGGCGTGAGAGGCACATGCAGGGTGACCAGATCGGACTCACTCAACAGCCGATCCAGGCCGGCCGGCTCCACTTCGTGTTGGCGGCAAAACTCCGGGTAATCCACGATGTCGTTGGCCAGCACCCGCATGCCGAACGCCCGCGCTCGACAGGCGACCTGCTGGCCGATGTTGCCCAGACCGACAATGCCCAGGGTCCGCCCGTACAGCTCCTGGCCGACGGTGACCCGCCAGCCGCCCTCGCGCACGGAGCGCTCAATCTCTTTGAGCCGCCGGGAAAGGGAAATCAGCAGCCCGATCGTCATCTCCGCAACCGACACCGCATTGGCGCCAGGGGCGTTGTGGACCAGCACGCCGCACTCGGTGGCCGCTTGCAGGTCGATGTTGTCCACGCCGACCCCATACTTCGAGATCACGGCCAGCTTTGTAGAATTCTCGATAACCCGCCGGGGCACTCGCGCGTTTCCCACGACGTAGATCTCTACGTCGCGCAGCAACAGCAGCAGCTCGTCCTCGGAAAGTTGCTCATCGGGACGGCCCAGGTAGCGCGCCTCGCACCCCGCCCGCTCGAGTCGCTCCATCAGCCGCTCCGCTGCCTGCCGGTAGACCGGGCTTACGGTGATCAAGACTTTACAGGGCACTCCTTGAAAACCCCTAAATCCTTCCCCGTGCGAGCCGATGAGTCTACCATATGGCTGTCAGCGCTATTTCCTCCGCCTTGATGGGGATGCAGGCCGCCGGCCAGCAAATCGACCAAGTAGCCGAGCGAGTGAGCCGGGCGGGAATTGCCGGACCCGGCGGCTCCGACACCGTTGACATCAGCACAGAAGCCGTGCAGCTCCTCTCCGCAAGAACCGGCTTTGAGCTGGCCGCGCGCGTCGCCCGCATCGCCAACGACGCGGACCAGACGCTGCTGGACTTGTTGGCCTAGTGTCTCCGTGGCTATCCCTAACGGAGCCCGCTCCACTCCTCGCAAATGACGATCGAGTTGGGAGGATTGCGCGGCAGGTACTTCACGAGGACCGGCCCGGCGAGCCGATAGGGGTCCCGGTCGATGTGCGCGAGAAGCGAGGTGATGTCTTGCGCCGCTGCATAGGTAACGCCATGCAGGTTGTAGCTGAAGTACAACAGATGAGACGCCGCGCCGGCGGGCCCTTCCAAGACACGCACTTCCGTGATCAGCCCGTCGATGATGCGGCCGCTGGTGTTCACCGCCCGCCGGCGGCGGCGCTCGCGTTCCTCAGGGGTTACCGGGCGGCGGAGCAGAAGGTAGACGAGAATGAGCAACGCGGCAGCCGCCACCAAGGCCGTCAACGCGAGCGAGAACCGAAGAGCCAACTCCTACCCCACAGTCGCTTCCTGGAAAGCCTTCTGGCAGTCGGCCAGGAAAGCCGCAAGACCCTTGTCGGGCAGCGGGTGATTGAACAGCATATCCACCACCTTGAACCGCATCACGGCGATGTGCGCCCCGCCCAGCGCGGTTTCAAGCACGTGGATCGGCCCTCGCATGGAGGAGGCCAGCACGTTGGTGGGATGCGATCCTTCAAGCCGGCCGTGTCCAAGAAGGATTTCATAGCTGTTCTCCTACTTTTTTCGCACGGAATTTCGCAGCGCGCCGATTCCGTCAATTTCTACCGTCACGGTGGATCCTGGTTGCATCGGCCCGACGCCTGCCGGGGTGCCCGTTGCGATCAAATCACCGGGTTCGAGTGTCATTATCTGCGAAATATAGGAAATTATAACACCGAGAGGAAAAATCAAATCGCGGGTGTTGCCATCCTGCTTGCGCTCGCCGTCGAGATAAGTCCGTACCGGCAACTGCGCGGCATCCAGCTCGGCCCGGGGGACCAGGCACGGCCCGACGGCGCAAAACGTGTCGAAGCCCTTGCCGCGCGTGAACTGTACGTCGCGCTTTTGCAGATCCCGGGCGGTGACATCGTTCACGCAGGTGTAACCGAACGCGTATTCCAAGGCGGCAGCCGGGTCGGTCACCTGGGAACAGCGCCGCGCCATGACGACGCCCAGCTCGCCCTCGTGATCCACCCGCTCCGATTGCGGCGGGTAAAGGATGGCGTCGCCGGAAGCGATCAGCGCCGAGGGAGGCTTTAAGAACAGCAACGGCTCGGTGGGCAGAGGGTTCGAGAGCTCGCGGGCGTGCTCGGCGTAGTTCCGGCCTATGCAGACGATCTTGGATGGCGAACACGGCGGCAGCAGCCGGACTTGCTGCTGCGAATAGAGCCGCTCGCTCGTAGTCCATTGGCCGAATGGTCCACCCGCCTGGCGGTAGTGGTCGCCTTCGACGACGCCCCAATTCACGCCCGGTGCGCCATCCGGAGCCGTCGGAGGAGTGCTGAGATCGATGCTGAAGCGGACGAATTTCATGGAATCGTCACCTCGATGGGCGCCGACGGTGCGCTCTCGTTGCCCTTGTCGTCCACCGCCGAAACCGAATAGAAATAGTGCTGCTGCCGCTGGACCTGCTTGTCGCTGAATGCCGGCGCCGTCTGCAGCTCGGTATTGATGCGGGCGGTCTGGCCGGAGGCATCCCGCCGGTAGACGTTGTAGCCCGCCGTATCCGGCTCGGGGCTGAGATTCCAGGATAGCTCGACGGCAGTCTCGCTCACCACCATCCGCAGCTCACTGGGCGGCGTCGGCGGGAAAGTGTCTTTCGGAAGGATGGCCGCCGTGGGCGAATCGGGGCTTTCGGCGGCGCCGGTCGCGATTTTGAGGTAGGACCGCACGAAGTAAGTGTACGGCTGGTTCCAGGTGAAGTTCGGGTCATCGAACGGCGGCTTCTCGGGCTCGGCGAGCAGGGCAAACTCCCGCTGCTCGGTCGTGGCGCGATAGATCCGATACCCCTGCGCGCCCGGAACCGGCGGCCACTCCAGGCGAATCGCGCCGGCGAGCGGAATCAAGTTCAGAGACCGCGGAGCGGCGAGCGCCGCAGCGATCTCCACTATCACCACGTTCGACAGCCCCTCACTCCGGCGCCGGCGGTTGTAATTCTTGATTGCCAGGCCAAACCGCTTTCCCGGCGCTGCCGGCAACGCCAGCCGCCGCTCGATCCTTTCCCCCGCCGCGGGCTGCTCCAGAACCAAAATCTCGTGCGCTCCTGACTCGAAGGATCGCGCGTCCACCGAGTCGCCTTCCACTTCCCGCCCCAGCACCACCACGCGCTCCAGGTCCCCGATCGGAAATCCTTCCGTGGTCCGGCCTGGCGCCGTCCAGCGCAGGACCAGTTCCGCGCCCCGCTGCTGGACCGCCAGATCCGTCGTCCGGGCCGGAAGGTTCAGCAGCGGCGGCATCGGCGACCCAACGGAACCGCACCCCGCGAGGAGGAGGATCGCCACGTAAAGACAGATGTAGAGACCGAGCGTTGACCGGCGGGGGGGAAGCGCCCGCCCGCATACCGGGCCGAGGGGGAGAGGGAGAGAGGGGGAGAGGGAGGGAAGAAGCTGCCCGCGTACCGCCTCGAACGGGACGGGGAGAGGGGGAGAGGGGGAGGCCGCGGGAAGAGCCCGCTGGCGTACCGCTCGGTCGATCTTTCTCCCCGTCGGCCCATTCTCGGCGGCACACCAGCGGTTTTTTCCCCCCGTCTCCCCCTCTCTCCGTCTCCCCCTCGGCCCGTTCGAGGCGGGTCTTCCCGTCTCTGCGTCCCCCTGTCTCCCCGCCTGGGGATACCCACGCCCCCGCGTCTCCATCGGGCGTTTACAGGATGTACCGGCTGAGATCCTGGTCTTTGACGATATCGGCCAGTTGCTGTCGGACGTAGGCGGCATCGACGCGCACGGTCTTCTTTTTCAAATCCGGCCCTTCGAATGAGATCTCTTCGAGCAGCTTCTCCATGATCGTGTGCAGGCGGCGGGCGCCGATGTTCTCCGCGTTCTCATTGACTCGCGCGGCGTAGTTGGCGATCTCGGCGATGGCGTCGATGGTGATGCTCAGCTTCACTCCCTCGGTATCGAGCAGAGCCGTGTACTGCTTGATCAGCGCGTTCTTGGGCTCCTTGAGAATGCGGATGAAGTCCTCCTGCGTGAGCGACTTCAGCTCCACGCGGATGGGAAAGCGGCCCTGAAGCTCGGGAATGAGGTCCGAAGGCTTCGATACATGGAAGGCCCCGGCGGCCATGAACAGGATGTGGTCGGTGCGGACGAAACCGTAG
>JBGOUJ010000223.1:0-10755 GCA_041477005.1 Terriglobia bacterium | reverse complement strand
TGGTTCATCGTCCCGGCTGTCGGCACCGAGCAACGAAGCTCAGTTGTGGTTCAGAAAAGAGATCAGATCAACCATTTCCTGCTCTTCGAAAGTGGGCCAGGGAATACCGGCTTCCTCCATCTTCCGGTGCATCTGTGCCCCGTGGCTCCAAATTGCGTAAAACATCTTGCTTGCGCAATACGGTGCCTTGGCCCCAAGCAAGTCCGGACCGGATTTTCCTCCTCGTGCATCGGCTCCATGGCAAGTTGCGCAACCCTTCGTTTCAAAAATTCTCCTGCCCGTGTCGGCGTTGCCTTGCGGCTCCGAATAGTGTACCTGCTGAAGGAACGCAATGAGATCCGCCATTTCCTGCTCTTCGAACTTGGGCTGAGCCAAGCCACGAGCTTTCATCATCTCCGCCATGCGAGGCGCGTGGTTCCACATTAACGCGGCTAGCTCGATCATCGTGGCCGGAATGAGGTGCCGGGGGCCCAGATCAGGCCCCACATTGCCGCCGCGAGCATCGATGGCATGGCACACCACACAACCCTTGGTCACGAACAGTTGCTGACCCGTCTCCGGATGAGCAGGCAACAATCTTGCCTCTCGGCGAGAGCCTTGGGCAATACTTCGCACGTAGGCCAGCAGGTCCGCCATCTCCTTCCCCTTGAAAGTGGGCCAGGGCGTACCATCCTTGGTCGCCAGCGTGCTCATCGCATGGCTGTGGTTCCACATTCGCTGAGCCCAAAGGATCGGCGTGTCCGCGTCCAACTTCGCCAGGTCAGGGCCAATCTTCTTTCCCGATCCCGGATCGTGACAATTGGCGCACGATTTGCTCACGAACAGCTCTTCGCCCTTGCTCACGTCGCCGGGTTCGTCCATGTACTGCAACATCGCAATGAAGGCGAACAAGTCGAGTACATCCCGCTCCGACATGTGCGCCAGGCCCATCCTGGCTTCGATCAACTTTCGCCACATCTGGGGACTGTGGCTCCACATGGCTGCTACGGCCCGCACTGGCCGCCAGCCTTCGGGTTGAGGTTTCGCCAGATCGGGGCCGATGGCTGGTCCTGTACCATAGAGGTGATGGCACGCACTGCAGCCTCGGCTCGCAAACAATTCGGCGCCCCGATGAGGATTTCCTGCCAAGACGGGAACACAGGGGGAGGCTCTATGGAGATACCAGCGTTCCCCGACCGAGTAAGCAATTACGACTCCCAGTCCGACCGCCACCACAATCACTAACCGCCTCCCAGTGCGGCTCATGATTCACCCCCTTTCCAGCACTGAGCCGGAGTCATAAGGTACCTATTGAGCCGGAGCGCCGCCCAGCGTTCTGAGATACGCGACCAGATACCGGATCTGGCGCTCGTTCAATGTGTGTCCCCAGGGCGGCATCAGGTTGGATTTCCCGCGCTCCCCTCCCCCCTGGGAAATGGCGTCGAAGAGCTGCTGATCGGAAATATTCTTCATGGCCTCGCGATCGGCCACGTTTCTCGGCTTCGGATTCAGATTGAACGCATTGAAACCGTCTCCCTCACCTGTGGCCCCATGGCAGGTGGCGCAGTAGTGCTCGAACAGCTTTTTCCCGTTGGACTGCTCATAATTCAGCACGACCGCTTGCCGGGGGGCTGGAGACTTCGCATCGTCGGCCGCCTGCACACGATGGCTGCTTTGCTCGAGCAACCACAGCGCCGCGGCCGAGACCACCACTAGCACCACTACCCCCGGGAGTTGCCGTTTCATTTTGGCCCCTTCGTTATCGCCGGCAGGCTCACCACGTAGGCGGTCAGCGCTCGCGCGTCGGCATCGCTCAAGTCGTAGTTGGGCTCGATCACCGCCGGCTTGATCTTTTGAGGGTTTTTCAAGTAGGTATAAACATACCCGCTCAAAAGCCGCCCGCCGGCCCCATCCAGCGGCGGCCCCACATACCCGCCGGCTGTCTGGATCTGGTGGCAACCCTGGCAGCCGAATTTGTTGAAGTAGAGCTCCTTGCCGTGAGCGATTTCCTGCCCATCCGGCCGGCCTTGCGGGAAGATTTCCGGAGAAATGGAATCATCCAGCAAGACGGTTTGGAAATAGCCCACCGCCGTACGAATCTCCTGGTCGGACATGCCCAACAGCGGCATTCGTTCGGTCAGGATCGGGCGCAGCGAGTACGGCAGCCGAAAGTAGGAAGCGATCCATTGCGGCTTGGCCTGGCTGCCGATAATAGAAAGGTCCGGCGCTATCTTTCCGCCTTCGCCATTGATCGTGTGGCAGCTCAGGCACTCATATTTCTTCAGCACCTTCCCGAAATCTCCCTGGGGACGCGGCCCGTGGGCCTTTTGCCCGGAAGCAAGGTAGCGCGGCGGGATCTTTTTATCGGAGACGCTCAGCAGCGCCACCGTAATTTCCCGGGCTTCCTCCTCGCTGAGCCCGAAATCCGGCATTTTGAGGCTCTTTCCAAAGGCGCGTGGGGTTTTCACCTTCGCGAAGAGCCAGGACCAGAGGTTCCGCTCGACACCGAGGTTCCCGAAATCCAGCCGGTCCACGTCTTTGCTGCCGATCCCCGCCAGGTCCGGGCCAAATTCGCCCTGCCCTTCCATCTGTTTCAATCGATGGCAGCCGCCGCATCCGAGCCGGTGATAGAGCTCCTGGCCGGCGGACAAAGATTCGCGCGACGGGGCAGGCAGCAATCGCATCAACTCCTGCTCCTGCTGATCGTCGATGGAAGAATCCGCAAATTCCGATTCGATATAAGCGACCACCGCGCGGATGTCCTTTTCGGGAAAGCTGAACTGCGGCATCCGGGTTTGCGCAAACAGAGCTTTCGGGTCGCGCAGCCAGCTCTCCAGCCACGCCGGCCGCACCTTGCCGCCGGCCCTCCCCAAATCCGGCCCGAACGTGCCACCGCGACCACCCTGGGCGTGGCAACTGATGCAGCGGGCCTCGCGATAGCGGAGCTGCCCGAGCTCGATCACGGCTCGGTCTGAGGAGACCGTCGTTTCAGGGACCGCCACTTTCTGCGCCAGCAGGAAGCCCGTCAGCAGGCGGGCGTCTCCATCGGAGAGCTGGAAGTTTGGCATGGAGGTGCGCTCCAGATAATCCTTCGGGTTCTTCAGCCAGCGGAAGAGCCAGAGCGGGCGCGCCTTGCTGCCGATTCCATCAAGGTCCGGGCCGATCGGCACGCGGCGCGCGAAACCCGGAATCTTGTGGCAGCCGGTGCAGCCGGATTTCTGGATCCATTCGCGCCCTGCATTGAGGACCCAGGCTTCGGGCACCGCGTCGCCGGCGTGGCACTGCCCGCACGAGGCTTGCAGATACTGGCTCGGAAGCATCGGATCTTCCCACCACCGCAGGCGGCCATGAGCGCCGCGAACCGTGGTGGCCGCCCCCTGGCCCCGGTGGCACACCGTGCAGCCAATTTCCCCGATCTTGTGCGGGGTCACCGGATGCGTGCGAAACGGATGAGGAGCATCGCGCAAGAACCTGTTGTCGACACCCAAGTGGCAGGTGACGCAGCGATCGACGCTATCCAGATCGCGATTCCAGATCTGGCGAATGCCGATGGGTGTCGCGCGGACCGGAATGTTCTGGCGGAATTCTTCCTCGGCGAGCCGGTTGTAACTTTTCTGGTATCGCTTCCATTCGCGGAAATAGTCCCGCAGCGGAGCCACGGAATAAACAGCCAGGAAAACAAAACTCGAGATGCAGAAAATCAGGGCTAAGCGTCGCATGCACTCCGCTCCCATCTCATGAACCCTGCCAGGGCCACACAAATGACCAGCCCGGGCCGCGGAAGAACGTCCCGGTCACGGTCAGCACAACCACCACCGTCAGAAACCACGATACGAGCCAGACCGCCAGGCTGCGGGGCGACAGCCAGGCGTGCAGGCGCGTGGCGAATGGCGACATCCGCCACAGGCCGCGGTCTGCCGGAACGTAGAGGAGCGCCATCGTGGCCGCGAAGACCACCGTCGGCACAAAGAGGACATAGCACCGAAAAACAGCCAGGCCGGCCGAAAACACCGTCGCCGTCGCGAGCAGCGTGACCAGGCCTGAAATCCGCCGGTCGCTCCAAAGCGGCTTGCGCTCCATGTTCACCCGGAAATAGGGGATCGCCACCAGCGCGATCACCGCCAGCAGAGGGATCAGGACTCCGGCCACAATCGGCGGGAAATAATGAAGCAGCTCCTGCAATCCCAGGAAATACCACGGCGCTTTCGCGGGGTTCGGCGTCTTGTTCGGATTGGCCAGGCTTTCAAGCGGCGCGTCGTAGAACAGCGCCAGAACGCCCAAGCCGATCAAAAGGATTTCCAGGGCGATCAACTCGCGCACAACAAGGTTAGGAAAAGTCATTACGCGCTTTTCCTCGTCGGTCAAGAAGCGGGCCGGCAGCGTGCGGTGGACCAGGGCGACCCGCCGGGGCAGCTTGATCGCCTCCGGGCCGGTTTCGATCTGCGAAGTTTGTCCCGCCATCCGTTTGCCCTCCCGATCAAAGAGGCCCGGCGCCTCCGTCCTTTCGCACGCGCCAAAAGTGTACTGCGATCAACAGCGCGGCGCTCAGCGGCAGCACCACGCAGTGCAAAACATAGAAGCGCACCAGCGCGTTCTCGCCGATGATGTTCCCCCCCAGCAGTAGAAACCTGGACTTCGGCCCAATCCCCGGCGCGGCCTGCGCCATGTTGGTCCCTACGGTGATCGCCCAGAACGCCAGTTGGTCCCAGGGAAGCAGATAACCGGTGTAGCTGAGCAGCAGCGTCAGGATCAGAAGCAAAACCCCCACCACCCAGTTGAATTCCCGAGGCGGCCGGTAGGCGCCAGCGTAAAACACGCGCGCCATGTGGAGGAAAACCAACAGCACCATCGCGTGCGCCGACCAACGGTGCAGGTTCCGCAAGAAGGCCCCCGAGCTGACTACAAATTCCAGCTCCTTCATATCCCGGTAAGCCTGCGGCACCGCCGGGCGGTAATAAAACATCAGCAGCACACCGGTCACGGTCAGAATCAGGAACAGCCCGAACGAAAGCCCGCCCAGGCACATGGTGTGCCAGAACCGAATGTTCTTTTCAGGAACCTTGACCGGATGGAGATGGAGGAAAACGTTGCTGAAGATGGCCAGCGACCGGTTGCGATTGGAATCCGTATAACGGTGGCGAAACACCGACCGCCAGGCCTGCGTTGCGATCAGCCGCTCTTTTAACTCCACGACGCTCATAAGCCCTCCGGCCGCTCGATCACGCGCGCAAGATCGAATCTTTCTCGACTTCCACCGCGGTATCCACCACCAGCTCTCCGTCTTCCAGCCGGATGGCGATGCGGCGCAACGGGCGCGGCGCTGGCCCCTGCACCAGAGAGCCGTCCTTGGCGAACTTACTGCCGTGGCAGGGGCAGGCAATGGTCCCCTCATCTTCCAGCCAGCGCGTGATGCAGCCCAGGTGGGTGCACACGGCCGAGATGGCGAAAAAGCCGACTTCGGTTCGGACGATGTAGACTTTGCGGTCGTAGTCGGCCGTGACGGAGTTGACCGGAAAGTCCTCCGGCTTCCCCACGCGGAACGCGGAAGGCGGCTCGAACAGCACCTTGGGATGAATGAAATCGACCAGAACTACGGCGCTGCCAGTGCCGGTGGCGCCCAGAGCTCCCAGGCCTGAAATCCAGAGAAAACGCCGTCGGCTGGAACCTGCCTGCTCCTTTTCCTGATCGTCCATAAAGGCCTCCCTAGCCTCAGAGCGCCACGGCGGCGGGCTCCAACAGAAAGCTCTCCATCGTGATGCAGCCCACCGGACAGCGCTGCTCGCACAGCCCGCAACGGATGCAGCGCTCTTCGTTCTTGATCATCACGGCGGCTATTCCTTCGCCGCCGGCGGCAAGCTCGGTCCGGAATTCGTTTTCGACCTCGCTCGCCACCGCGGGGTCGCCGGTCAGCCAGCCGGCCGGGGCCAGCTCCAGGCAGTACTCCGGGCACACGTCCACGCATCCGCCGCACAGGATGCACTCGCTGCCGGTATCCTCGGCTCCCTCGAAGATCGTGTTCACCCAGCATTGCAGGCAGCGATTCCCCTCCCGGGTCGCCTGGCCGAGGTTGTAGCCCAGCTCGATTTCAGCGACGCCGATGCGCCGGTCGATGGGTAGCGTAGGCACCGGAACGCGCGGGCAGGACTCGTACGCTAAGTCGCGCTGCCAGGCTCCCGGCCCGAATACGGCGATCTTCACCGAGCGCGGATCCGCCGGGCGGGAACCTGTAACAAGCTCGTGAATGGAGGCCGCGGCGCGGCAGCCGTCGGCCACCGCCTCGATCACGTTGCGAGGGCCGAACGCCACGTCGCCTCCGGCAAAAACCCGCGGGTCGGAAGTGGCCAGCGTAGCGGGATCGATCGCAATCGTCCCTCGCGGCGTTACCGTAAGGCCGTCCTCGGGCTCGATGAAGGAGAGGTCGGAAGTCTGGCCGATAGCGAGGATGACCGTCTCGGCCGGTATCGTTTGTTCGGTGTTGGGATAGAACTCGGGGTTGAACCGGCCGAGCGAGTCAAAAACAGATTTGACGGCGATTGTTTCGAGTCCCGTGGCCCGCCCGTTCTCTCCGACGATTCGCTTGGGTCCCAGGGAGTTATGGATGACGATGCCTTCCTGCTCGGCCTCGTGCACCTCGTCTCCGAAGGCGGGCATCTGTTGCCGCGATTCCAGGCACACCATCGCAACCTCTCGCGCCCCCAGCCGCAGGGCCGAGCGGGCCACGTCGAAAGCGGCGTGCAGGGAGCTGTCCGGTTCCTCGATCTCCTCGCCGTCAAACCGCAGGACCGAGCGCGCCACATCCACCGCCACGTTGCCACCGCCGACGACGAGAACCTTGCGGCCCAGATCGACGCGGTAGTTGAGATTGGCGTTCAGCAGGAAATCCACGCCCTGCAGCACGCCGTCCAGGGTGGCTCCTTCAATTCGCAAATCTCTGCTGCGATGGGCCCCGACGGCGAGAAAGACGGCCGCGTAATCCTGCTCCCACAGGTCCCGCAGCATGAAATCGCGGCCCAGGCGGGTGTTCAGCTTCAGCTCGACGCCCAGGCTCACCACGGCGTCCACCTGCGCCTGGATGATGTAGCGCGGCAGCCGGTACTCGGGAATGCCGAGCGCGAGCATTCCCCCGGCAACAGGGGCAGCTTCGAAGATGGCGACGCGATAACCCAGCTTGGCAAGGTCGGTGGCGGCCGCCAGTCCGGCCGGGCCGGCCCCCACCACCGCGATCTTAGGCCCGGTCAGTTTCTTGGGCGCGCGCATGCGCGAGACGATTCGCTGGCGCCCCAATTTGCTGTAAGGGCCGAACTGCTCGGCCACAAAGCGCTTCAAGGCGCGGATGGCCACCGGTTGATCGAGCTTTCCGCGACGGCAGGCCGCTTCGCAAGGCGCGGCGCAGATGTGACCGCAAATCGCGGCCAGCGGGTTGGGTTCCTCCGCCAGCGCATAGGCTTCCTCGAAGCAGCCCTCTGCGATCAACGCGCAATAGCGCCCGGCCTGGGTCCGAACCGGACAGGCGCGGGAGCAGGGGACGTTTTGTTCGAGCCACTCCAGGTTCACCAGCTTCATGGATCGGCTCGCCATAGGAAACCGCCTCTCCTTGGGGAATACGAACGCCGTGGCGCTCTACTGGCCCGGGGTGACGTTGCCCGTCACCTCGCCGCTGGCCGGCACTTCAATTTCGCGGGGGGCAAACTTCACCTTTTCATGCCACACCTTCAGCGTGTATTTCCCCGCCGGCACGTCAGCAATGGTGTAGCTTCCATCCGGGCCGGTCTTGGCGAAATACGGATTCGGCACAACGATCACCCAGGCCTCCATCTCCGGGTGCACGTTGCAGAGCAGCCGCACTTCACCGGGTTTGTCAAAAACATAAGGCTTGGTCTGCCCTTTGGGCCAACTGCCTAAGTTGAATTTGTTCCCGGCCTTGGAAGGGGTGAAGACATTGTGGAGCACCGGATCGCTGTTCAAGAACTTCACCGTGGTCCCCACCTGAACCGCCGTGACGTGAGGGATAAAAACCATTTTCAGTTGATCGATCTGGGCCGCCTGCTTGGGAGCCGGGAACTGCCCGGGAACGTTTTCGAGATAGACCACCGCGTCGCGGTTGTCCTTCGCCCCCTTGCACTGCACCTTGCCTTTGATCGAACCGGCGGAAGCGGTCCCGCAGGACAAAGGGATTGCCACCAGGAAAACAAGAACGCCGAGCATGTTGCGATTCATGATATTCCTCCTATCTAGCGTGGACTTTGGTGACCGCAAACTGGGCGTCTTCGGCGTGGCAAGTGGCGCAAGCCTCTCCGAAGGGCGCGATATTCACAAATGCGTGCGCCGCCGCCGATATGTTGTCGTGACATGCCAGGCACGCTGTTGCCGTTGGCGGCGTGGGGCTGAAGAACCCGCGGTCGGTGGTGGTAGCCAGCAGACCCTGCGGCAAAGGCAACTGGTAGCTGGTTCCCTCGTGGCACTTGGCGCAGTTGCGGCGATCGCCCGGAAAACGAATGCCGTTGAAGCTCCCCGGCTCGCCGGTCTCAGCGTCATAAAAGGTGTAGTCGTTTGCCAACTGCGTGCCGGTGTGAATCTTGTGGATCATATTTTTGAAGTCCAGGCTTTCAGCCGGCAGTTGATCCTTGGGCCGCGCCGCTGCGTCGGTGGCGTTGGGCCGGTGGCAGGCCGGGCAGTATTCCAGGTTGCTCCGGGTCCCGTCGTGCGCCGTGAGCTGCTCGTGGCAACCATTGCATTTGGTGATCGAGACGACCGTGCGCCGTTTCACCGGGCTCTTGTCAGTGACCGCAAAATAGAATGCCGTGTTAGCGGCAGCATCCCGTGCCGTGACGCTCGAGTTGTCAACTTTGGTGAGCTTGACATCCCGGTATCCATCCCCCGCCACGATGAACGTCCCCTTGGCATCGGGGGGAATGGCGGCCTTGAACTTATAGACGTAGGCGGTGGGGCTGGCTGAAGCCAGGCGGGCGTCTTCCCGCGCGCTGAATTTGAAATCACTGGTCGGGCCGCCCAGGGTCAATTGAACACTGTCCAGCTTCGCGAGATCGATGACGCTGCCTTTGTTATCAGTCACCTGGAAACTCACCGTCGGATTGCTTCCCGGTGAGGTCCCGTCCACCGAGAGAATGCTGAGATTCACGCCGCCCAGCGTGGTGATTCGCTCGGGAATGACGTGAGCGCCCTTGATCGAAATGTCGAATACTCTGCCGGTATCCGGGGCGTGACAGAGCGTGCAATTGGCGTCGGAGGTCTGGACGCCGCCCAGTCCGTGGCCCTGCCCGGTAGCGAAGTTCACGTCATCATGGCAGGCGCCGCAAGCAGCCTGGCCGGGTTGGGTCAGGTAGTTCTCGCTTTGTGTTCCGTTCTTATGGCAGGTGTCGCAAAGGCGGATGTCCCGTGGAAATTCGACAGTGGAAAAATCCTCTGTCGAGACCTTGTAAGTTCCCCCGGCCTGCACACTGGGCAGATCCGCGCCGCGGTGGATCTTGTGGATCATGACTTTGAAATCAATCGGGCCGCCGGTGACGGCATCGGTTGATTGCGGCGTGTGGCAGAGGACGCAAAGCCGGACTTCCCGGCGCGCGTTTGAGCCGTGATGGGCCAGCGGGTCGTGGCAGGCATTGCAGTTCTCGGTTCGCACGATGTCGCGCACCACCGTGACCGGCCCGCCGGCCGGAACCCAATCAAACACCGCATTGCCCACGTAGAGTGCCAAGCCAAAGCTCTGCAAGTCCCGCGTGGCGTAAATGCCCACTGTGTGGGTGACGGTCGGATCCAGATCGGGCGGCATTTTGGTGCCAAACGTATACGTATAGACGCCGTTGTCCGCGGAGGTATAGGCGCCGTTGAGGTCCCGATTGGCCTGGAGGAAGAGCTTCCCGGTGGTTGCGTTGGGCTGCAGCCGGGTGGTGTAAGCGGTGTATTGCCGGTCCCCTTGCGCGATGCGCGCGAGAACGAAATTCAAGGCCACCACGCCGGGCGTCGCGACGCCGTCCTTATCGAGTGCCGCCCCCTTATCGTCCGCAATGCGGAAAGTGACGGTGGCCGTACTCCCGGCGATCTGCGCGCTCTGAATATCGACCTTCAGCCCTGGCTGGGTGAATGCCAGGGCGTTGCTGTCCAGATAGAACTCTTTCTGATCCGGAGTGTAGACCGGAGTGTCTGTGCGGTCAGCGGCGATCGGCAGGATCAGACCAACCGCCAGGACGATCAGAAGAGTGATTCTATGTCGGAGCATTAAGCCTTTCATATCTCCTCGCCGCGCCCCGCACTGCCAGTGCAGCTTTGATGCCATGGACATTTGCCGCTTTCGAGCGGCGACTTAGGCCTAAGCGCCAGCAAACAGGCCTCTTGTTCGGAAATACTCCCAAGCTGTCTAAGGCGCCTGTGACAGAACTGTCACACCTCTCTGCGCGATAAAAACGAAAGCGCGGCCAGCAGCGTCCGCGCTGGCCGCACTCTCGGAACGATTTCCACAAATCAGCGGGCATCTTCCGGCGGCCAGATCGTGTCGCGGGCATGGACCTTGGTGACGGCGAAGTCGGCGCCTTCCTGGTGACAAACTGGGCAAGATTCACCGAACGGCGCTGTCATCTGGTAAGCGTGGGCCGCAGCGTCCTCACCATTATGACAACCCAGGCACGCGGAAGCCGTCGGCTGCAACGGGCTATAAAAGAAAGGCTTTGCTATCGTGGGGATCAACCCATTCGGTACCGGCACCGTATAAGAAGTTCCCACATGGCACTTGGAGCAGTTCCGCGGGTCACCGGGGAAACG
>JBGOUJ010000222.1:0-10766 GCA_041477005.1 Terriglobia bacterium | reverse complement strand
CAGGCGTCAGTTTGTACTATCAGCGGCTTCTCTGTTTTGGGCTCGCTTCCAAGTGCGCGGCCAACAGGACCCGACCTTTTCAGCGGATGTTAAGGTCGTCAACCTGTTGACGACCGTACGGAACAAGAGGGGAGAGATCATCCGCGACCTGACCAAGGATGATTTCTCCCTGTCGGAAAACGGACGGCCGCAAACCATCCGCTATTTCTCTCGAGAGTCCGATCTTCCCCTGACGCTCGGGCTGATGGTGGATACCAGCATGAGCCAGCAGCGTGTGCTGGCTGCGGAGCGCGGCGCCAGCTTCCGCTTTCTGGATCGGGTCCTGCGCGAGACCAAAGACCAGGTGTTCATCATGCAGTTCGATATGTCGCTGCAAATGCGTCAGGAACTCACGTCATCACGCAAGAAGCTGGAAGAGGCGCTCTCCTTCGTGGATACCCCTACCGTTCGTCAGTTGCGGAGCCAGAGTGGCGGCGGCACATTGCTCTATGATGCCGTCGTGTCAGCGTCCCTAGACGTCATGAAGAATCAGCATGGCCGCAAAGCGCTGATTGTGCTTTCTGACGGGGTCGACATCGGCAGTGACGCTACTTTAGCGGCTGCGATCGAGGCAGCTCAGGGCGCCGACACGCTGGTGTATTCGATCCTGTTCTCCGATGCAAGTGCATATGCAATTCCTTTGGGACCCTTGATGGGCCACCGGCGCATCCCGATGGGAAGTCCGGACGGCAGGGGGCCTCTCCTGCGGATTTCCAAAGAGACAGGCGCGGGCTTCTTTGAGGTCTCGAAAAAACAGAGCATCGAGCAGATCTTTGATCTCATTCAAGAGGAGCTACGCAGCCAATACAGTTTGGGCTATGTCTCAGATCAGCCGGTTAGCATCTCCGAGTTCCGCAAGATCCAACTGACGACGCAGCAAAAGGGGCTGGTGGTGCAGGCTCGAGATAGGTATTGGGCCCAGCGCTGACAACATCCACGCCCTGGTCCTCAGTCGCGCGGGCGCCGGCGCACGATCGCTGGACACAACAGGAACACGGAAAGCGCGGCTTCCACCGCGAGCATCCCGTGGCGTCACCGGTTCCCCTGTCCGATCGTGCGTGCGTTGAGGGCCGGACCCAGCGTCCACATGTTCCCCTTCATCGCCGGGATGATCGCGAAAAGGAGTGCCGAGAGCACCGACAACCCGAGCCTGAACCCCATCATGCGGGCGTCCACGCGCGCCGCTTCGAAGATCGGACTGCGGGTTGATAAATGACCTTTTAGTCGAACTCGCTCACCGGCGCAATCTGATCCGGACCCGTGCGCCCTGCCTCGATCTTCGCCACGTAGTAATTCTCGCCCCGCACTCGCGCCCCCGCGAGCCGCAGCAGCATTGCGATCTGACCCACGTGCGTCAACGCATCCGCCACCGCGCCCTGAAACAGCTTCTCCGCCGTCGTGTGCAGCTCCGCGCCCGACGCCAGATACTGGTCAAACGCCGTAAGCGCCGCGAAGAACCGCTCCGTATCTTCGCTCCACGACTGCGGTTTCGAGTCCTGCCACCGCTTCTCGCCGCGCGCCAGCCAAAGCGCCCAGTCGAGCAAGTCGCCCACGTGCGCCAGAATCTCGCCCGCCGATCGCGACCCCTCGCCCGCCCGGAAACCGCTGAACTGGGCCGGCGCATCCCGCAGCGCCTTCGCCGCCCGGTAGGCGAGCGTTGCAACCGTATGCCTGAGGGAAAGATCCCCTTTCTGTCCGGCTTTCATTATCGTCATCGTCAGACCTCCTGGAATCATCCGAACGGAGCATCGGCGAAACCGCCGGCTTGCGGAACGAAGTCATGGCGGCCCTCCGTTATGCTAAGACTGTTATACGGCCCACGGGAGGCGAATTCTTGGCAAAAATTGCGGTCGCATGGGCACGGAATTTCCCGGTGAGCTGTTAAGCCCGCCGGTCCGCCCCGGCGCTATAATCCCCGTATGCCGGACGCAACCTTTCATCGACGCGATCTTCTTCGCACTGCCGCCACGGGCGCGCTGGCGCTGACCGCGGCTTCTTACTCCCGCGTGCTGGGGGCCAATGACAAGATCTACCTGGGCCTGATCGGCTGCGGCGAACGCGGGTTCTCCGACATGAAGGACTTTCAGAAGAACTCCGCCATCTCCGTCACCGCCGTTTGCGACGTTTACGGGGCGCGGGTCGACCGAGCCGCGTCTCAGGCGCCGGGGGCGCGCGGCTTCACCGACCATCGCAAGCTGCTCGAGATGAAAGAGCTGGATGCCGTGTTGATCGCCACGCCCGACCACTGGCACACCGGGACCGCCATCGACGCGCTCAACGCCGGTAAGGATGTTTACGTGGAGAAGCCGCTGACCCTTACCATCGAGCAGGGCCCCCGGATCGTCAAGGCGGCCCGGGTCAACAACCGTATCTGCCAGGTGGGCATGCAGCAGCGGTCGGGACCGCACTACCTGCGGGCCAAGCAGGAATACTTCGCGAGCGGCAAGCTGGGGAAGATCACCCTGGCCCGGACGTGGTGGCACGGCAACAGCTATCACCTGCGCAAAGCGCCGCCCGCGCTCGCCACCAAGCCCGACAACCTCGATTGGGCCCGGTTTCTCGGACCGGTGAGGTGGCGCGACTACGACCCGCAGCAATATTACAACTTCCGCGCCTACCTCGATTTCGGCGGGGGCCAGGTGACCGACCTGTTCACGCACTGGATCGACGTGGTCCACATGTTCATGGACCAGGAGATCCCCAACTCGGCGGTGGCGGCCGGCGGCATCTATCATTACAAGGACGGCCGCACGGCGCCCGATACGATCAACGTGCTGCTCGAGTATCCCGGCGAGTGGACGGCGACCTTCGAGGCGACGCTCGCCCCGGGGATCACCGGCGCGGCGGTCGAAATCTGCGGCACCCAAGGCCGGCTGTGGATCAGCCGGGACCGATATGAGTACTACTCTCTGGACCGAAGGGCGCCGCCCGTCGTCGTCAAGGCCGACCCGGTGGATCTGACGGTGCATCACGTGAACAATTTTATCGACTGTATGCGCACACGCAAGCTGCCGAACGGCGACGTGCTGATCGGCCACCGCTCGGCCCAGGCGTCTCACCTCGGCAATATCGCTTACGTCCAGAAGCGGCGCCTGAAATTCGATCCGGTGCGCGAGGAGATCCTGCCGCTGTAGGGTAAGGCTGGCTTGCCCGTTGCCGGCTGGGAGGCCGGCCCCACCTATGGTCGACGCGCAACCGGTACTCGACTTGATCGAAGGGTTTCGCCGCTCCCAGGTGATGTTTGCGGCGGTGTCGCTGGGGGTCTTTGACCTGCTGGAAGGGTCGCCGGCGCCGGCTAGAAAGCTGGCGTTGGAGGAAGAGTGCGACGTGGACGCGCTGGAGCGGCTGCTCGATGCCTGCGTCGCCCTGAGCCTGCTGGAGCGCGAGGGCGACCAGTACCGGAACCTTCCGGTGGCCTCGCGTTATTTGCGCCGCGATTCGCCCCACACGCTGACCGGGTACATTCTTTACTCGAACCGCGTTCTGTATGCGCTTTGGGGTCACCTGGAAGACGCGGTGCGCGCGGGCACGCATCGCTGGGAGCAGACCTTTGGCGGCAAGGAAGGCATTTTCGAGGAGCTGTTTGCCACCGAGGAAAGCAAGCTCATCTTTGTTGACGGGATGCACGGCATGGGCCTGCTGAGCTCGCCGGCGGTGATCGCCGCCCTGGATCTCTCGCGCTTCAAGCGCTTGTGCGACCTGGGCGGCGCCACCGGGCACCTGGCGATCGAAGCCTGCCGCCAATACCCGAAGCTGCGGGCCACCATCTTTGATCTGCCGGGGGTGGCGGTGCAGGCGCAGGACTATATCAACAAGGCACACCTGGACGGCCGTATCGACGTCCGTTCCGGGGACTTCTTTTCCGACCCACTGCCCGAGGCCGATCTGTTCGCTTTGGGCCGCATCATTCACGATTGGTCCGAGCCCAAAATTGCTGCGCTTCTCGAAAAGGTCTACGAACGGTTGCCCGCCGGCGGCGGCTTGATTCTGGCGGAGAGGATTCTTTATCCCGCCAAGGACGGCCCGATCGGCGCCAACCTGCAATCCCTGAACATGCTGGTCGTGACCGAAGGCAAGGAACGCACGGCGGCCGAATATGAAGCCCTGCTGCGCCGCGCCGGCTTTCGGGATTTTCACGCCCGCTCGACAGGCCGGCCTCTGGACGCGATGCTGGCGATTAAGTGAAATTGAGAAGTTGAGGAATGGAGGAATTGAGAAAGGAAGCCCGCGCGCCGAGCGGAGGGGTGTCTTCATTTCTCAATTTCTCAATTCCTAAATTTCTCAATTCCAAAGGAGGACGTCCCCTATGCACACCCACAGTCACGCTTGTCACGCTTCTCCCTCCCGCCGCGATTTCTTCCGAGCCGCCCTGGGCGGCGCGCTGGCCGGGGCTTCGGTGCTGGAGATCGGCTTCCATCGCGCGGCTTGGGCCCGGGCCATGGCGCCCACGGCCGGCGGAGCGCCGCTCTTCGACATCGAAAAGGTCGCCGACGGGGTCTACGCCGCCATCGCCCGCGCCCAGGCGATGATCAACTCCAACGCCGCCATCTTCGTGAACTCGGAAGATGTGCTGGTGGTGGACGCGCACTCGAAGCCCTCCGCCGCGGCGTCGCTGATCGCCCAGATCAAGAAAGAGGTGACGCCCAAGCCGGTGCGGTTCGTGGTCAACTCGCACTTCCACTGGGACCACATGCAGGGAAACTCGGCTTACAAGGCCGCCGGCAAGGTCGATTTCGTCGCCAGCGAGCCGACCAAGCAGTTGATGGCGCAGGAGGCGCCGTCGCGGCTGAAGGCGGCGCTGGATGGGATCCCGCCCATGATTGACGCGCTCCAGAGCCGGATGAGCAAAGCGTCCTCGGCGGCGGAGAAGGCTTTTTGCCAGGAGCAGATCCGGCAACTCAATGCCTTCCAGGCCGAGATGAAGAGCTTTTCGCTGGAGTTGCCGACCATCGCTTTCGCCCGGTCGCACGTGATCAAGGACCGCGCCCACGAGCTGCACGTCGAGTTTCACGGCCACGCCCACACGGCCGGCGACGTGGTCGTGTTCTGCCCGCAAAAGCGCGCGGTGGCCACCGGCGAT
Organism: Terriglobia bacterium; assembly: GCA_041477005.1. Taxonomy (GTDB): domain Bacteria; phylum Acidobacteriota; class Terriglobia; order Bryobacterales; family JACQDG01; genus JBGOUJ01. The sequence continues at coordinate 5,647 of JBGOUJ010000222.1, read as the reverse complement.
ATGATCCACGGCTTTCTGCCCTACATCGCCGACGGCTTCCCCAAGAGCTGGCCGAAGACGATGGACTCGGTGAACAAGCTCGCCTTCGACCAGATCCTGCCCGGCCACGGCCCCGTGCACCACAACCATGACCGCCTGACCAACATGCGGAATTACATCGAGGAGCTGGCGGCGCGGGTGGAGGATGGCAAGAAGGCCGGCAAGACGGTCGCCGAGCTGCAGCAGAGCAACACGGTGGCGTCTCTCAAGTCACTGCAGTCGAACGGCTACAAGGATTTTGTCGACGCGAACCTTTACAAGTACTTCCCCAACTTCGGCCCGGCCAAGCCGCTGCAGGACTCCGTGAATACGAATATCGAAGAGGTCTACAAGAACCTGGACCGGGTGTAGGACGCTCCATGGCACCGCGCTAAATTTCAAGCAGGCGGGGCGCCTCGCTGGAGAAAAACCCGGTCACCTCGTCCCAGGAGATCGGCGTCAGCATGTCAGGCATCGGGTCCTTCTCGGCGTCCTCAAAATAAGTGAGGGACTTTAGAACGTGTACCAGGCTGTAATTGGCCTGAGCGAACTTATGACGGAACAACTCCAGGAGCTCGCTCAGTCCCCAGGGCTTCGAAGCCGCATAGAGATCCACGAAGTCACGCCTTGCTCCCCGGCCCGCGATGGCGCTGATCTTCATGCAGGCGATGTCTCGAGGATCGGCCACCTTCACGCCGGAGAAGGATTGGAAGGGAAACAGAACCGGATACGTGTAGCCAAGGAAGGTCACCCGCGTGCCGGCAATGTTCACATGCAGGGTCTGCTCATCCTTTCGGAGCAAAGAGAACCCGCTTAACTGCTGGACCTTCTGTAAAAGCCTCTCCTGGTCGAACGCCTCGGCGCTGAAAAAATCCAGATCCACCGACCGCCGGTGCCCGAGCCGGAGGGCTAAGCCGGTTCCACCCGCGAGATAGAACCCGGCGAGCAGAGAAGCCCGGTAGAGATCGCGCAGCGTGCGCTCGACGGCAGCGGTAATCACTTCCGAGTGCCAGAGATCTCCCTGCATGTGGAGCGCTCAAGCGGCCGGAAACAGCGAATCGGAGCCCGCGCGTTTCAGCGCCGCCACTTCCTGCGGATCGATGTGATACACCAGCGCCCAGAAATTGGCCGATCGACGGGAAAGCCTCCGCTCGGTGCGAAGGACCTCTTTGATCTGCCCTTCCGTGAACGATTTCCGGAGCCAGCCGACGGCGTCCTGGTCCCCGTGTTCGAGCAGACGTGTGATGGTGTATTGAGGGTGCGAGGCGGGGTCAAAACCGTCCGGGCTCACATCCCAAAAGAAAGGTCGTAAGTGCTGCGGGACCATATGGTTACAGTATAATCTGTTTCGATCCCGAGCGCCAGGACGTGCCCCCCTGGAATTGGCAAGACCCGGTCACTTTTGCTGTTCGGTAGCGTCTCCGAGTCGAAGGCAGAAGGTCGAAACCTCCCGGCTCGCCAGGTCAATCCGGCGAATGGCGTGGTTGTTGGTGTCGGCCACGTAGAGTTGGGCGTGGGCCGCCGCCAAACCGGCCGGCTCGTTGAACTCGGCCTGGTCGGCGGGGCCGTCGCGCAGGCCCGCCTTTCCCGTGCCGGCGAACGTCGCCACGGCGCGGGTCTGCGGAAACAGGATCTTGATCTTGTTGTTGTAAGTGTCGGCGACGTAGAGAAAGCTATCCACCCACAGGACGCCCAGCGGATGCTGCAAGCGGACCTGGTCGCCGGCGCCGTCGATGTCGCCGTAGTCGAACAGGCCCTGGCCGGCCAACGTCGAGACGCGCCCGAGGGGATCGAGGTCGGCGGCGCGGATCGAGCTGACCTCGCTGTCGGCGAAAAACAGGGCTTGCCCGTTGGTAGTGAGGCCGCTCGGCTGGGCCAGCGCTGCTTCGGCCAGCGGTCCGTCGATGTGCGCCTCCCGGCCGCTGCCGGCGTGGCCGCCGATCTTTCCCGTCTTCAGACCCATTTTCCAGATCTGGTGCGGGCCGGCCATGGCGATGTAGAGGACCCCGTTGTGGACGACCAGGTCCCACGGCGAGTTGAGCGCCCGGCCGGCAGCGAGGCCCGGCGAAGCGTCTAAGCCGCGGCTTTGCTGGCCCGTCCCGGCGAGGGTCTCGACCCGCCGCGCCGCCAAGTCGGCCCGGCGAATGGCATGATTCTCCGTATCGGCGATATATAGATGCTGCCCGTCGAGGGCCATGCCTTGCGGGTGGTGGAAACGCGCTGTCTCGAAATCGCCGTCCACCAGGCCGATCTCTCCCTGGCCGATCACGCCCAGAACCGTCCCGTCGGCGAGCGAGGCCGCCACGATCCGGTTGTGGCTCGAATCGGCGATGAACAGCCGCCCGCCTGCTTCGTCGGCCAGGACCTTGCCAGGAAACGACAGGACCGGCCGCGGCGCTTTGGCCGCTTCCAGGATCAGCCCCAACGGGCTCCGGTCGATCTTGCCTTCCTGGTCGAAGACCTCGATCACCTTCCCGATGAGCCGGTCGAACGGCTCGAAGAGGCCCTCGCCCGAATGCCTGCCGATCACCTTGCCTTCCGGATCGATCAGCACCACGGTGGGCCAAGCGCGCACCGCGTATTGCCGCCACGCCGCCATCTGGGTGTCGTTCACCACCGGGTGCTCGATCTCGTAGCGCAACACGGCCTGGCGAATATTTTCCGTGTCCCGCTCGGCGGTGAACTTGGCCGAGTGCATCCCCACCACGACCAGCTCGTCCTTGTATTTGCGCTCCAGCTTCTTCAAGTCCGGCAGGATGTGCATGCAGTTGATGCAACAGAAAGTCCAGAAATCGAGCAGCACGACCTTGCCGCGCAGGTCGCGGATGGAAAGCGGGCGTTGGGTATTCAGCCAATCGGCGCCGGGAGGAAAGTCCGGAGCGTGGACCTCGCCGCGATAATCGGGCACTCTCTAATGGAACCACAGATGAACACAGATCAACACAGATCGAACGCGTTTTGATCTGTGTTGATCTGTGTTGATCTGTGGTTTCGATTTAGAGGGTACAGGTGTGCTATTACTGGGTAAAGATGCCGGCGGGCGTACTCATCGACTTCCCGGAATTGGAGGCTTTCAGCCTGGCCATCCTCGCGGCGGCCGGGATGCCCGAGGACCGCGCCGCCCTGGTGGCCGAGTCGCTGGTGGCGGCTAACTTGCGGGCCGTCGATTCCCACGGCGTTCAATTGATTCCCCATTATCTGCCCCATCTGGAGGCCGGCTTTTTCAACCTGACCAGCGACGGTCGGGTCGTCTCGGAAACGCCGACGACCATGGTTTACGACGGCGAAAACGGCGTCGGCCAATGGATTGCCGGGATCGCCGCCGGCCACGCCAGCCGTCTGGCCTGCCGGTCCGGTCTGGGGTTGGTGACGGTGCGGAATTCGAACCACATCGGCATGGCTGCCTTCTGGGCGCTGTACATGGTCGAGCGGGGCCAGATCGGCGTGGTCTTTACCAATGCCACGCCGCTGGTGGCGCCGTGGCAGGGGCGCGAGCGGCGGCTCTCGACCAACCCCATCTGTATGGCCGTGCCAGGCGGCGAGCGGCCGGCCTGGCTGCTCGATATGGCCACCACTACCGTGGCCATGGGCAAAATCATGCGGGCCGTGCACAAACAGGAACCGGAGTTGCCGTACGGCTGGGCTCTCGACAACGACGGCCGGCCCACCACCAGCACGGCCGAGGCGCTGGATGGCTTCCTGATGCCGCTCGGCGGCTACAAGGGCTATGGCCTGGCCATGATGGTCGAAATCCTCTGCTCGGTGCTCTCCGGAGGCCGGATCGGCAGCGAGGTGGGCGACTCGCGCGAAGGCAAAGGACCGATCGGTTACAGCCAGTGTTTTCTGGCGATCGAGGTGGGGCGCTTTATGCCGCTGCCGGAGTTTGGCCGGCGTATGGATCACCTGATCGGCCTCATGAAATCGGCGGCCCCGGCCGAGGGCTACGACGAGGTGATGGTGGCCGGCGAGCCGGAGTGGCGCGCCGAGCAGACCCGCCGCCGCGAGGGCATTCCGATCGACGATGGCGTGTGGTCCAAGCTGCTCGAAGCAGCCGAGCGTTTGGGGGTGGCGGCGCCATGCGTGTAACAATCGCGCTATTCCTCGTCGCGGGCCAGCTTGCGGCCCAAGGAACCGAAGCCCGCACCCGGCATTTCCGGGTGATGACTTCCGGTCCGCCGGAAACGGCAGCCGCCGCCACGACGGCGCTCGAGCGCACCCGCGCCCAGCTCGAAGCCCTGGGCTTCACCTTTTCTCCTTCCCGGACCGAGGTTGTGCTGTTTCCAACCCGCGAAGAGATGGAAGCCTACGCGCCGGAACAGGCGGTCGGATTCTTCCAACCGGGGGCGGAGACGTCTTTCATCGTACTCGCCTGGAAAGCGGCGGCCGACCCGATGAAGTCCCTGGCCCACGAGCTCGCCCACCAGGCGATGCAGCCGGTCGCCGGTCGTCATCCGCATTGGCTGCGCGAAGGACTCGCCGAGCTGCTGAGCAACCTGGAAACCGTGCCCGGAGGAATCAAGCTCGGCGTGCCGCTCGCCTACCATGTGGAGGCGCTGCATCACGAGCAGCAGGCGCGGGCGCAAGGCAGCCCGTGGTTCTATGCGCGGTGCTGGCTGGCAGCGCACCGGCTGGTCGTGAGGCGCTTTTCTTCGGGGAGCCTGGCCCAACGTCTGGCCGCCCTCGACGCGCCGGGGGATCTACCGGAATCGAGTCTCCCGGACAGGTTCCTGGCGGAGGTGCTGCCGGCAGCCTCGCCGGCTATTCCGGACGCTCTGCCGGTGGTCCGTCCGCTCGAGGCCTGGGAGCGGGAGCATCGGCTGGCGGAAATGTGGCGCGGCAGCAACCAAACGGCCCGAGCCCGGGAAGCGCTGCTCGCGCTGCGAGCGCGGCTTCCGGAGCGCCCCGAGCCCGCCGAATCGCTCGGCGCGCTCGAAATGGACGCTCTCCAATACGACCGGGCCGAACCGTGGCTGGCCGAAGCGGTTCGCCTCGGCTCCACGAACGCCGCTACCCACTACCGCTACAGCCTGCTCCTGATGCGTCCCGGCCGGCCGGCGGACATGGCCGCCCGCCACGCCGGCCGGGCCGTCGAGCTGGATCCGGAACCGCCTCTTTATTGGCTGGCGAAAGCCCAGGCCGAGATGCAGCTTTCGCGGTGGGACGAGGCCCGCGCCAGCCTCGCCGCGATGGACCGCCGCGCCGCCGATCCGGAGTTGCAAGAGCGGAGGCGCGTCGAGCTGGCCGAAATCGAGCGCCGCCGCGAGCAGGAATTGCGCCCGCCGCCGCACCCCTCGCCGCCCCAGGTCATCGTACGGGTCGAGGCGAGACCCACGCCGGAGGCCCCCCCGCCCGGTCCGCCGGCCACCGCGGTTCTCCCCCGCCGCCCCGTGTCACCCGCCTGGCCTCCTCCGGGCACGTCGCTGTTCTGGGGCCGGGTGCGGGGCGTCGAGTGCGCCGAGGGCCTGAAGATTATCACCGTCGCCAACAGCCGGTTCGCAGTTCGGGTCCGGGAGCGCCCCGAGGCGCCGGCCCGCTTGGTCTCGCCGCCGCGAAACATGCGCCGGATCCCCTGCTCGCTCAAGGACGCCCGCGTCGCTGTGGCCTACCGCCCGGACAACAGCGATCTGGT
>JBGOUJ010000221.1:0-10791 GCA_041477005.1 Terriglobia bacterium | reverse complement strand
GGGCCGAAGCGTAGCGGGTGAATGGGTTCGCTGACTCAGTTCTGAAATTGTATTGACAGATTCAAAGGACGTTGGTACCCTTCCGGATGAGGATGTCGTGATTTTTTGTTAGGACGGGTGATGGCTAACCCGCAGAGGTGGTTTAAGGTAACGTTGCTGTTTCCGCTTCGACGACAACGACGGGAATCCATTCCCGGAGGAAGTGTGGAGCTGGTGGCTGGATGAGACGACCAAGCTCGTGAAGGCATTCACCGACCGGGGCGTGGTTGGAGGTCGGTGGCGGAAGCGGTGGGACCTGAATCGCGAGATTTTCATGATTGTCAAGACACAGCGTGAGGTCGACGCGATTCGGGCATTCTTGCGGCGAGCGCGCCGAAAGTTTAAGCAAGATGCTATGTATTTTGAATGTCAGATCGTGCGCTTTGAGGAAGTCAAGTGAGGTGCACCCATTTCAGGCGGCTCTGGCCGCGGGATCCGGAGAATATGAATCTTGAGATATGTCAATTCGAAGACGAAATTCAGCATCGCGCTGGGAAATTTGAGCGACAGCGAGCGGGCGTTCTACCAGAAGGCAGTGAGACAGTTCCGGGGGAATGCGGACTGGTTGTCGTTCGATGAGTATCTCTTTAGCCCAAGATCGCCGATCTACGCTCGGCGGCGCTCCCACCTGGATGTGCTGAAGGACCCGTTGTACCTGGCCCTGAAGGATATGTGGCTGCAGTTGGGTGTCCAGCAGGGAATGATCGCCCGGCACAAAGAGGCCCGACCGGCGCCGCGGCGTCGTCTGGCCGTAACGGCGCGATCGCGATCGACCCAACGCGCTCGACCGGCTGGGGAGCTGCCGATCGCAGCCGGTGTCGCCCCGTGAGCAGAGGCGGGAGAAGACCAGGGGCCGGCAGGCCGCCCAAGAGTGGGACGATCCGGCGGAGTGTAACCTGGCGACTGCCGATCCATGTTCTGACCCGGATCTACACGCGCGCGGAGATCGAAGGCATGACGGTTACCGCTTGGGTCGAGGAAGCGCTGTCGCGGGCAGCAGGCTCTCGGGTTAGGGGCGGGCGCGGTTGATCCCTTACCATGGCGCCGCTCGGTCCACCGTACGTATCACCTGAACTCATTCGTTCGAATCGAAAGCATCTCGCCACGGACTGTCTTGCGCCAGCTTCCTCGGGGACCACTCTCGAGCGCATTATGCCGGGTATAGCTGATCGTTGATAGGTGAGCTGTCAAAGAACCGTCTGTGCTATATTGTGGCTAACGCTGTAACGTCATGGCCACCGATCTCACCCACGAGAAAGAACAAGCTCACGAGCTCATCGAGCGCCTCGCTGCCGACCAGCTCGCGGCCGTCGTCAACCTGCTCCAGGTGATGACTCTCGACCACTCTGGGGTGCGGTCCATCCAAAACTCGGGCCCGTGAGGATGTCCCGGTACACCTGCTGCTCCCCACGTCGCGGGACCGCCTTTCCATTCATGAAACCCCACAGGGATTCGAGGACGATACAGTCGAGCGCGAGAATGGCGAACCCAGAGTGGGACTCGCCTACTAGCCGGTCTGCCGCATCCAGCCATCTCCCTTTGATTCGGTCTTCAACGATGTTGATGACGGTGTCCCAATCTTCGGAAACGTCAAAGGCGGCTTTCCATTGCTTTCCGTGTAGCGTGGCGACAGGTTCACAGCCCATTACCTTTTACGCTGGGACATACCGCTTGACGGCGATGTCTCTGGAATGCTGCCGCGTTTGCGCCACGTCGTAAGCAAGCTGCATGCGCAAAAGGTGGTCCATATCGGGGCCGAACGCCTTTTCAATGCGCAGGGCCATTTCCGGCGTCAGCGCGGCCTTGCCGTGAATAAGGTCGGAGAGCGTGGCGCGGCGTACCTTCAAAATCTCCGCCGCCTTCGAGACGTTGAGGCCGAGGGCTTCGATGATCTCGGTTTTGATCAGGTCGCCCGGATGGGGCGGGTTCTTCATGGGCATGGCGGGCCTCCTAATGGTAGTCGATCAAGTCTATTGTGTACGGTTATACCGTACACATCAAGCAGTTTGTTGGACGAGCAAGCCCGCCGCAGGCCTAATTCCCATCCCAGCTCCGAGCCGGCGCGGCTGCTACGGTAGCGTGAAGGCGAAGAGGCCGCTGCCGGCGGGCATGGTTACCATTTGCTTGCCGTTTACCGAGTAGGTGATGGCGCTGCTGGACATGTCGCCTCCCAGGTTGATGCGCCAGAGTTCTTTACCGGTTTCGGCGTCCAGGGCGTAGAAGTAGCCTTCCATTTCCTGGCGGTCGCGGGTGATCCAGCCGCCGTTCGCGCCGAAAACCAGCTTGCCGGCGGTCGACAGAACGCCGGACCAGGGCTTGGTGTGCAGCTTGTACTCCCATACCCGTTCGCCGGTCTTGGGATTGAGGGCGCGGATGGCGCCGTAGCCGGGGTCATCCTCGAGGTCGATCTTGGGAACGCTGCCGATGTAGCGGTTGCCGGGGATGTAGTCGGCCTCGCCTTTGCGATAGAGGCCTTTACTTTCCCAGGCCGTAAGGTAGAAGAAGCCGGTCAAGGGATTGTACGACGGCGAATACCAGTTCGTTGCGCCCTGGACGCCGGGCCACACGTAGACGCCCTGCTCGGTCGGGTCCACGCCCGGGTTGCGGATGGGACGCCCTTTGTCGTCGAGTCCCTTGGCCCAGGTTTGGGTGGCGAAGGGCTTGCCGAGCAGGAACTGGCCGGTCTGGCGGTCGAGCACGTAGTAGAACCCGCTGCGATGCGCCCAATAGATGAGCTTGCGCGGGCGGCCGCGGAATTCGCCGTCGACCAGGACGGGGACCTGCGTGGCGTCCCAGTCGTGGACGTCGTGGGGTATGAACTGGAAATACCACTTGAGCTTGCCGGTATCGGCGTCGAGGGCGAGGGCGGAATCGGAGTAGAGGTTGTCGCCCTGGCGCACGTCGCCGTTCCAGTCGGGGCCGGGATTGCCCGTGCCCCAGATGATCAGGTTCTGCTCGGGATCGTAGGAGCCGGTGGTCCAGGTGGGGGCGCCGCCCTGCTTCCAGGCATCGCCGGTCCAGGTTTCGTGGCCTGTCTCGCCCGGTCCGGGGACGGTCCAGAAGCGCCAGCGGCGCTGGCCGGTTTTGGCGTCATAGGCATCGAGGAAGCCGCGAATGCCGTATTCGCCGCCGGCGACTCCGGTGATGACCATGTCCTTCACGATCAGCGGCGCGACGGTGAGGCTGTGGCCGGTGCGATAGTCGGCCACCTCGACGTCCCACAGCACTGCGCCGGTTTTGGCGTTGAGGGCCACCAGGTGAGCGTCGACCGTGCCGACGAAGACGCGATCGCCCAGCATCGCCACGCCCCGGTTCACCTGCCCGCAGCAGACGTTGATCTTGCTCGGCAGGCTGCGCTTGTAGCGCCAGAACTGGCGGCCGGTGGCCGGGTCGAGGGCGACCACGTTGGAGGGCGGCTCGGTCAGATACATGACGCCGTCCACGACCAGCGGGGTGGTTTCGACGCGGTGGGTCACCGGCATCTGGTAGACCCAGGCCAGCTTGAGGTCCTTCACGTTCTGCCGGTTGATCTGGTCGAGCTTGCTGTAGCGCCAGCCTTTGTAAGAGCCGGAGTAAGTCAGCCAGTTTTGAGGCTCGGAGTCGGCGTGGAGCAAACGCTCGTAGGTCAACTGGCCGTAGAGCGGTACCGCCGCCAGCGCGAGGCAGATGAGCAGGGTTTTCAGTGGGACCAGGCTTTTCATTGGGACCCCCGTTGCCGCCGGAGCGACCAGAGATAGGCCACCAGGTCGTTCAGCTCGTCCGCGCTGAGGCGGCCTTTGTAGGACGGCATGATCGAAGACTTGTCGATTTCAAATTTTCGAAAATCGTGCTTGGCGAGCGATTGGAGCCCTCGCGAGAAATCCAGGATCTGCACGGTGTAGGTGTCTTCGTTCATCACAAAGCCGGAATAGGTTGCGCCTTTTTCGAGGGTGATTTTCGCCACCCAGTACTCGAGCGGGACCTGCGCATTGGGATCAAGGATCGCCTGGCGGAGGTGATCGAGGGAACGTTGCGATCCGATCACCGACAGGTCCGGCCCCTGGATGCCGCCCTCGCCTCGCACCAGATGGCAGCCGAGGCATTCCTTCTCCCGGAACAGTCTTGCGCCGCGCGCCGGGTCGCCCGGGGGGCGATCGGGGCTGCCGGTGCGGCTGAGCGACTGCACGTAAGCGACCACCTGCCACACCTGATCGGGCGAGAAGAAAACGCCGGGCATCGCGGTGCCGGGGATACCGTCGGAGACGTTGCGCAGCAGGTCGGCGTCGGTGCTGCCGTGGAAGAACACGCCGGTGGTGAGGTTGGGGCCGCGGTCACCCTCGCCTTTGAGTCCGTGGCACTCGGCGCAGTGGGAGCGAAAGACCTTGGCGCCGGCGACGACGTCGGCGGGGGTGGTGTGGGGGTTGCGGATGTCGCTGAGCTGGCCGAAGGCGGTCGTGGCAACCAGGATCAAAGGAACAAGACGCATTTGCTCGAAACCTCCCTTCCTCGAAAGCCCGTTTCCGGGACTGAGCAATTGTAGATCAAATGAGGGGCGCCGGGGGCCATTTCAGCGGGTTTCGTAGAGTATGATGGTCCCAGGGAAGGACGCACGGGATGGATGAAAGGCGCACACCGCTCCTTGAACCGGATCCGGTTATCGAAGCTTACAAGAAGGATGTTGATCGCAGCCTGATTCGGGAAAACCTGAAGCTGACCGTGGAACAACGATTCGAGAAGCTCATGGCGCTGCAGCGGTTTCGAGATGAGCTGCAGCGCGCCGGCCGGGCGGCACGGCAGTCTAAATGACAGACTTCCCGGCGCTGCTCACGACTCTGGCCGATGCCGGCGTCGAGTTTATCCTGATGCCATTGCCGAACTGGAGGCGATCCTGGAAGAGAGAGGCACCACGTAGCTTTTCAGCGGTCAGCTATCAACAACCGGAGCGTCGGGAGTGCTGAAAGGTGATGGCTGATCGTGGCTCGACTGTTGCACACGGGCGCCGCCGGGCGTGGTATTGTTACACGGACACGAGGTCACTACCATGAGAAAGCGGATTGGGCTGTGGGTTGTGGCGGTAGGCGTCCTGCTGGCGCTGGCGGCAGCGGCGGCGGACGTCAGCGGCAAGTGGAAGGCGGAGTTCACCACCCCGGATGGGACCCAGCGGACCAACACGTTCACCTTCAAGATGGACGGCGGCAAGCTGACCGGCACGGTCGCGGGATCGCAGGACGAGACGCCGATCAAGGACGGTAAGGTCAGCGGCGACGACATCTCGTTCTCGGCCGACCGGCCGTTCGGCACGTTCACTTACAAGGGCAAGATCAGCGGCAACGAGATCAAGCTCAAAGTAGACTTCGACGGGAACAGCTTCGACATAACGGCGAAGCGGATGTGAACTAGCGGCCTGGGTCGATCGGAACGATGGCATCGGGTGGGGCCGCTGCCGGCCTCCACAATCCGTCGAAACCATGAATGGACCATCTTTTCAGACCATGGTACAATCTGACTAGTCCCATGGAAGAGATCGCCATCTCCAAGTTCAAGGCCACCTGCCTGGCGGTGCTCGAACGAGTCCGGAAAACGCGGAAGCCGGTTCGGATTACTCGATTCGGCAAGCCGGTTGCGTAGGTGGTTCCGCCTTCCGCTCCGCAACGGCCCGGCGGCTGGATCGGCAGCCTTGCCCGCACAGGCCTCATTCGGGGCGACATCGTATCTCCCGCAAGCGAAGAAAAGGACTGGGAAGCGCTTCGCTGATGCGTCTTTTGCTGGACACGCACATTTGGTTGTGGAGTCTGCTCGAGCCGCGAAGGCTCAGCCGGCGGGTTGCTCGAGAGCTCGAGGATCCGGCGAACGAGCTGTGGCTATCGGCTATCAGCACGTGGGAGCTCGTCGTGCTTTGCGACAAGGGGCGCGTTGCGCTGGAGGAAGATGTGGAGGCGTGGATCGCTAAGGCTGCGCGCGCCGCGCCCTTGATCGAAGCCCCCATCACGCACGAGGTGGCGCTGGCAACGCGAAGCGTGGGTCTGCCGCATCGCGATCCGGCAGACCGCCTTCTGGTGGCCACGGCCAAAGTGTTCGCTCTCACGCTCGTCACATCCGACGAACGCCTGATTCGAGCTGGGGTCGTTCCCGTCCTCGCGAATCGCTGAATGGAGCTAGTGGATCTTTTCCGCCAGGCTGAAGATCGGCAGATAGAGCGATACCAGGACGAAGGCCACGAAGGCGCCCATGATGAGCATGATCACCGGCTCGATCAGCGACAGGGCGGCGGTCATCCGGGTGTTGACGTCCTCCTCGAAAAACTCGGCGACGCTGTTGAGCATGGCGGGGAGCGCGCCGGTCGACTCGCCGACCTCGATCATCTCGATGGCTAGGCGCGGCATGATGCCGGTCTGCTCCAGGCCCGCCGAGAGTGGCCGGCCTTCCTTCACCAGCTTGCTCGCCGCGGCGATGCCGTTGCGCAGAAGCTGGTTGCCGAGCGAGTCGCCGGAAGTCTCCAGGGCTTGTAACAGCGGGATACCGCCGACCAGCAGCGTGCTCAGGACGCGGGAGAACTGCGCCACCTGGTACTTGATCCAGATGTTGCCAAACAGCGGTATGTGGAGCTTCAGGCGGTCGAACTGTGCTTGGGCGCGCGGGCCTCGCAGCCACCAGGAAAACAGAAAGCCGGCCAGGATGGCGCCGGCGGCGAAGAACAGAATGTAGTTCTTGGCGGCCGAGCCGACGTAAACCAGGAACTGCGTCATCGGCGGCAACTCGGCCTGCATGCCGGCGTACAACTCGGCGAAACTGGGCACCACGTAGGTGACCAGGAAGATCACCAGGATAATCACCAGGACGATCAGCAGGGAGGGATAGAGCAGCGAGACCAGGACCTTCTTGCGCACGGCCAGGGCCAGCTTCTGGTAGGTGACGTAACGCTCGATGACCTCGACCAGGCTGCCGGACTTCTCCCCCGCCATGACCGAGGTCGTGTAGATCGGCGGGAAGACGGTTTGCGCCCGGAAAGCATCGGAGAGCAGAGAGCCGCTCTTGACGTCCTCGCGGGCCTTGCGGATGTACCCGGCCAGTTTGGGACTGCTGAGGCTCGAAGAGAGCAGCTCGAGCGACTTCAGAATGGGCAGGCCGGCGCGGATCAGGGTCACGAACTGCTGGTTGAAAATCAGGAACTGGGCGAGGTCGAGCTTCTTCGGCCGGCGCAGGCGGCCCTGCAAACCGGTGACGCCGCCCCGCGGCTTGACCGAATAGACCAGCAGGCCCCGCTGGGTGTAGCGCTCGCGCAGCTCAACTTCGGAGACGGCGCTCTCAACCTGCTGCTTCACCTGGCCCTGGGCGTCCGCGTATTTGAGAACGAACTCAGCCATTAAACAAACAATGACGTGGGAATGGACGCCGGCGTGGAGGGGAGTTGAGCTCGGGGTTGCGGGTGGTGGGGTCAGGCGGCAAGGATTCTGGCGTGGTGGCGGCGGCCGTAATCGAGGAGGTTGCGGTCATGGGTGAGGAGGCGGGCTCCGAGGCGGCGGGCGGTTGCGACCAGGATGCGGTCGGAGGGGTCGCCGTGCAGGACGCCCGGGAGACGGCTGCTGTCGATGGCGACTTCGGGGGTCAGGCCGACCAGGGTAAGACCGGGACCGGCCAGGGCTTGGCGGACCCATTCCTCGCAGGGCATGTGGAGCTCGATGCGGCCTTTGGACTCGAGCATGCCAATTTCCCATATGGAGATCACCGAAACCAGGATGCTATGGGCGCGGCGGGCTTCCTCGAGGGCGCCAAGGCCGGGCTTGGAGAACCTTTCCAGTAACCCTCCTTCGACCCAGAGCCAGCAGTGCGTGTCCAGCAGGAGGGGGCCGGAGCCGTTATTCATCGGCTTCCCAGCGCTCGCCGAGGGGGCTGACGATGTCGCCGACGATCTTGAACGTCCCCTTCATCCGCCCAAACAGCTCGGCGGGCGGGTTGTCCTCGACCGGGACAAGGCGGGCGACGGGTTTGCCGCGCTTGGTGATGACGATCTCCGTGCGCTTCTGCTGGACTTCATCGAGCAGACTGAGGCACTTGGCTTTGAAGACACCTGCCGCGATTTGCTGTTTCATGACCATGGTCATTATATCATGACCAGTTCGTTATTAGCGCACGGTTTCCACCGGCTCGGCGCCGGCGGGAGGCTGGAACTGAAACAACCGGGCTTCGAGCGGCGGGTTCAAGGTTTCACCCGAGAAGAGGAACTCGGTGGTCAGGCCGTCCTGGCCGTCGATAACGATGCGCCGGATTTGGTAGGTCTTGGGATCAAAGGTGAAGACGGCCTGGTTGTACCCTTCCTGCGGGGAGCGCGGGCCGGCCTTAAGCTCGATCGCTTCCGGAGTGGACTTGACCGAGAGCTGGCCGAATTCCTTTTGAAAATCCAGCTTGCCTAGCAGGAAGGCAAGCGGGGCGCGGAGGTCTTCGATTTCCTTCGGCTTGATCTTCTGGAACTGGTTCGAGTTGGGGCTGTAGAGGTAAAACATCTTGCCGTCGGAGACGAACATCTTGCCGGCCGGCTCCTTGTAATCCCAGCGCATCTTGCGCGGGCGCAGCAAGTAGAGGGTGCCGCGTTCCTGGCGGCGGGTGCGGCCGTCATACGAGAGGGTCTCCTGGAACTCGGCCTGGAGCGAATGGATCCGATTATACCGATCTTGGACCGCTGCGGTGACCGATTTCTGGGCCGGGGCCTGGGCCCACGCCAGGATTGCTAGCGCCAACAGGCCGGTCAGGGGACACTTAGACATTGTCGGGAACAGCCATCCTTCAGTTTGACGCAGCCGGCAAGGCAAGCGTGGAGAATAGTGTGGCTACTGCAGCGGCGATCACTCCGGTTCCGGGTCAAGATGTGGGCGCTCGGGCGGCGGGGCCGTGGCAGCAGGATTGCGTTCTGAGGGCGCGGGTTCAAAAACAGGAGTTGCATTTTCCCTTCAAATACCCTAATCTCTATAGGAATGGTAGACAAAGCTCCAAACGCCCCCGTCGAGTTCCTGCGCCGCTGTTGTTGCTGACCTACCGAGCCACAGCAAGTCATTTACTTTCATTAATTTAATAGCTTCAAGGAGAACAGGATGACTTCGCGCTCGATCTCGACTTTGGTTCGTGCTTACCTGACGATGGCCCCGTTTGTGATGCTCGTGGCGACGCTGCCGGCGCAGGTGGGCACGAGTACGTTGACGGGAAGAATCGTAGACGAATCGACCGCTGTTGTTCCGGAGGTGGAGGTCAAAGCAATCAACGAAGGATCGGGCTCAGGCCTCACGGTTCGCACCAACGGCGAAGGCCTTTACCGCGTGACCGCGCTTCTTCCGGGAACCTACCGGATCGAGGTTCGTGGCGCCGGTTTTGAGCCGTTGGTGCGCAAGGGCATCCTCCTGGAGGTGGCGCAGACTCTGGCCGTCGACTTTGTCCTGAGGGTAGGCCAGCAGAATCAGACCATCGAAGTCTTGGGCACGCTCCCGCCAATCGATTCGCAATCTTCGAGCATTGGCCAGCTTGTGAATCACAAGATGATCGACAATCTCCCGCTGCCGAATCGGGCGGCCAGTTCGCTGGTAAGCCTTTCGCCCGGCGTTGTCATGGTCACAAGCGGCGAGGGCGCGGAAAACTATCCGGTTTTCTCTGTGGCCGGGGGACGCGCGCGCAACCAGGATTTTACGCTGGACGGCGGAAACGTAACGAACGCGGTGGGGGTTACACGGCCCCAACAGCAGACCAGCCTGCCGCTGGATGCGATGCAGGAGTTCCGGGTGATCTCCAACAACTACTCGGCCGAATACGGTCACTCGACCGGAGGCATCATCGCCCTTTCCACGCGCTCCGGGACCAACCAGTTTCATGGCAGCGTATTCGATTTCGCGCGCAATAACGCGCTCGATGCACGGAACTTCTTCGCCGCGGCCACGCCGCCCTTGAACCTGCACCAATTCGGCGGCTCGCTCGGCGGGCCGGTCATCAAAGACAAGACGCACTTCTTCGCGAGCTGGGAGGAGACCCGCGAAACCTTCGGAAGCGCCGCCGTGTATACAGTGCCGACGCTGGCGGAGCGGCAGGGTGATTTTTCGGCGCTCCAGAGCACCATTTACGATCCGGCAACGCTCGCGAGCGGCAAGAAGCAGCCCTACTCCGGAAACATCATTCCGCAGAGCAGCCTGGATCCGGTCGCCGTGGCGGCTCTTGCCTACATCCCTCTGCCGAACCGGGCCTCTACCGCCGGCGGCGCCGGGGCCGCGAGCAACTTCGGCGCGAACAGCCATTCGACGCTGCGCCGGGATATCCTCGTCGGCAGATTGGATCACCGCCTGACCGACTACGACCAGTTGACCGCGCGCTACTACATCAACGACTACAACCAGGAAGATGACGGCTCTTATGGAATTCCAGTCTCGGATCCCAACGCCGGCACAACCGACGGCCGCATTCAGAGTTTCATGGGCAGTTACCTGCACACCTTCAGCCCGACGCTGCTCAATAATCTTCAGGTCAGTTATGACCGACGCAGCTTTATCCAGCGGCGGTTCGGGGCCGGCCAGGGGCTGGCGCAGTCCCTTGGATTGGCCAACGTGAGCAACGCCGCCTTTCCCACGTTCAATATCAACGGATATGCCTCGCTTGGCGCACCAGGCGCCGCCAACGCGGCGGTGGCTCGCATTCCGACGCCGGTCACCGATACGCAGCTCCTGGACTCGATTTCGACGTTTCACGGTAAGCATGGGGTGAAGACCGGCGTCGAATACCGCCGCGGGTATAACAGAGAGG
>JBGOUJ010000220.1:0-10802 GCA_041477005.1 Terriglobia bacterium | reverse complement strand
TTTGAAACCGGTCGCGCCGGCCGAGATCGTGTAACTGCCGATCGGCAGGTTGGTGATGGTGTAGTTTCCCGCCGCGCTGGTCTGGGCCTCGCGGCTCTGACCTGTGCTGTCGTGCTTGGCCGTGATGGCTGCTCCAGGCACGACGCCGCCCGATGGATCCCGCACCACTCCGGAAATAGTCGCCGTGGAGGTCTGGCCGTAGGCGGCCAGGGTAACCAAACTAAGGCATCCGAGGAGTCCAGCAATGTACGTCCGCAAGGCACACCTCCCTGATCGATTTGGCGCGATTCTACCACAGGTCGCCCGGTAGCCGGCGGGTACGCGACATAAAAATGAGGGCAGGAGGGGGGCCATTCCGCGACCGTAAGTCCAAGGGAGCGGTTTTAGGTCGGAATACAGCGCGAAGTCGCGCAGCACCGCCAGGGAAGGGCCATTCCAGGGAGTGATAGCGGCGACTTCTGGGCATAGGCCTCGTGATAGAATCCACAATAGAAAGATGACTGGAAGCTGGCTTCTGCTCGCCGCTGTGGCCGTGCCCTTGAGCGCGCAATCGACCGGTGTGGAATTGTTTGAGAAAAAGATCCGGCCGATCCTTGCGACCAACTGCTACCTGTGCCACTCGTCGAAGCTGAAAGCGCCGATGGGGTCGCTCGTTCTGGATACCAAGGCAGGGTTGCGGAAGGGAGGGGCTTCGGGGCCGGTGGTCACTCCCGGAAAGCCGGGGGAGAGTCGCTTGTTGCAGGCGCTCCGGTATACCAATCCGCGCTTGCAGATGCCGCCGACGGGGAAGCTTGGGGATCTGGTGATTGCGGACTTCGAGCAGTGGATTGCAGCGGGCGCTCCCGATCCTCGGGTGGACACGGCGGGGGGAAGCGAGGCGGCAGGGGCGCCGGGAATCGACCTCGAGAAAGGCCGGAATTGGTGGGCGTTTCAGCCCGTGCAAGAGCGTGCCGCCCCGCCGGTAAAGGACGCCGCCTGGCCGCGGACGAAGATCGACTCCTTCGTGCTGGCGAAGCTCGAGGAGAAGCAGTTGAAGCCCTCGCCGGCGGCCGATGCCCGGACGCTGATCCGCCGCGTCTCCCTGGATCTGACCGGGCTTCCACCGACCTATGAAGAGATCGAGGCCTTCGCCAACGATCCCTCGCCGGACGGCTATGCGAGGCTCGTCGAGCGCCTGCTGGCTTCGCCACACTACGGAGAGCGATGGGGCCGATACTGGCTCGACGTCGCGCGCTACGCGGAAGACAATCCCACCTCGGAAGCCACCAATCCCCCTTACCCTTATGCGTGGCGGTATCGGGACTGGGTGATGGAGGCGTTCAACCGGGATATTCCCTACGACCGCTTCGTGAAGCTGCAACTGGCGGCCGATCAAATGGCCGGCGCCACGCGCGACGACCTGCGGGCGCTGGGATTTCTCGGCGCGGCGCCGGTGTATCACAAAGATGCGCGCTTGTCGAAAGAGGTGATTGAGACGCTCGCCTCGGACGACTGGGACGAACGGGTGGACGGCGTGACCCGCGGCTTGCTGGGGCTGACGGTCGCCTGCGCCCGGTGTCACGATCATAAGTTCGATCCGATCACCACCAAGGATTACTACGGCCTGGCCGGAGTGTTTGCTTCTACCATGGCCGCGCAGCGACCACTTCACGCCGTCGATCCGGCCACCGAGACTCGCTTCTTGTGGGTCGAGCAGCGGCTCTTCGACCTGGATTACCTGGCCAAATTGATGACCGGAGAGCCTGGGACCAAACCCGAGGAAGCCGCTCGAAAGGTGGAGCGATTCAAAGCGGAACTCCAGAAACTTCAGACCGAGATGGAGTCCCTGAAAGAACGCTACCCCGAGCTTACCGAGCACGTGTCGAAGTTCGGGACGGAAGCGAAACGGCGGCGCGGAGAGCAGCCCGACCCCAACCAGCCGTTCATAAATGCCGTCTACGACGCGGGGTTGTGGGTGGATGGAACCGATCCCGATCTGACCCTCATGGATTACAGGCCCGGGGAGGCGCGGGACCTGCCGGTCTTCCTGCGCGGAAACGTGGCCGCGCCGGGCGAGCCGGCTCCGCGACGGTTTCTGGCCGTGCTTTCCAAGGGACCGGACAACCTGTTCCGGAAAGGGTCCGGCCGCCTGGAGCTGGCGGAGAGGATTTTTACCGATGCGACGCCGCTCGCGGCGCGCGTGATCGTGAACCGCGTGTGGGGATGGCATTTCGGCAAACCTATCGTGACCACGCCCAGTGATTTCGGCGCGCAGGGGGAGAAGCCGTCGCATCCGGAGTTGCTGGAGGACCTGTCGGCGCGGTTCCTGGCCCATGGCTGGTCCCTGAAATGGCTGCATCGGGAGATCCTGCTTTCGGCGGCTTACCGGCAATCGAGTGGGCCGCGGGCTGACGGAGAGCGAGCCGACCCGGCGAACCGGCTACTGTGGCGCATGAATCCGCGGCGGCTGGATATCGAAGCGTTTCGGGATTCGATTCTGCAGGCGGCGGGGACGCTCAATCTCGCGATCTACGGGCCGTCGATGGATCTGGATGCGGCGGACAACACGCGCCGAACCGTGTATGGCCGGGTGAGCCGTGGGCGCTTGAACGCTCTTCTGCGGCTGTACGATTTCTCCGATCCGTCGCAGCACAGCCCGGGGCGCGACCTGACCACCACGCCGCTGCAGCAGCTCTTCGTCTTCAACAGTCCCTTCCTGGAACAGCAGTCGGCGGCGCTCGCGAAGCTCGCGGAGTCCGAACCCGATGGCGCGGCCAGGGTGGGTAGCATGTACCGGCGGGCGCTGGGGCGGAATCCGAACGCCAAGGAGATCGATCTGGCGATGAGCTATCTCGCCCAGGCGGGTGTCTCGCAGTATGCCCAGGCGTTGTTATCCACGAACGAGTTCATTTTCTGGCCATGACCGAAAAACTTTCGCGGCGTTCCTGGATTGCTTCCCTTTGCGGCGGGCTGGGATCTGTCGGCCTGACGGGTCTGCTGGCGGGCGACCAGGCGCGCGCAGCGACGGTGGGCCATTACGTGGGTCCGCACTTCGCGCCCAAGGCCAAACACGTCATCTTTCTCTTCATGACCGGCGGGCCTTCGCAGTTGGACATGTTCGATCCGAAGCCCGCGCTTCAGAAGTATGTCGGCCAGCGGCCGGCTTCGGTCGATCTGCGCACCGAGCGGGTGACGGGCGGCCTGCTGCCTTCGCCTTTTGCTTTCCGGAAGTATGGGCGAGGGGGGGTCGATGTCAGCGAGCTGTTGCCGCAGCTCGCCTCCACGATCGACGACATTTGCGTCATCCGGTCCATGTGCACGTTCAACCCGACGCACACACCGGCCCGGAACCTGATCCACTCGGGCAATATCGCTTCGACCAGGCCTTCCATGGGCGCCTGGATCTCCTACGGCCTGGGGACGGAAAACGAAAACCTGCCCGCGTTCGTGGTGCTGAGCCCGAGTGCGAACGGCGGTTCGCTCTGGCGCGCCGGCTTTCTGCCGGCCGAGCACCAGGGGACCCATTTCAATGACTCGGAAACGGAACCGGAGAAGATGATCCGGTATTTGCGCAACACACAGCTCGACGCGCCGGCGCAGCGGCGGCAACTCGATCTGATCCAGGCGCTGAACCGGGAGCATCGCGAGTCGTTTGGGGCGGATGGGTTCCTCGAAGGCCGCATTCAGGCGATGGAGGCGGCGTATCGGATGCAGTTTGCGGCGTCGGATGTGTTCGACGTTCGCAAGGAGCCGGAAGCGGTTCGGGCCGAGTATGGGACCACGCCGTTTGCCAATGGCTGCCTGCTGGCGCGGCGGTTGGTGGAGCGCGGCGTGCGGTACGTTCATATCTATTACGGGATCGGTCAGCCGTGGGATGATCACAAAGAAATCAGCAACAACCTGCGCAATCGGTGTCCGGACATGGACCAGGCGGCGACCACTCTGATTCGCGACTTGAAGCGACGCGGGTTGCTGGATGAGACGCTGATCGTCTGGGGCGGTGAGTTTGGACGCACGCCGGTTTCAGAGAACGGCGATGGGCGGGACCACAATCCCTATGGCTACACGATGTGGCTGGCCGGCGGCGGGGTCAAGGGCGGGTTGGCCTATGGGGCCACCGACGAGTTCGGATTCAAGGCCGTGGAGAACCGGGTCTCGATCCACGACCTGCATGCCACCATTCTGTATCTGCTCGGCGTCGATCACGAGAAGCTGACGTATCGCTACGCGGGCCGCGACTTCCGGCTGACGGACGTGCAGGGGCAGGTGGTGCGGGAGATTCTGGCGTAGCGGATGCCAGTCTTCCTGTTATTCGGGGAGAGCAGGGGGTGGACTTACCCCCGAGTAGGCTTCCTGGAGGATATCCATCTTCTTGTCCCAGGTGAAAGACTGCAGAATGCGTCTTCGCCCGGCTTCGGCCAGCCGGGATCGCAGTTCCGGGTCCTGGGCCAGCTTCAAGAGCGCGGCCGCCATATCGCGCACGACTTGCTCGGGGGAGACGGCGGGAATCTTGACGCCGGTCTCTTCCGAAACCTGAAGCGCCGGGCCGCCCAGGTCCAGGCAGATCACCGGACATCCAACGGCCATTGCCTCCAGGCACACGAAAGCGCCCGAGTCGTGGAGGCTGGGATGAACCAGCACATCGCATTCGGCCACCCGCGCCAGCACCTGCTCCCTCGGAACTTTACTCCAGAAGGTCACTCGATTCCTCACTCCCAACTCCTGCGCCAGCCTCTCCAGGCGCTTGTGCTCGGGTCCGTTGCCGAAGATCCAATATTCCAGGCCCGGCACCTTGTCGCCCAATTGAGCAATCGCCCGCACCGCCATATCGAAGCCCTTCCAGTGGAGCAAGCGGCCCGTGCTGACGACGCGGAAACGGTCCGCTGGTTTTCTCGGGTTGAACGGCAGGCGTTCCACTTCCTCGGCGTCCATGCCGACCGACGAGATCACCCGGATCGTCCGGCAGCCGAGCTTCACCAGCCGCTCGGCGGTGTCGTTAGTGGTGGCCAACGTCAGCACCGACCGGCGGGCCGTCAGGCGCACCATCGGATCGAGACTGCCCAGCCACTGCGCCAGATCGCGGAGGCGCTCATAGACACTGCCGCGCCAGCCCAGTGCGGCTCGAAAAGCGCGGCGAGTCGACTCGCCTCCGCCCACCGGGCCCCAGATGAACGGCAACGGCAAAAGCACCAGTGGGCTGGGCAGCCAGTACATGCCGAAGGTGGAGTGGTGCACGAGATCAAAGCCAATATTTTGGTGTAGCTTCTTCGCCTTGAAGTAAGCCATCCACTGCCAGAGATAGTAGTATAGATATAGTAGTCCCGGCCATTTCTTCCAGAACAGCAGCCGTTGGGGCAGATCCACGTAAACGAAGTGGATGTGGGGCGTGGGACGTCGCTCGATCGCGGCCTCGATGACAGCACGGTTGTTGGTGCGGGTGAGCACCCAGGTCTCATGAAGGCGGGCGCTTTGCCGCGCCCAGCTCCAGCCGATCTCCGGCTCGGAACCCTTCCCCGGCTCGCAGGCGTAGGCGGAGAGCAGAACTTTCAAGCGCGGTTCCCTACGATCGGCGCTTCCCGGTAAAGCAGGTAGGTCAGCAGCGCCCCCCGGATCTTCGAGGAGTTACGGGGCTGGAGTCGCCATACAAAGGCACAGGGCATTTCGTCGGAGTCGCCGGCTCGCTCTAAAACAAGAAGACAGAAGTCAGGAGCCAGAAGCCAGAATGAACACCCGGCCAAACGACAAGTGTCGCGCAAAGACTTCAGACGCGCTGTTTTTAGATAGTAGCTCGGCGCCACTCCTTCCTAGGATACCTCATCGGGTAATGGCGCGCTGGCGCAATCGATCGCGCGCCGGGAACGTGGTGGTCGCCGCCCAGCTTTTCGGTTCCGCCGCCGAGGGCGGGCCGGTGACTTGGCTCCCGCCGCTTCCGGCGATCGAGCGTGCCGCGGCTGCCGTAGGGCACGTCAATGTTTCCACGGAGTCGGAAGGGGTAGCTCGTCAAGTGCTCGTCCGAGCGGCCGATGATGCCGGCCGGTCGATCCGCGCCATGGCGGGGTTGCCGCGACTTACGTGTTTTGGCGGCGCCGGACTAAGCCGTGATGGTGTTCGGGCCAGACCGCCGAGATCTCCAGTAACCCGGAGCGATCGGCGAGCGTCGGACGTGATGTGGCCACTTTAGCGCCGCGGTTTGGCGCTAAACTGCTCAATAGAGGTTAAAGCATAGTGTCGCAGCTCGAAACCGCGCCTTACACTTTGAAGACGCCGTATAAGGATCGCGTCAACCCGCAATGGGTGCGGCTGCTCGACCTGCTCGAGATGAACGTGCGCGATGCGCGATGCGCCGGCGCCGAGCTGCATACTGTTCACAACGCGGGCCACAATCATCCCAAGATCATCGCCGCCATCAAGACCGAACTGGACCGGCAGGGTCCGGCCATGCTCCAAAGCCATGCGCCGGAACTCGCGGGCGAACTCCCTGAGGCCCTTTGCGCGCGGGGGGGCGGCCGGCTGAGCAGAGTGTTCTTCGCCAGCTCGGGCAGCGAAGGCCGGATCGGATCCTCACACCCGCGGATTCGCACAAGGGTTTGGATTCAAAAGCGTTATTGCCCGGCGGTGCTCCACTCACAAAGGCAGTGGGCGTGCTTCCGCGGAGAACGAGTTTCCGAGATCACGGGTGCGGAGCGTAGCCATGAAGCGTCCCGCTTTCATACGAAAGTGGCAGGGGGTTGATCTGGCGGAGCTGGCTGGGGAGCGGGATCCTGGAGACGGGCCGGTGCCTCCGGAGCTGTACCAGGAATTCTATGCGGCGCTGCAAGCGGGCCACGGAAAGGTAGGGGCCGATTGGACCAAAGGGAAAGTCGCGCTGGGCGGTTTGGTGGCATCCGAACTGTTCGAACGCTGGGAGCGTCGTAACGGCCGGCGCCCGCTTGTTCTGGCGATGTGCGCGGGCCAAGGAGTGGCCGAGGGAGTGTGGCTGGAGCGGGGCTACAACGTTACGCTCCACGATTGCCAGATGACGTCGCTACGGGACCTGTGCGCGCGATTCCCTGATACGCCCACTCTGATTGCCGATATTCGCGAGATCGCCATCGCCTCGAAATTTGATCTAATTCTGATTCTGGCTTCGGAATACTTCCTCGACACTGCGGAGTTGGAGCAACTGATGCGCAAGGTCTCCGACAGCTTGACGCCGGACGGACTATTCGTTCTTCACAGTGTGAGCGTCCTATCGGTTCGCCAGTGGCTTTCGGAGATCTTGAAAAAGGCAATAGGCACGTACCGAGCGGCGACTTACCTGTTTTGGGGGTGGTGGCGGACGCCGTACGAATTCTACCGCTGCGCTCGCGGCGCCGGACTGACCCTCCTGTCGGCCAGCACTCTTGTTACGTCTCGCGGAGGATACAGGTCCATGCAGCGCCGGCCGAGGATCTCCCGCCTCTGGACCACCCTGTCGAACCCCGAAGTCGTGATGGTGTTTGGGCTGGACCGCCGGGATCTCCAGGATTGGTGAGCGTCGCAAGGAATGCGGCCGCTCTGGCGCTCCGCCGCAGCGCCACGCTTCAGCGCCACGCTTCAGCGCCACGCTTCAGCGCCCCGCTTCAGCGCCACGCTTCAGCGCAAGGCTTTGGCGCTAAACTGCTCAATCGAGGTTAAAGCCGAGGTTAAAGCATAGTGTCGCAACTCGAAACCGCCCCTTCCACTTTGAAGACGCCCTACAAGGATCACGTCAATCCGCAATGGGTGCGGCTGCTCGAGCTGCTCGAGATGAACGTTCGCTATACGCAATGCGCCGGCGCCGAGCTGCATACCTCCGACGGCCGGCGCATCTTGGACTTCCTCTCCGGCTACGGTGTTCACAACGCGGGCCACAATCATCCCAGGATCATCGCCGCCATCAAGGCCGAGCTGGACCGGCAGGGTCCGGCCATGCTCCAAAGCCATGCGCCGGAACTCGCGGGGGAACTCGCCGCGGCTCTTTGCGCGCGCGCGGGCGGCCGGCTGAGCAAAGTGTTCTTCGCCAGCTCGGGCAGCGAGGGCATTGAAGCGGCGATCAAGTTCGCCCGGGCCGATACCGGCCGCCCGGGCCTCCTTTACGCCGAAGGGGCCTTCCACGGCCTTACCTGCGGCGCGCTTTCACTGATGGGCGGCTCCTTCTGGAGCGAAGGTTTCGGCCCTCTGCTGCCCGATACCCAGGCTGTGCCGTTCGGCAATATCGATCGCCTGGAAGCGGCGCTGTCCACCAGGCGCTTTGCCGCGTTTATCGTCGAGCCCATCCAGGGAGAGGGCGGGGTCCGAATTCCCGATGCGGATTATCTGCCCGCTGCAGAGACCTTCTGCCGGCGTTACGGCACACTGTTCGTGTTGGATGAAGTCCAGACCGGGATGTATCGCACCGGCCGCTTCCTCGCCGCTCACCACTTTGGAGTTGATCCCGACATGGTGGTGCTCGCCAAAGCCCTGAGCGGAGGACTGATTCCGAGCGGAGCCGTACTCCTGTCCGACCGGATCTATCACTCGGTTTACAACTCACTGCGGCGGGCGATTATCCACACCTCCACGTTCAGCGAGAACAGCCTGGCCATGCGCGCCGGCCTGGCAACCTTGGAAGTGCTCGAGGAAGAACGGCTGGGCGAGCGGGCCGAGTCAGCCGGCGCGTATCTTCGGCGCCGGTTGTGGGAGACGCTGGCCGGATACGAGACAATCGCCGATGTGCGCGGCCTCGGGCTACTCTGTGGCATCCAGTTCAAGGCTCCTCGCCAATGGCGGCTGCGGGTCCCGTTCGAGGCGGTTCTCAGAATCCACCCGGGGATGTTCGGCCAAATGCTGGTCCGGCGCCTGTTCCGCGACCAGGGCATGCTGACCCAGATGTGCGGGAACAATTTCATGGTGCTCAAAGCCGCCCCGCCGCTGGTGATCGAGGAAGCACAGATCGACGAATTCGTCGCCGCGATGAAACAAGTCGTCGAGCTCGTCCACTCCTCGGCGACTTTCTGGTCGGATGCCCTGGAGATCGCCCGGCGCGTGGTGAACATCTGAGCCATGTTTTCGGCCAATCCGGCTGGGCCCACCGTCCCGCTTGGGTACAATGAACGCGTTCCGCTGCCCCCAAAGCAGCCGCAGCCGAAGACCAACTCTTACCGAACACCAACTCTTATGAGAATCGCCAGCGTTGCCAGCGCCCTTCCTAAGTATCAATACACTCAAGAAAGCATCCTTGAACCCTTGAAGCGCTACTGGGCCGACAAGCTCGACATCCCGCAAATGTTGGACCGCCTTCATGCCCACGTGGGGGTGGAACAACGCTATTTGTCCCTGCCGCTCGACGCCTACGAGCGGCTCGAAAACTGGGGCCAGGCCAATGCGGCCTGGATGGAAACCGCCGAGGAGCTTGGGGAAAAGGCCCTGGGGTGTGCGCTGGCGCGCGCCGGGTTGGCGCCCGGCGACCTGAGCGCGTTGTTCTTCGTATCGATTACCGGCATCTCCAGCCCCTCCATCGATGCCCGGCTGGTGAACCGCATGGGCCTGTCTCCCAACCTCAAACGGATTCCTATCTTCGGGCTCGGATGCGTGGGCGGAGCGGCGGGCGTAGCGCGGGCCGCGGATTACGTGCGGGCCTACCCTAACCAGGTCGCGGCTGTCCTGGCGGTCGAGTTGTGCTCCCTGACCCTGCAGCGCGAGGACCTGTCGGTTGCCAATCTGATCTCTACGGGCCTGTTCGGCGATGGAGCGGCGGCGGTTCTGGTCGCCGGAGCGGAGGCGTTCCCGGACGGTCCGGAGATCCTGGACACCCGGTCGGTGTTTTACCCCGGCACCGAGCACGTAATGGGATGGGACGTTTCCGAGAAGGGCTTCCGAATCGTGCTGTCGCGCGACGTGCCCCGCATGGTCTACGCGCATCTGGCCCCGGACCTGGATGCCTTTCTCGCCGATCACGGCCTGACCCGGAAAGACATCGGCGCCTGGATCATGCACACGGGTGGCCCGGCCGTGCTGGAAGCAACAGCGAACGCCCTGGAGTTGCCGGCGGGAGCGCTGGACGCCTCCTGGGAATGCCTGCGCCGCACCGGGAATCTTTCCTCGGCGTCGGTTCTGTTTGTCCTCGAAGAATTCCTGTGCCGGCGCCGGCCGGCGCCGGGCACCTACAGCATCCTGGCCGCGATGGGACCGGGGTTTTGCTCCGAGCTGGTGCTGTTGCGATGGTGAGGACGCCGCAGCCATTGCGCGATACGGGCCGGGCGGGGGCAGCCCCGGGGATACAGAGCCGGCTCCGGACCTCACGAGGTCTCGCCACGGCCCTGCTGGCCTGGGCGGTTGCCGCAGGGGCCGCGCTGCTGCCGGCGCAAACGAAGGTCCTGGATCTCGATCCGGCGAAGACCAGCATCGAATTCACCCTGCCCGATGTCCTGCACACGGTCCACGGCAGTTTCCGGCTCAAGCGCGGGACGATTCGGTTCGACCCCGCCGGCGGCCCCGCCAGTGGATCGGTGGTGGTGGATGCAACCAGCGGCGACAGTGGAAGCAAGGGACGCGACCGGAAGATGCACGAGAAGGTTCTCGAGAGCCGGCGCTATCCGGAAATCACCTTTACGCCGACTCGCGTCGATGGCGCAATCGCCCCGCAAGGCGAGTCCCGGGTGCAGATACACGGCCTGTTCGGCCTGCATGGCGCGGAGCACGAGATCGCGGCGTCCGTTGTCGTGGCGGCGGCAGGGGACCAATGGACCGCGACCATCCATTTCGCCGTGCCTTATGTCGAGTGGGGGCTGAAGAATCCGAGCACGTTCGTGCTCCGGGTGGGCGGCAAGGTCGACATCGACCTC
>JBGOUJ010000219.1:0-10812 GCA_041477005.1 Terriglobia bacterium | reverse complement strand
CTGCAAGCCCGCGCGCTTCAGCTTCTCAGCCTGTAGCCAGAAACCAGAGGCCCTTCGCGGCCACTTCCCAAGCCAAATCAGTCGGATAGTCCCTCTCGCTAGTTGGAACTTCGGTTTAGATTTGACAACCGCTCCCTCACGGTCGCGGCTCAGAATCAGCGCTTCAGAGGCGCGCCCGTTAGCAAGCGGTACGCGAGACAGTACACTAGTCCTGCGCGTCGATGCGGCGGGATCGAGGCGACGGCGCTCAGGGCAGCGGGGCCGCCCGCTTCAGCAGGTGGAGATAATTGCCCTCCGAATCTGTAAAGAAGACCAGCCGGTTCCCCTGATTGTTGATTGGCTCTCCGAGGAAGCGGATTCCTTTGGTGGCCAAGTGCTGGTAGGCGGCGTCGAAGTCGTCCACCTCGATGGCCAGGTGGCGGATGCCGGGGTCCTTCAGATTCTGGGGCGCCCGCGCGCCCTCTGACGGGATGATCTCGAGCATCGTCCCGTTGTGGGCCTTCACAAAGACGTTACCCGCATAGCGGTAGTTGATGTGGAAGCCCAGATAATCCACGTACCACTGTGCGAGCTTTTCCGGATCGGGCGAAGCGATGGCGGTGTGTTCCAGTCCATTGAACATAGACCCGGCATTCTAGCAGAATCGCCGGATCTTGGAGTTGCGGCCTTGACTCGGACCTCTGGTCGTTGTACGATATCACTATCGATCTGAAATCGTTTTACACTTGCTGGATCGATGGAGCAGGCCGATGGAGACCGTTACCGTTTCCCCGAAATACCAGGTGGTAATTCCACGCGCCGTGCGCGACTCGCTGCACATCCAGGCGGGACAGAAGATGCACGTGCTGGCCTATGCGGACCGCATCGAGTTCATCCCGGTCCGCCGAATGAGGGACCTGCGCGGATTTCTGAAGGGGATTGATACGACTGTGGAGCGGGAGCGCGGCCGTGTATGAATCTGGTGGATTCCTCCGGCTGGCTGGAATATTTCGCCGACGGCCCCAATGCCAATTTCTTCGCACCGGCGATTGAGGACACGGAGAGGCTTATCGTCCCGTCCATCAGCATTCTCGAGGTCTTCCAGCGTGTGCTCCAGCAGCGGGGAGAGCGGGCGGCGCTGCAAGCCGTGGCGATGATGCAGCTCGGCCGAGTCGTGGATCTGGACGCGGCGCTCGCCATGCTGGCCGGCAAGATGGGCCTTGAGCTGAAGCTGCCGCCGGCTGACAGCGTGATTTTGGCTTCGGCCCGCGCTCACGGGGCGCTGCTCTGGACCGAGGACCGGGACTTCCAGGGCCTTGAGAATGTGAAGTACGTTCCCAAGAGGCAGCGCGGCCCTGCGGCCGGCCCGGCCGGAGACTCAAGGAACACTATGTCCACCCCCCAGCGACACTGAGTTCCATGGTAGGGTCGCACAAAATTTCCCTGCCTCTACATCCTTGTGGAGGAGGCGGAAAGTTTGAGGTCGCAAATTGCGACCTCAAGATGGGGTGGTCGCCGCTACCTACCCTACGCATTCACCGAGCACGGCGTAGCCATGCTCTCCTCAGTACTGAACAGCCAGCGGGCTGTCCAGATGAACATCCTAATCATCCGCGCCTTCGTAAAGCTCCGCCAAATGCTGGGCACACACAAGGACCTGGCCCGCAAGATCGAAGCCCTCGAACACCAACAGAAGGTACACGGCCGCCAGCTCGCAGCCGTGTACTCCATCGTCAAGCGGCTCATCGAGACGCCGCCCAAGCCCAAGCGTCGCATCGGCTTCACCACTGGGCGAGAAGTGAGTTGACCGTGATCTTCCGCAGCGTCGACAAACACCCCAAGCTCACCGCGAACCCGATGACCGGCATCGACGTCTTCCGCATGATCAAATCGGCGGCGGCCGGCCCGGCCAGCGCCAGCCGGAAGCTCCTACTTGACTATTCTGGTCACTCTTATTAGACTAAAGAGGTCATGAAGAAGGCGGCCGTAGCTGAACTGAAGGCCTCGCTGAGCCGCTATTTGGCCTTCGTGCGGGTTGGGGAGGAAGTGCTCATAACGGACCGGGGCAACCCGATTGCCAGGATTGTTCCCCTCGGCGTCCCCGTCGGAAAGGAGGAGCAGCGTTTGCGCCGGATGGAGGCGCACGGTCTCCTCCGAGTAGGGTCCGGAAAGCTGCCGAAGGGGTTTTGGGAAGCGTCCCGGCCGGAGGATCCGGCGGGGCGAATCCGCCGCGCTCTGCTCGAGGAGCGGCGCGAGGGACGGTGAGTTTCTGGGATTCCTCCGCCTTGCTGCCTCTGTCAGTGAAGGAGCCGGCGTCGGAGCAGATGCAGCAGATCGGCCGCGAACACGGGGTTGGCGTAGTCTGGTGGTCGAGCTTGGTGGAGTGCCGGTCGGCCCTCGATCGCCGGCACCGGGACGGGCAACTGAACCTCCCGCAGAAGC
Organism: Terriglobia bacterium; assembly: GCA_041477005.1. GTDB lineage: Bacteria > Acidobacteriota > Terriglobia > Bryobacterales > JACQDG01 > JBGOUJ01. The sequence continues at coordinate 8,391 of JBGOUJ010000219.1, read as the reverse complement.
GGCAGGCTGAGCGGCTGCTCGGGCAACTGGCGACGGCGTGGAGCGAGGTCCAGCCCACAGCGGCGCTGCGGGACCGGGCGTTGCGACTGCTTTCCCAGCACAATCTGCGAGCCGCCGATGCTCTGCAATTGGCGGCGGCGCTCATCTGGGCCGAGGAACGGCCGCTGGATCGCGTCTTCGTCTGCCTCGACGCCCGGCTGCGCGACGCGGCCGAGCGAGAAGGTTTCACTGTCCTGCCGGAAACTCTAGTCTAGTGTGGTGTCCCGCCTTAGATTTGACAACCGCTCCCTCACGGTCGCGGCTCAGAATCAGCGCTTCAGAGCCGCGCCCGTTAGCAAGCGGTACGCGAGACAGTACACTAGCGGCATCCCCGTCCTGTCTTGCCGGCTGTGGCCGGCGAGATGTATCCTTCTGACACGGAGCAAATTCCATGAGTCCCAACGAGAGCGCGTCCTTCGGGCGGCGGAGCTTCCTGCAAACAGTGGCGGCGGGCGTTCTGGGCGAGCGGGCGGTTCGGATCGGCGCCGGCTTAAGCGCCGTGAGCGCCTGGACCGGGGCCCACACCAACTCGGTGCTGGCCCAGGCACGGCCGGATGACGCGAGCGAGATCAAAGTCGCCAAGGTCGAGCCGTTCATCCTGCGCGTACGCCGGGACGCCAAGGGCGACCTGACTGGGACCTACTACCTGATGTGCCGGGTGGAGACCGCGGAGGGCTTGGTCGGCTGGGGCGAGGGGACGAACTTCCCCAAGGTCGCCACCATCGCCACCGAAATTGACATGATCAAGCCGTACGTGATCGGCCAGAGCGCCTGGAACATCGAGAAGATCTGGCACACGCTCTACCGCGGACGCAACGCCATGCACGGCAGCGCGGTGCAATCCGCGATTGCCTGTATCGATATTGCGCTGTGGGATATCGTGGCGCAGAAGCTGAACGTGCCGCTCTACAAGCTGTTGGGCGGCAAGATCAACGACCAGATCAAGATTTACACCAGTTACCGCTGGGGGAACATTCCGCGCACGGCGGAAGCCTATGCGAAGCGCACACGGGAGCTGGTGGCCGAAGGGGCCATCGCCTGCAAGTGGGACCCGTTTTTCGACGAGCCCTACACGCCCGGGATACGTCCCGAGGAGCGGCTGGATTTCAGCCGCCAGGCGACGCTCAAGACGATTCACGAGGTGGTCGAGATGGTGCGCGGCATCCGGGAAGGCGGGCCGGAGTTTGAGATCTGCGTGGAGGCCCACGCCAAGTTCAACATCGCTTCGGCGGTGCGAATCGCCAAGGCCATCGAGCCTTACAACCCGATGTTCCTCGAGGAGCCGGTGCCGCCGGAGAACGTGGACGCCATGCTCGAAGTGCAGCGGGCGACGAGCATCCCGATCGCCGCCGGCGAGCGGTTGAAATCGAGGCTCGAGGCGCGCGAATACATCGAGCGTGAGGCCTTCCGGATCTACCAGCCCGACGTGAGCCGCATCGGCGGCATCACGGAATTCCGGAAAGTCGCGGCCATGGCCGAGAACCATTTCATTCCCATCGCCCCGCACAACCCGAACGGCCCGGTCTGCCTGGCCGCGCACCTGCACCTGAGCGCGGCCATGTCGAATTTCCTGATCCTCGAGGAAGGCAATACGGACCCGGCGCTGAACCGGGAGCTTTTCGGAAGCTGGCAGGACAGCCGGGCTTACTTTCTGCCGCCGGAGCGGCCGGGGCTGGGCATCAAGCTGTCGGACGCTTTTGCGCGCGAGCACAGCGTGGACATCAGCCGAGCCGAGCGCGGCTGATGTAATAATCAAGAATATGAACGTCACTGATCTGGTTCACCACGTTCGATATAACTCCTGGGCCACGCGGCGGGTTGTGGAGTCGGTGCGGGCGCTCGAGCCGGAGCTCTACTCGCGGGACCTGAAGAACTCCTATGGCGGCATCGAGGGCACCCTGGCCCACATTTATCAAGCGGACCAGATCTGGTTCGCGCGGCTGCTGGGCCGGCCCACCGGAAGCCTGGCCGAATTCCAGCCGCCGGCGAAGCGAGAAGCCTTCGAGCAGGAGTGGCTGGCGCTGCTCGACCGGTTCGTCGGCTGGGCCGAAGGACTCAGCGAAGCGGACTGGAGCCGCGTGGTCAGCTATCGGGACACCAAGGGCGTGACGTATGAAACGCCGCTCTGGCAGATCATCCTGCATCTCACGAATCACAACTCCTACCACCGCGGGCAGATCACGACCCTGCTGCGCCAGCTCGGGGCGACTCCGGCCGGCACCGACCTCATTCTGTATTACCGCAGTCCAGCTTCCAGGCGATCTGCCTGAGCATGCCTTCGAGGACCGTCGCGTCGTCGCGGGAGAGATCCAGGCGGGCGGCCAGGCGGCGGATCTTGAGCAGGTTCGAGCGGCGGGTGCGGGGATTGATGTAGCCGCTGGCGTCGAGGGCCGCGGTCAGCCGCTCGACGAGGCGCTCGAGCTGGTCGGCCGCGGCTCGCCGTCGGGCGGCGCGCCGGGCCGGACCGGCGGGGGCGGCCGCGACGCGGTCGAGCTCGTAGCAGCACACGGCCACGGCCTGGCCCAGATTCATGGAAGGGCACTGGGGATTGGTCGGGATTTTCAATGTCCAGTGGCAGTGGCTGAGATGCTCGTTTGAAAGGCCGAATTTCTCCGAGCCGAACAGCAGAGCGGCGGGCTCGCGCTCGAGGTGGGCGCGCAGCACTGCGGCGCCTTCGGCGAGCGGGTGACGCGGCTGGCGAAAGACGCGGCGGCCGGCCCCGGCGGCGCCGGCGATCAGCGTACAGCCGGCAAGGGCTTGATCGAGAGCCGGCACAACGCGGGCGCGGGCCAGCACCGACGCGGCGCCCACGGCCGAGCGCGCTTCCCGGAAGGCAACGTCATAGGGAGAAACCAGCGCCAGGCGGGTGAAGCCGAAATTGAGCATCGCACGAGCGGCCGCGCCGATGTTCAGCGGGTTGCGCGTCTCGACCAGGACAACGGTCAGGTGATCTTTCCAGCTCACGGGAGGGCGATGGGCTTGGGCGACCCGTCCAGGCTCGCCTCCGGCTCGGCCAGCTCAGCCAGGAGCCTCGGATAATTTCCCATCAACAGGCCGAAGATCAGGTAGCCCAGGAGGAGTCCGGGAAACGGCTGATGGCGCGCGGCGAGCGGGTTCCAGTGCGGCCAGAGCCACCGTACCACGCCGTAATACCAGGCGACGGCGACTATGGCTCCGACGATGGCGCAGCGGAAGGGCCGGCGTTCGAGCGCGGGCGACATCGCCAGGCCCAGGATGCCGCTGAATCCCAACTGCCAGGCCAGGCCGGCCACCGTCGTTGGGTGGAACGCGCGTCCCAGGGCCGCCGGCCCGTAGGAGTTCGAGGCGAACAGGTTGATAACGCTCCAGGCGCCGGCGCCGCGCAGCAAGGCGTCCAGTACGAGGTAAACGAGCATAGCCACTCCGGCCACCATGCCGGTTTCCAGTCCCGCCAATGCCCGCCACAAGGGTTTAACTTTCATTACGAATTTCTCATGCTAGCATCGTTGCATATGTCACGGCGGGTGGTGATTACCGGCATCGGCGCGGTCAGTCCCAACGGCGTGGGTCGCGAGGCATTCTGGTCGGCCACGCGCTGTGGCGTGAGCGGGGTGAAGCGAATCAGCCTGTTTGACGCCTCGGCGCTCCCGGTGCAGGTGGCCGGCGAGGTGACCGGTCTCGATCTCAACCGCTATGTGCTTCCCAAGGACCGGCCGCACGTCTCGCGCGTGGTGCCGCTCGCGCGGGCGGCGGCCGAAGAAGCCTTGTCCGACGCCGGCATCGAGCCGGCCCGCCTCTCGCGTGAGCAGTTGCAGAAGATCTCGGTGATCGTCGGCTCGGGCGGCGGCAGCCAGGAGTTCACCGAGGAGCAATACCGGCTCTACTACACCGGGCAGCAGAAGCAGGTGAGCGTTTACACGATTCCGTCCTCGACCATCGGGACGCTGGCGAGTGAAGTCTCGATGCACTTCGGCTTTCGCGGCGCGAGCCACGTGATCTCCACCGGCTGCACCTCCTCGACCGACGCGCTGGGTTACGCGTTTCGCCAGATCCGGTTCGGAGCGGCGGAAACAATGGTGGTCGGCGGGGCCGACGCGCCGATCGCCTACCTGATTGTGCGCGGGTTTATTCTGATGCGCATCCTCACGCAGCGCTGGAACCACGCGCCGGAGCGGGCGTCGCGGCCGTTTTCGGCCGATCGGGACGGGTTCGTGCTGGGCGAGGGGGCGTGGTTCTTCGTGCTCGAGCCGCTGGAGGCCGCCCGCGCGCGCGGCGCGCCCATCTACGGCGAGATCGCCGGCTACGGCTCGACCTGCGACGCCTACCACCGCGTGCGCCTGGAGGAGTGCGGAGAGGAGCCGGCGCGAGCGATGGGTCTGGCGATCGAGGAGGCGGGCGTGCGGCGCGAACAGGTGCAGTACATCAACCTGCACGGCACGGCGACCGAGCTGAACGACCGCGTCGAGACCCGCGCCGTGCGGCTGTGCTTCGACGGGCACGCCGAGCGGCTGGCCGGCTCGTCGCTCAAGTCCATAATCGGGCATCCACAGGGAGCCTGCGGGGCGGCCGGCGTGGCAGCGACTCTGCTGGCCCTGCGCGACGGCGTGCTGCCGCCGACCGTCAATCTCGAAGTCCCGGACCCGGACTGCAACCTCGACTACGTTCCGGACGTCGGCCGCCGCGCCGAAATCGAGTGCGCCCTGGTGAATTGCATCGGCTTCGGCAGCAAGAACTCGGCGGTGGTCTTGAAACGGTTGACGTAGCAGCAGAGATGCCCCGCCCCCATTTCAGCGAATGGCTCGACGGACCCGATGTGCCGCCGGCGGAAGCAGCCCGTAGCCTGGCCGATCTGAGGCGCATAAACCGCTGGCTAGGCGGCGAGCGCGTGCTGCTGAAGCTGCTCGAAAGCGAGGCGCGGCGCGCCAAACTCGACCGGTTCTCGCTTCTGGATGTGGGCGCAGGATCGGGCGACTTGGGGGCGGCGGTCGAGGCACGCTTCCCCGGCGCCCGCGTGGTGTTGTGCGATCGGAAGCCGCATCACCTGACGGCCTCCGACTGCGGGCCCGCGGCGTCCGGCCTCCGGCCTCGGGATCCTGACCCCCGGTCCCTGGCCCCTGGTCCCCAGCCTCCGGCTCCTGACCCCTGGCCCCTTGCCTCTGGCCCCCGGCCGGAGGCCCCTGGCTCCCCGGCCCCCGGCCCGCGGCAGTTGGCCTGTGGCTCCTCGGTGCGCGGCCTCCTGGCTGTGGGGGCTGACGCCGAGCAATTGCCGTTTCGCGACCGGTCGTTTGATTTTGTAGCGGCATCGCTCATGCTCCATCACTTTCGAGACAACAACGTGGTGCGCCTGCTCCAACTGCTCGGGCGGGTGGCCCGGCGGGCGGTGCTGGTGAACGATCTGGAGCGGCACTGGTTTCCGCGGCTCTTCATCCAGGTTTCCGCGCCGATTTTCGCTCGCAGCTACGTGACTCGCCACGACGCTCCGGCCTCCGTGCGGCAGGCCTTTCTTCCGCAGGAACTGGGCGATCTGGCCCGTGCGGCCGGGTTCGGCGACATTACGGTGCGCCGCCATAGGCCTTGGTTCCGGCTTAGCCTGGTGGCTCGCTGCCATGCTTGAGGGCATTCGTATCATCGGAGGCGGGCCGGCGGGGGCGGCGGCGGCTTTGACCATCGCGAGTAGCGGCGGGCGGCCGGTGGTCTACGAGAAGTCTGTCTTCCCGCGGCACAAGATCTGCGGCGAGTTTTTCACGCCGGAGATCCTTCCCGCGCTCGAGCGGATCGGTGCAGCGGAGGCGTTCCTCGCGCTCCATCCGGCCCGCATGGCCTACGCCGAGTTGCATTTTTCCCGTCACTGCCGCCGCTTTCGGCTGCCGGAACCCGCCTATGGACTGAGCCGGTACGCTTGCGACGACTTCCTGCTGCGGATGGCCGTCGAGCAAGGAGCGGAACTGCGCCGGGAGCGGGCCACCGGCGCCGCCGGGCCGGGCGTCCTGGCCGTTGGCCGCTCGATCGTTTCCAGGCGCGGCCGCAGGATCTTCGGCTTCAAAGCCCACTTTTCGGGCCCGTCGAGCGACGCGGTCGAGCTCCACTTTTTCCCCGGCGGATATTGCGGGTTCTCACCAATTGAAGGCGGAAGAACCAACGTCTGCGGTGTGGCTGCGGAAGAGCTTCTCCAGAAGTACGGTTTCGTCGTCGAGCGGCTGGTGGAAAGCATCCCGCGGCTGCGCGGGCGCCTGGCGCCGCTCGAACCCGTGAGCCGCTGGTTGCTGGTGGGGCCGTTGCGGTTCGGATGGGCTCCGCGCCACGGCGCTGGTGGGCTGCTGGCCGCCGGCGATGCCGCCTGCTTCGTCGACCCGTTCAGCGGCAGCGGTCTGCTGGGCGCCGTCCAAACGGGCATCTGGGCAGGAGAAGCCGCGCTGCGTGCGGCTGAAGGCGAGGACTGGTCGGACTGCGGCGCCCAGCACCGCCGCCGGTGTGCTTCGTTCTACGGGCGGCAGTTGGTGACTACCGCCATTATCCGCCGCCTCGTCAGCCTCGGCTGGGCGGAGACGCTCGCCGGCCTGTTGCCCGGCTGGCTGCTGTTCCGGCTGACCCGGCCACGATCGTCCTTGAACGTTCGGCCGCGAGGGGAGGCTTTCACCGGCCTCTCTGGCTGAGAAGAATCATGCGCTATTTCTTCAGGCGCCGGGCGCCGTCGCTCGACCGGATGCTCCTGGTGGAGAGTGGGAGCCGGCAGATCCTGGAAGCGGGGATTCCGCGGTTCCACGAAGTCTTCGGCGGCGGAACCCGGATGGATCTGCTGACCTGCTTGCCTGGCTTGCCCCAGGCGTTAGATCCCGCGGCTACCGAGGTCTTCCGCGTGACCGGGTGCCGCTCCGGAGCCGACCGCCGGCGGTTGCTGGCCGAGCTTCGATCGCGTCGGTATCCGTTGGTGGGTATCGTCTGTTCCGATGAGCCGGTGATGACTCCGTGGAAGCTGGCAGTGGCCGCGCTGTTGCCGGCCAAGGTGCTGATCTTCAACGAGAACGCCGACTTCTTTTGGCTGGACTGGTTTAACCGACAGGCCATCCGCCAGTTTGTCTTCTATCGCGCCGGCATGCTCGACGACGGGGCGGTCCGCAAGCTGTCCCATCTGGTCGCCTTTCCCTTCCTGTTGGCTTTTCTGCTCCTTTACGCTGGCTGGGTCCATCTGATTCGGTGGGGCCGGCTTGCCTGGTGGCGCCTCAGCGGCTGATTGCAGACGCATTTTCACCTCCCTGGGTTCGCCGTTGAGCCCCCGAAAACCGCCGCTCGCTGATTTCTGCAACGATATGCGACCAAAACGGTCTAAGGTAATATACGAGCAATTTAGTCCCATATTTAACCTTATGCTTTACAGCAACTTGCGGGACAAGCGGAACAAGGCGCGACTTGACAAACACCGCCGTGCGCACCTACAATAGAAATGTGGGACTGAAATGGTCCCATATTCGAGCGGGTACGCCATGATGAAACTGACCAAGAAGGCGGACTACGGGTTGATCGCCATGAAGCATCTGGCGATGCATGCGAGCGAAGGCAGCGCCAGCGCCAAGGACATCGCCGAGTGCTACGGCATCCCGCAGCCTCTGCTGGCGAAGATCCTGCAGAAGCTCGCCCGCCACGGTTTCCTGGCTTCGCAGCATGGCACCCACGGCGGCTACGTGCTGGCCCGGGATGCGGGTGGGATCACGGCGCTCGAGGTGATCCGGTTGATCGACGGTCCGGTGCTGCTCACTTCCTGCGTGACGTCGCGCGGAGCGTGCTTCCACTCCGAGAAATGCAGCGTGCGGGAGCCGCTGCGGAAGGTACACGACCGGATCCTGAAGTTGCTCGATTCAATCACGATTTCGGAATTGGCGCGGGACGTGCCGGCCCTGAACGAGCCCTGCGACGCGCCTTACGGGGCCGAGGCCGGAAGCGCCCTGAACATTTTATGACGGAGAGATAGGGAGAGAGCCAAAAATGCAGACGCCGATTTACATGGATAACCACGCCACCACGCCGGTCGATCCGCGGGTGCTGGAGGCGATGCTGCCATATTTCACCACCATCTTCGGCAACGCCGCCAGCCGCAACCACAGCTTCGGCTGGGAAGCCGAGAAGGCGGTGGACCAGGCGCGCAAACAGATCGCCGACCTGATCGGGGCCACGCCGAAGGAGATCATCTTCACGAGCGGCGCCACCGAGAGCAACAACCTGGCGATCAAGGGCGTGGCCGAGATGTACGCCGAAAAGGGAAACCACCTGATCACGGCGGCTACCGAGCATAAGGCGATTCTGGATACCTGCAAGCGTCTGGAAAAAGAAGGCGCCCGGGTCACGTATCTGCCGGTGCAGACCAACGGCCTGGTGGAT
>JBGOUJ010000218.1:0-10818 GCA_041477005.1 Terriglobia bacterium | reverse complement strand
GGCTACCTGCGCACCCCGACCTCCGGCTTCCTCGGCCGCCGCTTCCAGATTTACATCGACCTGCTGTCGGCGCCCGGGAATCCCAGTGTGCGCGGCTACGGCGCGGATATTTTCGTCGTGGTCCACCCGTCGCGGGAGCTGAACACTAAGGAGATCCGGCACGCCTATTTGCACTATCTTATGGACCCCTTCGCCTCCAAGTACGCCCCGGCCGTCGATGCGAAGAAGGAGATCGGCGGACTGGCGATGTTCGCCCCGGCGCTCGACGAATCCTACAAGACCGATTTCCCCTTGCTGCTCACCGAGAGCCTGATCAAGGCGGTCGAGGCGCGGATGAAGTACGGCTCGGAAAAACAGAAGCAGGCCGACGTGGCGCAGGCGATGCGGGAGGGCTACATCCTCACCGCGCACTTTTACGAGCAGTTGCCCCGCTACGAGGCGCAGCAGCAGGGAATCCGCTACTATTATCCGGAGATGGTCAACGCCATCGACAGGAAGCGCGAGGACCAGCGGCTGCGGCGGGTGAGCTTTCTGGACCGGCCGCCGGAGCGAAGGGAGAAGGCCGAGCCGTCGGGGCCCAGCGGGCGCCCCGTCCTGACCGGCGTGGCCAAGACGTTTCAAGATGCCGAAGACAGCCTCCGCCGTCACGAGTTCGAGCAGGCCAAGAAGCTTTTCCTGCAGGCGCAGCAGGAAAGCGGCGGGAAGGACGCGCGGGCGCTTTACGGTCTGGCGCGGGTGGCGGCGCTCGAGAAGGACCCTGAGCGGGCTAAGGAGCTGTTCCGGCAGGCGCTCGATGCCCAGCCGGACCCCCATGTGCAAGCAATGGCTCATTTATACTTGGGGCGCATCGAGGACCTGTTCGGCGACCGCGAGCAGGCCATGAACCATTACAAGGAAGCCCTCGCCGCCGGCGACACCACCCCCGGCACGCGCGAGGCCGCCGAGAAAGGCTTGAAAGAGAGCTTCGCGTCGCCGAAACCAAAATGAAATTGGAGAACACATGACTAAAACGATCCTTGCCATGACCGTTGCCGTGGGGCTGGCCGCCGGCGTTTGGGCGCAGCAGCAGCCCAAGCAGCCCAAGCCCAAGTCGCAGAAAGAGATAGATGCCATCATGGCGATCCAGAACGCCGCCGATCCGGACGGCCGCATCAAGGCGGCGGAGAGCCTGATCCACAACTTCGCCGACACCGAATTCAAGGAGTTCGCGCTGCAGCTCGAGACGATCTCCTACCAGCAGAAGAACGACTTTGAGAACATGGTGATCACCGGGGAGCGCACGCTCGACGTGAACCCCGACAACGTCGTGGTGCTGGTCACCCTGGCTGAGTCCATCCCGCAGCGGACCCGCGAGTTCGACCTGGACAAGGAAGAGAAGCTGACCAAGTCGGAGAAATACGCCAAGAAAGCGCAGGCGGTGATCCCGAATCTCGCTAAGTTCAATCCGCAGATCAGCGACGACGATTGGGCCGGCTACAAGAAGAGCGCGATGGCCCAGACGCACGAGGCGCTGGGAATGGTGGCCTTCATCCGGAAGGACTACCCGGCGGCCGAAAAAGCCTTCCAAGCGTCCCTCGACGTGTCCCCGCAGCCCGATCCGACGGTTCTGTACCGGCTGGGGATGACATACGGTGCGGAGAGTAAGTATGATGACGCCATTGCGATGCTCGATAAGTCGATCGCCGCGGGCGGCGTGAAGATGGGCGGCAGAGACCTGGCGGCGGAGCAGAAGGCGGTTGTGATGAAGGCCAAGGCCGCCGGGGGAAACAAGCCGGCCGCGCCGCAGCCATAAGAAAGCCAGCGGCCGCGGCTTGGGACAGGCGTTTTCGCCTGCCTTCGCCCGCAGGCGGACGCCTGTGGTGGCCGCGTGCAACGTCGTCGGTCAGCCGGCATCGCATCCAGGGGCCGGCTGGCCGAAGACGGTGCACGCATTGCAAACGGAACGTGCACTATGGCCGAAGACATTGCCCGGCTAGAGGCTGAGCTGGGTCACCGCTTTTCCAACCGTGCTCTGCTCCACCGGGCGCTCACCCATAGCTCCCACACCCACGAAGCGCTCGGCCGCCAGGACGGCTTCGACAACGAGCAGTTCGAGTTCCTGGGCGACGCCGTGCTGGGTTTCCTGGTCAGTGCGCGGCTGGTCGAGGTTTACCCGCAGTATCCGGAAGGCAAGCTGTCGAAATTGAAAGCTCGCCTGGTAAGCGCGGCGCACCTGGTCGGGGCGGCCCGTGACCTTCGCCTCGGTCAATACCTGCAACTGGGCCGCGGCGAGGAGCTCAGCGGCGGACGCAGCAAGCGCGCCCTGCTGGTGAACTCCCTGGAGGCCGTGATCGCCGCCCTCTACCTGGATGGCGGAATCGATGTGGCGCGCCGCTTCATCGAGCGCTTCGTGATCGGCGACCGGCTGGCCGCGACCGAGCCCAAGGAAGATCTGTTTGAGGATTACAAGTCGGCCTTGCAGGAGTTCCTGCAGGCGGCGAAGCTGCCTCAGCCGAAATACCTGGTGGCCAAGGAGCGCGGCCCGCAGCATCGGAAGATTTTCACCATCGAGGTGCGGATCGGCGCCGAGTTCAGCGCCCAGGCGGAGGGGCCCGCCAAGAAGGACGCCGCCCAGGAAGCCGCGCGGTTGGCCCTCGAGCACTTCCGGCGAAACCAGGGCGCCGCCCAGGCCCTGGCCGGCGACGGAGGCGACCATGGCTGACGCCCGGCCCCGCGCGCTCTTCAGCCTGCGGCGGCTCTCCCGCACTCTGCTTTGGACGGCCTTGGCCATCGTCGCCGCGGGCCTCCTGCTGCCGCTGATCCACGCCAACCGGTTTCACCGCCAGATCCGCACGGCGCTCGAAAGCGCCCTCGGCCGCCGCGTCGAGATCGGCGGGGTCACCCTGAACCTGTTCACGGGGCCGGGCTTTCAGCTCCAGAACGTGATTATCGGCGACGATCCGGCGTTCGGCGCGGAGCACTTCGCCTACATGGATTCCATGCAGGTCCGGCTGCGCCTGCGGACTCTGTGGACCGGCCAGATTCAAGTAGCCTCGCTGACGCTGATCGACCCGAGCATCAACCTGGTGAAGAACGCGCAGGGCCGTTGGAACTTCGAGACCCTGCTGGCGCGGTCCGCCTCGGGCGGCGCGCCGGGCCGTCGCGGGAGCGGGCGCGAGGCCCCAGTCTATTTCCCATACATAGGAATTCAGGATGGGCGGGTCAATTTCAAGTTCGGCGACTACAAGAGCGTCTTTCACTTTCAGGATGTAGAGGCGGCGTTTTCGCCGATGCGCGATGCGCAGGGCCGGTGGCGCGTCCGCTTCGCGGGCCTGCCGGCCCGCACCGACCGGATACTCAGCGGCATGGGCCGCTTCCTCGGAGAGGGCGAGCTGGGCGCCGCCCGGCGCCTGGTGAGCCTCGATCTGGCGCTCGAGACCAGCCCGATGGAGCATCTGTTCACGCTGTTCTCCGGCCGCGACTTCGGACTGCACGGCGAGTTCGGCGCGAAGGCCCGCTTGAGTGGCGAGGCCTCCGCCATCCGGGTGGAGGGGGTTCTGGAGGCGGGCGACGTCCACCGCTGGGATCTGCTGCCCTCGCGGGAGAGCCGCTTCCCGATTCCATTTGTCGGACAGCTCAGCCTTCCGCGGCAGCGGCTGGAGCTGGCGACCGCCGCTGCGGGCCCGGCGCCGGCCGCGGTGCGCGGCTCGCTGGTGATCGCAAATTACCTGAACTTGCCGGAGTGGAAGGCGAGCGTGGAGCTCGACGGGGCGCCTGCCGATCCCTTTGTCCGCACCGCGCGGCACCTGGGGGCGGCACTGCCGGCTGCTATGGAAGTGCGGGGCCGGCTGGTGGGCCGGCTGGATTTTGCGGGCACGCTCTGGCCGCAGGGCGCGGTAAGTTTGGAACAGGGCCAGATTCTGATGCCGGCTTCGCCGCCCATCGCGGTGGGGACCGCTCGATCCGAGATCGACGGCCCCGACTTCGAGCTTTCGCCGGTTGATGTGAAGCTCGGGAAAGAGGCTTTGCAAGTGTCGGCTTCCGGCCGGCTCCAGCCATTCGCCCTGGAGGCGCAAGTGGCGGCGCGGGGCGTTCCCCTGGAGGAATTGCGCCGGCAGGCCCCCGCCCTCCAGCCGGTTTGGCTCACCGCCCTCTCGGCCGGCTTTTGGGACGGCCGCATGACGTACCACAAGGAGGCCGGAAAGCCCGGAGTGTGGACCGGCTCCGGCACGTTGAGTAAAGCCCGCTGGCAGCCCCAGGGCCTGGAGTCGCCGATTGATGTAACCCAAGCGCGCGTGCGCTGGGAGCCGGGCTTTCTCTTCCTGGAAGGATTGAGCGGCGCGCTGGGAGAGACGAAATTCGCCGGAAGCTGCCAACGGCGATTCGCGACGGCCACCACCCTGGCCGCTGCCGCCCCGACCGATACCAGACTAACCGATACCAGACCGCCTGACACCAGATCGCCCGGCATCAGGCCCGGCGCCACCGCCTCGGCGAACGCCGCATCGGCCAACACAGCATCGGCCAACACAGCATCGGCCAGCACCGCCTCGGCCAACACCGCTTCGGCCAAGACGGCGTCGGCCAACGCAGCCTCGGCCAACACCGCTTCGGCCAACACCGCATCGGCCAACGCAGCCTCGGCCAACACCGCTTCGGCTAACACCGCATCGGCCAACACCGCATCGGCCGGCACAGCGTCGGCCGGCACAGCATCGGCCAACACCGCATCGGCCGGCGCAACACGGCCCGGCACAACATGGGCCAGCAGCACACCGGCTGGCATCACAGGGGTTGCCACAACACGGGCCGGCGCCACACCGGCCGGCGCCCCTCCGGCCGCTACCGCACCGGCCGGCACAACGCCGGCGGCTGCCGCACCAGCCGGCACAACGCCGGCGGCTGCCGCACCGGCCGGCACAGCGCCCGCCGGAACAACGCCAGCCGACCATGAGGACTCGTGCAAGCTGCGCGTGGCCGATCTGGACCTGGCGCAATTGGACCGCTGGGTGAATCCGCAGCAGAAGCGCAGCCGCTGGGACATCTGGCGGCGCGCCCTGGGAAGGACGACGCCCGAGACGCCGGCTTGGTTGAAATCCGCGCGGATTCAGGGCGCGATCACGGTTGGCAATCTGCGGCTGGGAGGCTGGGTGTTCCGGAATGTCCGCTCCCAGCTCGCGTGGAACGGCGAGAGCCTGGTGCTGGACGGCTTGCGGGCGGAGCTCGGCAAGGGAACGGTGAGCGGCGTGCTGCGTGCGGAATTCGCCGGGCTGGAAGCGCGCCCCCAATATCGGTTGGATGCCGCGGTGCGCGGCGCTGACCTGAAAAGTCTGGCCGGCTCGGCCGCCCTGCCTCCGAACTTCCAGCGCGGCACGATGGACTTGGCCCTCAGTCTCACCACCGCCGGACGCACCGCCGAGGAGCTCCGCACCGCGCTGCAGGCGAGCGGGGGCTTCCAGGGCCGCTCGATCACCCTCGACAACGTGGAGTGGAACGACGCCGCCGGGGAATCGGACAGCACCGTCGAAATCCGAGCGCTCGAAGGCCGCTTCGAGCTGGCGCAGGGGACGCTGGATCTGACCGGGGTTCGCATGACGGTCGGCAAGGAAATCTACCTCGGCCGCGGCTCGATCGGCGGCCGGCCGGGCGTGCTGCTCGAGGTCGCCTCGACCCATGGCAAACAGTCTCGCCTGGTGGGCTCGGTCGCCGAGGAAGTGTCTGCTCCCGTTCCATGATCCGCCGCCCGATCCTACTGCTTTGCCTCACCGCGGCCCTGGCCGCGCCCGCCATTTCTCCGGAAAACTCCCGTTCGGCCAGGCAGAAAATCGATCGCATCCTGGAAGAGAAAATGGCGCCCGGCTCGAGCCTGGTGCTCAGCGGGGACGAGATTAATTCCTGCTTGCGTTACGACTATGCCGACGTGGTCCCGGCCGGTGTCACCCAGCCTAATCTTCACCTCGAGCCGGACCGAGTCACAGGGACCGCGATGGTGGACTTCGCCGAGTGGCAGTCGCAGAGCGGGGGCTCGCCGGGCTTGCTGCTCGGCTGGCTGCTGCGGGGCAAGCGGCGGGTGGAAGTTGCCTGCCGGTACACCTCGGCCGATGGCTATGGCCGGGTCGATGTGGAGTCGGTGCGGATCGGCGGGTCCGCCGTTTCGGCAGAAGCCATAACCTTTCTGATCAATAACCTGGTGCAACCTCGGTACCCGGAAGCGGTAGTCGGCCGCTCCGTCCCCTTGGCTTACCGTCTCAAGCAAGTACGGATCGAGCAAGGCCGCGCCGTGGTCGTCGCAAAATAGTTCCCGTCATCCCTGAACCGCCCAGGGTCTGCTGGGGACCGATCCTGCAATTGCCACAGGTTACCTGGATCCACTTTCTTCGGTCGCAAGGCAATAATGGCAGTAGGTCTCGATCTCCTGGCCCACATGCGCTACCGATGCCGGGTTTGTCTTCGCAGGTGCGCGATCAAGTACCAGACGATCAGGGCGTTTATCGCGATTACGATCACCCTCGCCGCGGTAAACTTCTTCACGAGCTCGAAGACTTCCAGCGGAAGAAAAGAAGCGGTCGCGATCACGGTGAAGTACTCCGCCCATCGCTTTCGCAGTAAAAGGCCGGTGCCTTCGGTGAGCAGCAGGGCCGCATAGAAAAAAGTACCGGCGCTGATTTCTTTCAGTCTGTGATCGTCGAGGGACAGGATCTTCACCAACACTTTATGGATAAACCGATTGTCCGGATCGACCCTCAGCACATCCACCCAGTGCGCCGCCACCTCCGACAGGTCCTTGTCCAACAACTTTAGCGCCCCGACACCGACGGCCACCAACAGCACTCCTTTGAGGAGCTTGAACGCCCCGATCAAGACCAGGCCGGTCTGGCGGGAAGCGGGCGATTCCGTAGCAGGTTTGTGCATTGCTCAGCGTGCGATGCGCTTCGATGATCCCACATGTACGTGCTCGTGCCGCCGCTGGTGAGGTTCCCGTCAAGGTCGTAGACCTTCGGGGCGCTCATCGGGTTGCCGTCCGGCACTGGCGGGCGGGGAAAGCCCTTGGGCAGAGACCATTCGAAGTCGGCGGCCCCGAGCGCCCCCGCCAGACTCAGGCAAAGGACCGAGCGCCTAAAAAACCGCAGCTCCGGTTTGCGTCGTGTCATAGCCGGCTAGCGTTTCCAGCTTGCGCCGCAAAGTAGCACGCTGCAGGATGTCGAGCAGGGCCTGCGCGGCGGGGAGTTCCACGGTCTGCTTGCGCATGACCAGGTCGTATCGCTCGCTGCGCAGCGGGACAAAGTCGAGCCCAAAAACGTGCGCCGCCGAGCGGGTGGCCAGGCAGCAATCGGCTTCCCCGGACAGAACCGCATAGGCCGCGGCCAGGTGTCCAGCCGCGATCCGGTCGTGGCCATTCACGCGCCCCGCCGCGGCGCCCGTCTCTTTGAGCATGCGGTCGAGCAAGGCACGGCTTCCGGAACCCGGCTCCCGGTTGATGAAAACCACGTTCTTCCGGAACAGGTCCTCCGCCTTGCGGATCCTCTTGGGATTGCCCTTCGCCGTAACGAAGCCTTCTTCCCAGCGGGCAAACGTAATCACGGTAAGGTCTTCGCCGGGAAATTCGCGCCGCAGGAAGGGAACATTGAATTCACCTGTCGCGGGATCCTCGAGGTGAGATCCGGCCACGTGCACCTTTCCCTGCTTCAGCCAATCGAGCGCCAGCCGGCTGGAGGCGCCGGCGGTGATGACATCAACTCCGCTCATCCTCTCCGTCATGCGCGCCAGCAGGCCGGTGGCGGGATCGCATCCCGCCAGCACGAGCCGCTTCTGGTACGCCTCTTCCTTGGAGAAGACGATCAGATCGGCTTTCCCGGGAGCGCGGCCCGGCCGGGACACGACCCCGTCGGCCTCGGGCAAGTAGTAGGGAGTCGCTCCCACCGGTACACCCACCCATCGCGTACCGATCCGGCAGAGTTGCACGGGCTGTCCCTTGAGCGGAGGCGCGGCCGCGAGCACATCCGCCGCCAGCGATTCGACCTTAGCTGGTTTCTCGCGTTGGAGAGAAAACAGCTCCTCGACGGAGACCTCCAACTCCCTCGCAAGGTGCAGGGCCACCTCCGTGTTCGGGATATAGGTGCCGGCTTCAATGGCGTAAATCGTCTGCCGGCTCACTCCCACGCGGCGCGCCAGTTCCGCGGCGGCAATGCCCCGGCCTTTTCGGACCGCCGCGAGCTGATTCTGGATCTTGGTAGGCATCTATTTTCTGATTTGCGTAACTTCAATCTTGGCGAGAGGTGTGCATAGTGCTCTTTTAGAGACATTGTCTCTCTGGAACGACAAAAAGGCAAGAAGATGATAAAAGGGCCCTGACCTTGGTCACCACGGCGGCAGCACACCTCCGGAACGCGGTTGCGTGCCTCGTTAAACAGCGCGTCTGAAGTTCTTGCGCGCCACCCGTCGGTTGGCCGGGTGTTGATTCTGACTCCTGACTTCTGTCTTCTTGTTTAGAAGTGCAGCTTCGCCACGAATTCAAAGTCCCGGGGGTTGCCGGCGCTTGTAATCGTGCCGAACGCCGCTGTTCCAAAGGACCCGTTCGGATCGTTCAGAGGCGGAGTATTGGTCACGTTGAATACCTCGGCGCGGAGTTCGATCCCGAGCCGCTCGGTGATGCGAAAGGTCTTACCCACCATCAGGTCCGCATTCTGCAGCCCCGGGCCGCGGACCGGATTCCGCGAGCTGTTCCCGAGAGTGAACTGCGGCGCGACGGCGAAAGCCCCGGTATTGAACCACTGGGAGGCGCTACGAGTCGCCGGGGAATTCGGGTCGCTCAGACGATTCGGCCGCTGGATGTAATATCCGAGGCTCGCATTGTTGTTTGTGCCTTGGGTCACGACCACCGTGTCGCCCGACTGGACGCGAACCAGGCCGGCGATCTGCCAGCCCGAAATCTTCCAGACGCGCGGGATCTGGTAGACCCAGCCGGCCGAAAACACTTTCGGAATGTCACCCTGCGAAACATCTTTTTCCAGATGCCGGTTGAAGGCGTCCGCCCCGCCGTTGTTGGCCACCGGCCCAATGAAAATCGATGGGGAGAAGACGCTGGAGGCATCGTCGATCAGTTTCGAATAGGTATAGGCGGCAGTGAAGGTGAGACCGCGGGAGAAACGCTTCTCGATCTTGGCTATGAGCGCGTGATAAGTCGAATTGCCGACGTTGTCGCGGTAGAGAGCCACGTTCGTAAATCGAAGATAAGCGCGCAGCAATTGCTGCTGGGTCATCGTCGACCCGCCGAGTGAGGACGATGCGGGAATCTGGCCGAAGAACGGATTGGGAACGCGGGTCAGCAGCGCCTGCCCGAGCGCGAGGCTCTCCGCCGGCAATTGGTTCAGATTGGCGTCGGGTATGCCCAGATGCGTGTTCTTGGACCCCAGGTATCCCACTTCGATGTTCAGGTTTTCCCGGAACGTTTTTTGTACGATGAGGTTCCACTGCTGCGAGTATCCGGACCTCTGGTGGCGGTCGACGGAGAACACCCCCTGGCCCAGCCCCGAATTGGGATTGGGCGCGGTCACTTGCACGGCCGGTCCATTTGCCAGCACAAAGGCAGGATTCAGGTTGTCCTGCGACTGTTGTCCCACCGTCTGGATGAACGGAAACAGCGGAATCGTAAAGGGAGTTGTAATGCCGGTCTGCTCGAACCGGATCATGCCGTAGCCGGACCGCACGACCCAACTGTTGCCCGCCCGATACGCCAGACCCACCCGGGGGCCGAAGTCGCAGCATTCGAGTTCGCGGGCGGTATGCGGAAAATCCAACACCTGGGCGCCCCGATTGAAGACGGCGCCCCGATTTCCGACAACCGTCGAGGGGAAGTTGAGCGTATACCGGGCGCCGGCGTTGAGGGTCAGCCGCGGCGAGATCTTCCAGTCGTCATTGACAAAGAACTCCGCAATGTTGGCGCGCTGCTGCAACACCTGGTTTTGGATGTCGATGGAGAAGGCGTTCACCTGCCCCAGCAACAGCGAAGCCAGCGCATTGCCGCTGTTGGTGACGCCGGTGGCGTTCGTGCCTGTGGTAGTGAACGCGTAGGCGCCGGTGGGGTTCGGGGGCGTCAGGTTGTCCAGGGCTTCGTGCCGGATGTCCGTTCCGAACTTGACGGTGTGCCGCCCCCGCACCACGGAAAAGGTGTCGAGATACTCCGTCACGGAGGTGGTGAAGTTCGAGTTCGCGCTCGAAGTCGGACCGATCTGCTGGTAGCCGGTCACGGTAAAGATCGGCAGCACCGACGGGAAGGAATTGGGGGGCACGCCGGGGATCGTAATCCCGCCATTCTGCAGCGATCGCTGATTGAGGTCCCGCCGGCTATAGCCGAACCGCGCCGTGTTTAGAAAGGCCGGCGTGGGGCTCCAGTTGTGTTCCGCGGTAAAGCTGTCGCCCCGGGTGACCGCGTTGCCGATGGCGCCCGACGTCAAGCTGCCGCTGCCGTCCGGCAGAGGGGTCACCGGAGTATCTTCATCACGGAGATAGGAATAGCGCACGAAGAACCGGTGCTTGGCGCCGAAATAGCGGTCGATCCGGGCGTCAAACTGATTCTGACCGTCCGGTTCGACCGCGGTGCGGGAAAAGTTGTTCGCCGCCGCGGCGGAGGTCGGCAGCGGATAGCGCTGTAATACCTGCTGGGCGACGGGATCGAAGCGGCTCGCGGGAATCGTGTTGTTCAGGAACGTCGTGCGTGGGGAGGTCGCCGGATCGTAGATCGGCGTAGAGAAAACGCCGTTCCGCTGGGCCGGTGTCGGAACCGTGCTGATGCGCGGCAGGCCGGTACGCAGCCGGGTTTGCTGCCACGCCGCGAAAAAG
>JBGOUJ010000217.1:0-10835 GCA_041477005.1 Terriglobia bacterium | reverse complement strand
CCCACCGTTCAGTTGGCGCGGAAATTCGTCGCCGAACGGCAACTGACGAACGTCGAGGTGCTCCGGAGCGACGCCAAAGCAACCGGCCTGCCGCGAGCTTCGTTCCACTTGGTCCATGCCCGGCTGGTTCTGGTGAACGTGCCCGAGCCGCAGTCCGTGGTCGAAGAAATGGTCGCTCTGGTCCGGCCCGCAGGCGTGGTCGCCAGCCACGAGGCCGACTGGGGAGGTTGCTTTTGCGATCCGCCATCGCCGGCGTGGAATCGGCTCTTCGAAGTATTTGACGCGTACTCCCGGGCCAACGGGATCGATTTGTTCGTAGGAAGGAAAACGCACCGAATCCTGCGTTCGGCCGGCCTCTTGGATATTCAAGTCAAACCGGTGGTCCACGTTTGTCCGTGCGGGCACCCCCGGCGCGCCATCTTCCGGGATTTTATGCGAAACGTGCGTGACCGCATTCTTGCCGAGGGCCTGATCTCCGAGGCAGAGTTCAACGAACTCATGACCGACCTGAAACGCGACCTCGACGATGCCGGTACGCTCGTAGTGTATCTCTACTTTCAGGCGTGGGGTCGCAAGGTGGATTGAGGCTCCATTCCGGATCGGACGTCCCCAGCCTCCCCTCGGGTCTACGCGCAGGCTCGAATCGGGCTGAGTCGGACGGACGAGATGGTGACACACCGGTCTGTCTTCAGCGCCGGCGCTCAAGCGCCGTTCGGCGGCTGGGAGCTCAGTGGACTGTGTTATCATTCGGTCGTTCGGAAACCGGGAAAGCCATGTCTTCTCAGCCGCTTACTCTGCGGCTCCCAGCTCGACCCTCAGCAAGAGAGCGGCGGGTATCTCCGCTGCGGGGGGATGACCCAACTCCTGATCCGGCGGGACTCCACACCGGCTGCCGGGCTGACCGTCCGGAGTGGCATTCATGACTAAACCATTACTACTGGCAGCACTCCTTAGCGCTACGGCGGCGCT
Source organism: Terriglobia bacterium (assembly GCA_041477005.1). Taxonomy (GTDB): domain Bacteria; phylum Acidobacteriota; class Terriglobia; order Bryobacterales; family JACQDG01; genus JBGOUJ01. Next base: position 9,866 of record JBGOUJ010000217.1, on the reverse strand, counting down.
CGCCGCCGACAAGATTGTGGGCGGCCCCTTTGTGGTCAATGTGAGCCCAAGAGCTGCGACTGTCACTTGGATCGTCCAGACCGGCGAGGCCACGCTCGGCCCTGCGCCCGGGGATACCGAACGCTCCGCGCCGGCCCTGCGGGCAGAGAAGTTCGGCTTCACCGGGCTCAAGCCGGGAACCACTTACTATTACGACATTAATGGCCGTGATGACGGCAAGGGTATGTTCAAGACGCCGCCTGCGGGTGCGGAGCCGTTCGATTTCGTCGTCTACGGTGACACGCGCACCCGGCACGACATGCATCGCCGCATAGTAGCGGCGGTGGTGCGAAGCGGTGTGCCCGATTTCATCATGCACACGGGGGACCTGGTGGCCGACGGATCGGATACCGCGCAATGGCCGGTCTTCTTCGATATCGAAAGGGAGTTGCTCCGTAAGACGGCGTTCTTTCCGTCGCTTGGGAATCACGAGCGCAACAACCATCAGTTTTACGAGTTCTTCCAGGTCGGCGTCCCGTACTATTCCTTTGACTGGGGCAAGAGTCACTTCATCGTGCTCAACAGCGACATTGGCAACGTGGCGGCGGATTCTGCAGCGAAAGCGGCGTTCTGGACCCAGCAGAAACACTGGCTCGAAGAAGATCTTGCAAAGAACCAGAAAGCGGAGTTCCGATTCATCACCGCCCACCACCCTCCCATTACCGCCGTCGCTCGACGCCAGGGAGACAATCCGGAGATGACGGCTCTGATGCCGTTGTTTGAAAGCTACCACGTCACCGCCGGTTTTTTTGGTCACGACCACAATTACCAGCATTACCTTAAGAACGGTGTTCATTACATCATCACCGGTGGCGGCGGCGCCCCGCTGTACGACGTGGACAAGCCCGCGGCCGGCGTCACGCAGAAGGTCCTCCGCACGGAGCACTTCGTGAAGATCCGAATCGAGGGCGGCGCAGCGAAGGTCGTGGCGATCGGACTCGACGACAGCAAACTCGACGAATTTGAAATGAAGGGTGGAATGGGAGTGGACGGCGAGAAGAGGTAGGACTTGCACGCGGTTTGTGCCGATCCCGGCCAATCCAAGAATCACCCTGAAATCGGATTTCACAACAACGTTGAAAGTGCTACAATAGGGCCGGTTACCGGGAGGTTCCTCATGTCCGCGAATCTGAGCAGGAGATCATTTCTGGGCGCGGCGTCCGCCAGCGCGCTGAGTGCGGCTTCTTATTCTCGCGTCATCGGGTCGAACGATCGCATCTCGATCGGGCTGATCGGCTGCGGCGGGCGCAGCCGGGGGCACCGGCGCATGGCCAAGGCCTCGGCCCAGGACATGAACTGCGAGATCACCGCCGTCTGCGACCTCTGGAGTTTCAACCGCGAGCTGGCGGCGAGCGACGTGGAGCAGAAGTTCAGCAAGAAGCCGCGCGCCTTCAAGTATTCCGAGGACCTGCTGGCCCTCAAGGACGTGGACGCCATCATGATCGCCACCGGCGATTTCCAGCACGCCAAGATCCTGGTCGACGTGGTGCGCGCCGGCAAGGACTGCTACTGCGAGAAGCCCATGGCCAACGTCTTCGAAGAGGCCAAGCTCGCCCGCGAGACCGTGCTCGGCTCGAAGCAAATCGTGCAGATGGGATCGCAGTGGGTCAGCGACCCCTATCAGAACGCCGCGCGCGACATCGTCCGCTCCGGCCAACTCGGCCAGATCACCCGCATCGAGCAGGTGTGGAACAAGAACGAAGAACGCTGGCACTATCCGGACAATCCCAACCTCAAGCGCATCCGCGAGGAAGACACCGACTGGAAGCGGTGGCTGCTCGGCAAGCCCTACCGCCCGTTCGACCCGGTGGTGTATTTCGAGTTCCGCCTGCACAAGGATTTCTCGGCCGGCATTGCCGACCAGTGGATGAGCCATGGCAGCGGCTTGGTGCACTTCTACATGGACGAGGACATTCCGCAGACGATGGTCGCCAACGGCGGCATCTACTCCTGGAATGACGGCCGGGAAAACCCCGACACCTTCACCGCCGTCGCGACTTATAAGAAGGGCTTCGTCTACGTTTACCAGACGCAGTTCGGCAACAGCTTCGGCAGCCACAACGCCATCATGGGCAAGAACGGCACGCTAATCGCCGAGGGCGGCGAAGGCAGCCAGAAATGGGTGCTGACGCCGAAGGGCGGCCGGCCGACCGACTGGCGGGCGCGGGCCGGCCACACGCCGGTCGCCGAGGAGCGCCCCCTCACCGTCGAGGGCGCACCGGCCCCCAAGGCCGATCCGAGCGACGACAGCAAGCCGCATTTCGACAACTGGATCACGTCCATGCGCAACCGCACCCAGCCGAACGGTCACATCCACACCGGCTTCAAGCACGCGGTCACCGTGATCATGGCGGCGAAGTCCTACTGGAGCGGCAAGAAGCTCTACTGGGACGCCAAGCGCGAGGAAATCCTGGACCACCCGCCCGCGGCGTAGGAACGATCCACTCCAGAGGCGCAGAGAACGCCGAGAAAGAGGCCAGAGGTATTTCTCAGCGCTCTCGGCGTCTCGGTGGTAAGACTCCGGGACGCATTCGATGGGTCGCTTCGTGTTCTTGCCGCTAGCTGATCGGGTTGTCCTGCGAAACGGCCATCCGGCCCCTCATTCGCCCGCCCACGCCATCGGACGACCTCGCAAGAACGGTGCTGGATTTCAGACGTGACGGTGCTGATCTTTGAGGTCGCGCAACACGCATCGACAACCATTCCGTTAGCATCAGAAGCAGCGGCTTCGGCCGCCGCGCCCGAATGCCCTCCAAACTCGACCTGTGGTGGGCTAAGATAGTAAGCGCTTCAGCGAACTGAGAATCAGGAGGAAACCAAGGTGAACCGCTATTTGACGATGTTGCTCGCCGGCGCGCTCGCGGGCGCCTGCGCCCAGGCGCAAAACGCCAATCCGCTCATCGGCGAGGCCAAGCAAGCCTACACGGCCATAAAAAACAACCTTCAGAAGATGGCCGAGAAGATGCCGGAGGAGAACTACAGCTTCAAGCCGACGCCCGACGTGCGGACTTTCGGCCAGCTCGTAGGTCATGTCGCCGACGCCCAAACCCGCACCTGTGCTGGGGTCAAAGGGGAGCAGAAGCCGGCAAACGCGGGGTCCAAAACGTCGAAAGCCGATTTGGTGGCTGCGCTCAAGGAGTCGTTCGCCGACTGCGACAGCGCCTTTGACTCGCTGACCGACGCGAACGCCGCTGAAATGGTCAAGGCGGGCCGCGGCCAGCGGTCGAAGTTGGGCGCACTCGTCGGGGTTACCACCCACTCTAACGAAGAGTATGGCTACATGGCGGTCTACATGCGCCTGAAGGGCGTCGTACCGCCGTCAAGCGAAGGGCGGTAAGCCCAAGCGCTGCGTAGCGCGCGATTCCTCCTGGGGGACCCCTGGCACGCCGTGAGGCGGGCGGGCAAGCCGGACTGTTACCCCACCGATTCGAGCGCGCCGATGACGCGCCCGATCTCTTCGACCAGATCGCTCGAACGGATCGGCTTGGCGAGATAGCCGTCCATGCCGGCGTCCAGACATTTCTCCCGGTCCCCCTTCATGGTGTGGGCGGTCATGGCCACAATCGGCACGTGAAGCCCCGCGGACCTTTCGCGCTCCCGGATGGCTGCGGTCGCCTCCAAGCCATCCATCTCGGGCATCTGCACGTCCATCAGGATCAAGTCGAAGGGCTGCTCCTCGAACCGGCCCAGGGCCTCTTTCCCGTTGGCGGCGACGGTAACACGGTGTCCCATTTTCTCGAGCAGCCCCACGGCCACCTTCTGGTTCACCAGGTTGTCCTCCGCCAGCAGAATGCGGAGCCCGGCGACCGGCGCCCGGCTCGCGGCCGGCAGCTCGGCGGGCGCGGCGCTCGGCGCCGCCGCCGGGGTGAAGTGCGCCGTGAAGTGAAACGTGCTGCCGCGTCCGGGTTCGCTCTCCACCCAGATCCGGCCGCCCATCAGACCGGCCAGCTTGGCGCAGATCGCGAGACCCAGGCCCGTGCCTCCATATTTTCGCGTGGTCGAGCCGTCGGCCTGGCGGAAGGCCTCGAAGATGACCTTCTGCTGCGCCGCCGGAATCCCGATCCCTGAGTCGCTGACCGAAAAGCGCAACTGCACTTCCGTCCCGGTCTTCCACTCCGGCTTCACCCGGATCTCGACGCCCCCCCGTTCGGTAAACTTGAGGGCATTGCCGATCAGGTTCAGCAGCACCTGGCGCAGGCGGTGCGGATCCCCCACCAGGTGCTCCGGCACGCCCGGCTCGATTTCATACGCGAGCGCAACACCCTTCTGCTCGGCTCGCAGCGCCAATGTCCTTACCGCGCCCTGCAGGCACTGCCGCAGCGAAAAATCGATCGGATCGAGCTCCAGCCGCCCGGCCTCGATCTTGGAGAAATCCAGAATGTCATTGAGCAGCACCAGCAGCGACTCGGCCGATGTTTTCGCCGTTTCCAGATACTCCCGCTGCTCGCCGCTGAGCGCCGTGGTCAGCGCCAGCGACGTCATGCCCAGAACGCCGTTCATCGGCGTACGGATCTCGTGGCTCATGTTGGCCAGGAACTCGCCCTTCAACCGGCTTGCTTCCTCGGTGCGGGCCTTCTCCTCGCGCAATTCGCGGGTCCGCTCGGCGACCACTGCCTCAAGCTGACGGTGCATCTCGATCAACCGCAGCATGCGCCAGCGCAACAGCCAGCGGCCGACCAGAAAAATTCCCAGGAAAGCAGGACCCTGGAACCACCAGCCTTCCCACCAGGGCGGCAGAATCCGAAAGGAGAAGCGCGCCGGCTGCTCGCTCCAGCTTCCCTGCGGGCTGCGAGCCATCACCTCGAAGGTGTACTGGCCCGGCGGCAGGCTGGGGTAGCGAACCTGTCTATGGCCGGTCTCTACCCAGTCCTCCTCGAATCCCCGCAGCCGATAGCGAAACCGCACGTCGCTTTGCGCGAAGGTCAAGGCGGAGTAGTCGACCAGCAACGAACGGTCGTGGTAAGAGGCGCTCCCGGTCGCGCCCGGATCCCGCTCCCGGCCGCCCAATTGAATCGCGGTCAGGACGGCCGGAGAGGGAGAATCCGGCTGCCGGACGCCGAGGGGATGAAACCGCGACAGGCCTTGCCCGGTGCCGATCCAGACGCTGCCATCCGGATCGGCCAGAAAAGCCCGGAACATGCACTCATCCCACAGCAGCCCGTCGGCGCGGGCGTGATGACGCCACTCGCGGGCGTCGAAGACGTCCAAGCCGTTATCGGAGCCCACCCAGAGCCAGCCCCGGCCATCGAACTGGAGGAAAGCGATGTCGTCGGAGCCAAGGCCTTTTCCCACGCGAAAATGCTCGATCCGCAACCCCTCGGGCCGGAAGGTCAACCGCGAGACGCCGAGGGCGCTGCTGTAGCTGATCCAGAGAGCGCCGTCCGGCGCCTCGGCCACCATGTCGACCTGGTTGCTCTCGAGTCCGTCGCGCTCGGTGAAGCGGGTCCATTGCGCCCCGTTCTTCCGCAGCAATCCGCGGCTTCCGGCCAACCACAGGACCCCACCGCGGGCGACCAAGCAATGTGAAAAGACTTCCTGCGGGTCGCTAAGCGCCGGGTTTTGCCGCTCGAAGCGCACGGCAGGGGAAGCCTCCGGCTGGCCCGTCAACGGTTCTTTGCTTCGATACAGCGCCCCCTTGGTTGTGACCCACAGCCGGTTCTCCGGATCGAGATAGAACGACTCGATACGCTCCTCATCAATTCCTTCCCGCGGTCCGTAACGCCGGATATTCCCCGTGGCGGGGTCGAGCCGGGAAAGGCCGCCGGGGGAGCTGCCGGCCCAGACCGTCCCATCCGGCCCAACCTTGACCGCCCGCACGGTGTCGCCGGCCAGGCCCTCTTTCCGGCTCCAGTGCCGCCAGCTTCTGCGGTCGGCGGCGAGCCGGTGAAGGCCCTGCTCGGTTCCAACCCAGAGGTTGCCGGCGCCGTCCCGATCGATGGCCTTCACGCGGCTTCCTCGCAAGCCCTCGGCCGCCGTCCAGCTTGCCCACTGGTTATAGCCGGCCCAGCGGGCCACGCCGGAACCCGAGAAGGCGACCCACATCGAGCCTTCCCGGTCCTCGATCACGCAGCAGGTAGCACTGGTCGGCAGGCCCTGCTCCACGCCGATCCGCTCCCATCCTTGGCCCGCCCGGCGCGCCAGCCCCGTCTCGGTAGCAACGAAGAGGCGGCCGGCGCGATCGAGAGAAAGAGAACCGAAGCGGCTGGATGGAGGAAGGCCCTGGTCGCGCGGCTCGAAGCGGCTCGATCCCTTCGGCAGCGCCAGCAATCGGCGCGCGCTGCGGACCCACAACTGGCCCGCCGCGTCGGTCAGAATCGCGTCCCATCGCTCGGGAGGAAGTCCGTTCCCGGGCCCCAGCATGGAGACTTTGTCATCCTCGAGCCGGCACAGGCTGCGATCGCATCCGAACCACACGACCCCTCGCGGATCGACATGGACGCCATACACCGCAGCCTGGGGGCCCACGCGGCGCCAATCCATCGGGCGCTCGCGGGACTGCGCGAGGAAAAGCCCCCGGTTGGCGCCCACGTAGAGTCTTCCTTGAGCGTCGGAGGCGATGCTGGATTGGCCGACGATGTTGGCCCCGTTTGGGAGGCCCGCCGGCTCGAAGCGGTCCCCCTGCCGCCGCGCGGGACCGAAACGCGTGCCGACCCATAGGGCGCCGTCCGGCGCCTCGTGCAACGACTCGATCCGGTTGCTGGGCAATCCATCGGCTGCCCCAAAGCCGCGAAAGCGAACGCCGTCGTAGCGAAACAGCCCGTTGATGGTGCCCACCCACAGGAAACCGGTGCGGTCCTGCAGCAGGCACTGCACCACGTTGCCCGTCAATCCCTCCTCGTGCGCGTAGTAGTGGAAGCTATGGCGCTGCGCGGCGAGCAGGGCGGGCAGAGCAAGCGCCGCCGCCCAGAGGGCCTTGCGGCTCCAACCCGCCCACGAATTTTTTCCGCCGCTCGGCATTTCTTTCCCGTCTCAAGCGGGCGCGGGCGGCCGGGAAGCCTCCAGCGCCTCAATCGCGACGATCAGCTCCTCCAGGGAAATCGGTTTGGACACATAGCCGTCCATGCCGGCCTGGAGAAACTTTTCGCGGTCTCCCTTCATGGCGTGCGCCGTCAGGGCCAGAATGGGCATGTGAGCGCCGGTGGCTCGCTCCTGCCGGCGAATCACCGCCGTCGTTTCGACGCCGTCCATCTCCGGCATCTGCACGTCCATCAGGATCAGATCGAACGGCTGGCGATCGAGAGCCGCCAGCGCTTCCAGGCCGTTGCCGGCGACGGCAACCTGATGACCCAGCCTCTCGAGCATCCGCACGGCGACCTTCTGGTTCACAGCATTGTCCTCGGCCACCAGAATGCGAAGCGGGCGGGTCTGCGCTTCCGCTTCTCTCGCCGGATGGGCCGGCGTGACCTCGCCGGGGCGTTTCGACAGGCCAAACGAAGCGGTGAAGTGAAAGACGCTTCCCTGCCCCACCTGGCTCTCCAGCCAGATGCGCCCTCCCATCAACCCCACCAGCTTGGAACAGATGGCCAGGCCAAGCCCGGTGCCGCCGTACTTCCGCGTCATGGAGCCGTCGGCCTGCCGGAAGGCCTCGAAGATCACCTTGTGCTTTTCCGCCGGGATGCCGATGCCCGTGTCGGCCACCGAGAAATGCAGCGTGACTTGCCGGCCGTTCTGCGATTCGACGTTCACCCCGACCGCGATCTGCCCGCCGTCGGTGAATTTGAGGGCGTTTCCCACCAGATTGACCACCACCTGTCGCAGTCGAACCGGGTCGCCCACCAGCGCATCGGGCGCCTCCGGCTGCGGCTGGCATAGCAGATCCAGCCGCTTCTGCCGCGCCCGCAAGCTCAGGACCTGGAGCGCCTCGTCCAGGCATCGGCGGAGCGAGAAGTCGACCGGGTCGAGCTCCAGGCGGTCGGCCTCGATCTTGGAGATGTCGAGGATGTCGTTGAGCAAAGCGAGCAGGGCCTCGGCCGAGCGCTTCGAGGTCTCCAGGTAATCGCGCTGCTCGCCGGTCAGCTCGGTGGTGAGGGCCAGCGACATCATGCCGAGGATGCCGTTCATGGGCGTGCGAATCTCGTGGCTCATGTTGGCCAGGAACTCGGTCTTTAGCCGGGTGGCCTGCCGTGCCTCGACGAGTAATCGCTCCATGGCCCGCGTTTGCTCCTCGGCTCGATTTCGCTCCTGCTCGAGCCGGTGCTGGCGCTCGAGCAAGAGCGCCAGGCGCCGGCGCCACAGACGCCAGACCGCCACCAGCAAGACAACCACCGCCGGCAGGCAGAGCCACCACGCCCCAATTCGAAACGCCGTTTGAAGACCGTTTGGCAAAGGCTAGATCGGTGAAACTTGGAGCACAAGAGACACGAAAAAGACGCCTCCACATTTTTTGCGGCCCAGCAGGGCTGTTGTTCCTTATCGGCGTAGAAAGCCCGTTCCTTCAAGCTGAAGGGGCGGCGAAAACCAATTTTCCGAGGATCTGCGGGCGGCGGGCGCCGGTAGCGGAAGGCAAGTTCGCGGGGCGGCGGTGATAGGTCTCATAGGCAAGAACGGCGAAGGCAACCGCTTCCTTGGCGTCGCTGTCGATGCCGAAGTCGCTCGAAGCGCGGATCCGGGCTTCCGGCAGGAAAGCGGCCAGGTGAGCCATGAGCCGCGGATTGCGCAACCCGCCGCCGGAGACGATCAGCTCTACAGAAGGGCGCCCTTTGTTCCGGCGGGCGAAGCTCCCACCGGCGAAGCGCCGCAGGCCGGCGGCGATGGACGCGGCGGTGAAGGCGGTTACGGTGGCCATCAGGTCCTGGGGCGCCAGGCTCGCGCCGAGCAGACCATGGACAAACGCAGCCCCGTATTGTTCTCTTCCCGCACTTTTCGGAGGCGAGCGGCGCAAGTAGGGATCGCGGAGGAGTTTGTCGAGCAGTTTGCGGTCGACCCGGCCCCGCGCAGCCAGGCGGCCGTTGCGGTCGTATCTTTGCCGGCCGCCGGAGAAATGCGCGGCCAGCGCGTCGAGAATCATGTTGCCCGGGCCGGTATCAAACGCAATCACCTGCTGGGGCGTCGCCCCGGCCGGGATGACGGTCACGTTGGCGATGCCGCCGATGTTCAGCGCCACGCGGGAGACGCGCGGGCTGCGGTAGAGCAGGTAATCGACGTAAGGCACCAGCGGCGCCCCCTGGCCGCCGGCGGCGATGTCGGCGGGGCGGAAGTCGGCCACGACGTTTACCCCGGTGCGCGCGGCGATCAGCGCCGGCTCGCCGATCTGCAGCGTGGAGGCAATCTGGCGGCCAAGCAGCCGGCGAGGCCGGCCCTGGTGGTAAATGGTCTGGCCGTGGGAGCCGATCAGGTCGAGCCTTTGAATCGGGACTTGCGCCAGGCGGCAGGCGCGCTGCACAGCCTCGGCAAACAGTTCGCCCAGCAGGAAATTCAAATTGGCGATTTGGGCCGTCGAGACAACGGCATCGCTCGCCGCCAGCACGGCCTCGCGCACGCGCGGAGGATAGGGGAACGTGTAGTGCGCGAGGGGGCGGACGCGGATCCGGAAGCCGGCGCCGCGGATTTCGACCAGCGCGACATCGATGCCATCCGCCGAGGTGCCGCTCATGATACCGGCGACGAGTGACGGGTGACGAGTGACGAGGGGGCGGACTTGTGGCTCGTGGCTCATAAGAGCAGCCGTCAGCTTTCAGCCGTCAGCTTTCAGCAACCGAAGCCTCCCGGGGTGCTGAAAGCTGATAGCTGATAGCTGACGGCTGTTTCCTCACTGGTCACTCGTCACTGACTTTTTGAGCTCGGCCAGCAGGGTCAGGGCTTCGATGGGGCGCAGCTCGTCCAGGTTG
>JBGOUJ010000216.1:0-10845 GCA_041477005.1 Terriglobia bacterium | reverse complement strand
TGCATCCTGGTGTGGCAAAGCGGCGGCTGCGGCCATCAGGACACCTTCGACATGAAGCCCGACGCGCCGCGCGAATATCGCGGCGAGTTCCAGCCGATTCCGACCAACGTTGCCGGCATCCGGATTTGCGAGCACCTGCCGTTTACCGCGAAGCAGGCGGACAAGTATACGATCCTCCGCTCCATGCACTCGAAGGAGAATAATCACGAGCGGGCGATCAATTATCTGCTGACCGGATACCTGCCGCTGCCGACCCTGGAGTTCCCGAGCATGGGCGCGGTGGTCTCCAAGCAGCTCGGCCCGAAGAACGGCCTGCCGCCTTACGTGGCCGTCCCCAACACGTTTCCCTCTTACGGCGCCGGCTTCCTCGGCGGCGCTTACAACCCGTTCATCGCCGGCGATCCCAACGTCACCGCTTACAAGGCCCGCGATCTGACCCTGCCCGCCGACGTCGATTGGGCGCGGGTCGGCAATCGCAACTGGCTGCTGAAGCAGATGGACGCCAAGTTCAAAGCTATCGAATCGAGCAGCGACTTCGCCGCCATGGACTCCTTCTACCAGCGCGCCCACGAGCTGCTGAGCTCGCCGGCCGCCAAGAAGGCTTTCGACGTGGAAGCGGAGCCGCCGGCCTTACGTGAACGCTACGGCCGGACGCCGGTTGGCCAGGGATGTTTGCTCGCCCGCCGGCTGGTCGAGACCGGCGTGCGCTTCGTCACCGTAGCCAAAGGCTGGCTGAACTACGACACTCACGGCGACAACTTCAACACCATGAAGAAGCTCCTGCTGCCGGAGTTCGATCGCGCGTTCGCCGCGCTGCTCGAAGACCTCCACCAGCGCGGGATGCTCGATACGACGCTGGTGATCGGCATGGGCGAGTTCGGGCGAACGCCCAAGGTCAACGACGCCGCCGGCCGCGACCATCACTCGAAAGCCTGGTCGATCGTGCTCGCCGGCGCCGGCATTCCCGGCGGACGCGTGCTCGGCGCGACCGACAAGACCGCGACCGAGATCACCGATCTTCCGGTCGAGCCCGAAGACCTTCTCCTCACCATCTACGCGATCCTCGGTGTCGACGCCACCCGGGAATTCCAGAGTCCCATCGGCCGGCCGGTGAAGGTTGTCAACGGCGGAAAGAAGATTCCAGGATTGCTGGCATGAGCACCACCACGTTCGTTTCGGTCGACGAATACCTCAACACGAGCTTCCAGGACGGCGACCGGGAGTACGTCGACGGCAGAATTGTGGAGAGAAACTTGGGAGAAATTGATCACGCTGGTTTGCAGACCAGGATCGTGAGATATCTGGGCAGCCACTACGGGAAATTCTGGTCCGCGGTCGAGGTTCGAGTGCAAGCGAAGGCCACCAGGTTTCGCGTTCCTGATGTCACCCTGGTATTGGGTTCTGAACCCGAGGGCAGAATCATTACGTCGGCGCCTTTCCTTGTTGTCGAGGTTCTTTCCCGGGACGATCGTGCCGACGACCTCCAGGAGAAGATCGACGACTATCTGGCCTTCGGCGTCAAATACGTCTGGGTGGTTAACCCGCGGACGCGCCGCGGCTACGTTCACACTTCCGAGGGCAGCCACGAAGCGAAAGACGGCGTCCTGCGAACGAATGATCCGGAGATTGCACTCCCGCTTTCCGAGATGTTCAGCCCGAGCCGCTAAGGCCGGGTGCATCCTTCTGCTGCTCTTCCCTCTCCAGGCCCAAGGACCCGAGCCCGCCCCCGCTCCCGTCGAGTGGGCTTGCCCCATGGACCCCGACATCCGGTCCAAATCGCCGGGCCGGTGCTCGAAGTGCGGGATGGAGTTGGTCCCGGGGATCCCCGATCAGACCGAATACCCGGTGAAGCTGCGGGTGAAGCCCCCGGGTTTTCGGCCCGGCCAGAAAGTCGAGCTGCAGTTCGAGATCCGCGACCCCAGGAAGGGTGAGCTGGTCCGGAACTATCGCGTGATCCACGAGAAGCTGTTCCACCTTTTCGTGATCAGCCGGGATCTGGAGTATTTCGGCCACGAGCACCCGGTGCTCGGGGCCGACTCAGTCTTTCGATTGACGATCGAGCTCCCTAAACCCGGGCCCTACCGGATGCTGTGCGACTTCTACCCCGAAGGCGGCGCCCCGCAGTTGATCCCGAAGACCCTGATCGCCCCGGGCGACGGCCCGAAGCCGAGATTAGCCCCCGATCTGAGCCTCAAGCGCGGCGAAAACATGGAAGTCGAGCTCACTACCGAGCCCCCGCAGCCCATTGCCGGCAAGAAAACCTTGCTGTTCTTTCACATCAAGCCGGCCGAGGGACTCGAGCCGTACCTCGGCGTCTGGGGTCACCTGCTGGCCGCGAGCGATGACCTGATCGACCTGATCCACACCCACCCGGCGATCGCCGACGGCGGCCCGCAGGTCCAATTCAACATCATCTTCCCGCGCCAGGCCCTCTATCGGATCTGGGTGCAATTCCAGCGGCAGGGGAAGGTGAACACCCTGGTGTTCACCGTGCCGGTGACGGAACTGAAGTAAGCGGCGAAAGGAGATCCCGCCCCATGGCAAAGCTTGCGCTGGTATATGGACTGCGGATGCTGCCGGCCGAGGAGATCGAGTCGGTCGGCCCGGCCCAGATCGCGCTGAAAGGCGACCGTAAGGCAAACATCACGATGCACTTGATCGAGGGATCGAGCGAGGCGGACATCCGCCGCCAACTGCTCCAGTCGCTCGATGCTTTCTTCGAGTTTTACCCGGAAGTCTGATCCGGATGGGCTGCCCGAACGGTGGCGATCCCTCCTTTCGCACTGTTGGCAGTTCACGTTTCGCGCCGAAACCGCCGATGGATCATACGAACCCGTTCACGGTTTATTCACAGCTTTGCTACAGGCGCCTCTCGCAAACCGCTGAAAAGAAGCCAAGCAATCCTGTGGAAAAGGCCCGGGCCGATCCTCTTTTCGTTTGACCGTTTAGTGGACGACCGATAAGATCGGACACTGCGAGGTCCGTTGCCACCTACGTAGGTTTGCAGACCTTTGATCCCCATGTTACATTGGTCCAAAACGTGAACGTCAGGATTTGTTTCGGCCCAAGATCGGCTGAGGGGTGGTGTGTGAATTTGCTGGCGCACGCGACGCACATGCACGACGAGTCGGAAATAGGCAGGCGGAGCACGCAGGTCTCCGTCTCTCAAACGAAATGCCGAGACTAAGAGCGCCGTCGCCCATCTACGTAAGGAAGCAGGCCGCATTTGACTGGCCCGGGGTCAACGCAGTGAACCGCGGCTTCCGCAAACTGATTGCCTTCGGCTGGTATGGTGGCAAGTTCAGCCATCTCAGTTGGCTTCTTCCCCTCTTGCCTGACTGCCATCACTACTGTGAACCGTTTGCCGGATCAGCCGCAGTACTCTTGAACCGAGAACCTTCCCCAGTGGAGACGTACAACGATATTGACGGTGAGGTCGCGAACTTTTTCCGTGTTCTTCGGGACAAACCAGAGGATCTCGTTCGGGCCATTGGTCTGACTCCGTTTTCTCGCGAGGAACTCGCCATAGCTGTATCACATAATGGAGACGGCGCCTCGGATGTAGAACGAGCAAGACGATTCTACGTGAGGGCAAGGCAGGCGCGGACGGGACTCGCCCAGACCGCTTCGCTTGGAAGATGGGCAAACTGTAAGGACACCAGCCGCGCCGGAATGGCTGGCGCGGTCTCACGGTGGTTGGGTAGCGTTGATCAACTCCCCGAGATCGCGCTCCGTTTGCTGAGAGTCCAGTTTGAGAACCGTCCTGCCGAAGAAGTCATCACGCTGTACGACGCACCGAAGACTCTGTTCTACTGCGATCCACCTTATGTCCACTCGACTCGTGGCGATAGCAAGGCATATGCGTTCGAAATGAACGACTCCGAACACCAGAGCTTGGCCAGAGGGCTTGCTCGATGCAAAGGTATGGCTGCAGTATCCGGCTATCGGTGTGAGCTGATGGACACCTTTTACAAGGGCTGGAAGCGGTACGACGCTCCCGCCAAACATTGTCATTCCATCAAGAAAATCCGACAGGAAGCACTGTGGATGAACTACTGAACGGTGGCGAAGTCGCTATGTAGCTAGCCATACTACTGGTTGTGGCGACCAGGAAGGGCAAGGCCAAGCCGGAAGAAGTCCTTGCTGCCAAATGCAAGGTCACTCTGGACCGGCACTGGGCGGAGGTCCGGCAGAGGGCTGAAAGCGGCGACACCTCAGACTACCTGACCGATCCTCACCTCATCGAAGCGATCCGGGCTTCTTTGGCGGATTCCGCCAATAAGACATACCACTACGTCCTTATCACCCAGCTTGTCTCGAAGATCACGAGCCCGAAGCTGAACGCCTGCTCCCTTCAGGAACGGGCGGAAGTGGAAGGCTCGTTCGACGCCCGGACGGTCTGCCGGAAGACGATCGTTCCGTTCGACAGAGCACAGCTTGATGGGGCGTTAGGGCGTTCGCCTGATCCTTACGTGAACAACCCCGTCCGCGTGCCGCTTCTGATTAAGGACGACCGGGGCAGCAAGAGCGATCCTGGGATGTGGGACAAGCTGTGCGATGTGGTGGATTCTGTGGAAGAAGCCGATGATGAAGAGTTCACCGAGACCGTGTTCCGGCAAGTGCTGCTTGAAATCTACCGTAAGCTCGGAAGCACAGTTATCAGGTACGACGTTCCGCTACGTGTCAGCCTCGCTCAGGTTGTTAATGCCATTGAAGAGTTCATCCGGGAACCGTCGGGCGGCGACAGGCCCCTTGCGCTTGCGGCGGCCCTGTTCGAGATCGTTGGAAGGTACTTCAAAATTTTCGCCCGAGTCACGCGCGGAAGGATCACCGCCTCCGATGAGGCGCTAGGGCAAGCGGCAGACATCGAGTGTTCGGACAGCCAAGGAAAAGTCGCTGTTGCCGTTGAGGTGAAGGATAGAGCCGTTACGATCTCCGATGTGGAAGAGAAGCTGGGAACGACTCGCGGGAAGGGAATCAAGGAAGTCTTCTTCGTATCAGCCAGGACGACCAAGCAAGCGGAAGGTGTTCCGGAGCGGGTGGCCAGAGAGTTTGCGGCTGGACAGAACCTCCACGTTTTCAACCTGATCGAACTTGCGAGACCGGTTCTGGCGCTAGCTGGGGAGGCTGCAGCCAGGAGTTCTTGGTCCTTGTCGGAACGCAGCTTGACACGTACTCGGATACCAGACATCGGCTGGCGTGGAAAAGGGTCCTGCAGAACCTATCCGACCACTAGCCCCAGAGCTTCAACCGCCGTTGCAGGCCCCCAATGAGCTTTGTCATGAGCGTGATAAGCCAGATGGGGAACGTATCTAGGGCCTTGCCAGAAGCAGCGCCACTGACCCGCCCACGACCCGGACCCGCGAACCCTTCGGCAGCTTGACCGCCTCGCGGAAATAATAAGCTTTGGGCTGCTCCTCCGGCTTGTAGCGCCGCACCCAGATCAGCGGCTCGATGCCGCCGTCGGGCCGCTCGGCCGTAACCTGAACGACACCGCGGGGCTCGATTCCAACGGCTGTCACGTCCCGGCTGAGCGTCGTTACGCCCGCCAACGGACGCCGCTCCGCCGCCGGCGGCGTCTCGCTCTTCCCCGCCACGCTCGGCGCCGGGGGCAGGTAAACATCATCCCCCTTCGGCGCGCCGCCCTCCACCCAATCGACCAGGAACTCGATCTCCGGCTCCGACAGGCTGGCATCGTTGCGGAAGTCGCCGAAGCCCTTCACCGGGGCCCACGGCGGCATGCGCCGGGCGAGCACCTCGTCCCGGATGGCCTTGGCCCACGGCCGGGCGTCGTCGTAAGTGAGCAGCGACATGGGGGTCCGCCCGCCCTCGTGGTGGCACGAGGCGCAGCGCTTGTAGACGATGCGGGAAATCTCCTGCGTCCAGGTGAGTTTCGTGGTGATGGGGTCGTGCGCGCCGCAGACGCCCACCGCCAGAACAACCAGCAAAGCCCGGCGAATCACGTCAATCGCCGCCGCGCACCGTCCCCCTGGGTCCAACGATGAGCTTGCTCGGGTCCATCCCGACGTCAAATGCCACATCCAGAAAACCAGCGAGCATCTCTTCCCAGGTCTGGTCGCCCCAGATCACTTCGGCGCTCGGATCCGGGTTAGCGGGGTTGTTCGGCGAATTGTCATACCGGGCGATGCACTCGAGCTGCGTTCCCTTGGGGAGCGGCCGAGCCTTGTCCAGGTAGTAGGTGAGCTGCCAGTTAAAGTTGTACTTCGGCACGTCCAGCAGCACCTCCGACTCGCCCGTCGGGTACACCGCGCGATACTCGAAGGCTTTGCCCCGGAAGTGCATGTGCGGAAACAGGGAAAGGACCTCGGCCCCCTCCCCCAGCGTGACGCGGGCGTGCACCGCGTGATCCGCTGCGCCGGGCGGAATCCTCAGATTGGTGTTCAAGATGAGCATGTTCTTCACGCGCTGCTTCGGCGGCTCTTTGGCGAAGACCATCCCCACCCGCATGCGGTCCACGCCGGCTTTTCCGTTGGCCGTGTAGTGCACCTCGAAAAGCAGGTCGGAGCCGGCTTTGATCAGCCGCGCTTGGCCGGGCTTTAACTGGTACGCCACCCCGCCGGGCACGTAAACGGACACAATCTCGGTCCCCGGCGCGGTCCAGAAGAAACCGGCGCCGGTGTCCTCTTTGCGTTTGTTCTTGCTGCTGTCCGGCGTCGGGAAGAAGACGCCCGCCTGCAGCCGCTTCAGATACGGCGAGCCCGGCTCGCGGGCGAAAAGTACCACGTGGTGAACCACCGCCCGGTTGCTGGGGCGAACTTCGATCCTCTCCACCCACTGGTCTTCCGTGAACCCTGTCGGAACCATGACCCATTGGTAATCGACGGTTCCGGAAGCCGGCACCCGAAACTCGTTCGGCATCTCGATGACCGCATCGGGTTTGCCAATCGTCCAGCCGTCAACGAACTCGAGCGGCTTCGGGGCGTCCTTGGGGTCTCCTTCGCGGGCGCCGCCATCCGCCCAGGCCGCCAGGGTCTCGATTTCGGCGGGCGCCAGCGAGCGATCGTTCTCAAACTTGCCGTGCGCCGGGTCGGCAAACCACGGTGGCATTTTCTTGAGCAGCACCGCCTCGCGGATCGCCTTGGCCCAGGGCCGCGTCTCCTGGTAACCCAGAAACGACATCGGCCCGATCTCGCCCGGACGATGACATCCCTGACAGCGCTTTTGCAGGATGGGCACGACATCTTTGTGAAAGGTGACTTCCCTGGGAACGCCGGCAGCCAGCGCCGGCAGGCTCAAAGCCGCCGACAGTGCAAAGATTTTACGGAACATGCTGGGCTCTCCCCTCAGTCGCTGCGAGCTGTTGCAGGCTTCTTCTCTTCGCGGAACACGTCTTCCGCTTTCACCCCGGGGCCAAGGGCCAGATCGAAGAAACCGATCATCATTTCTTCCCAGCTCTGATCCCCCCAGCGGACTGCCTCGCTGGCATTCGGGTTGTTCGGGTTGTTGGCGGAGTTGTCGAAGTGCGCCGTGCACTCGATGCGCGTGCCCTTGGTCAGCACCAGGGGCTTTTCCAGGTAGTAAGAGAGCTGCCAGTTGAAGCTGTACTTGGGGACGCTCAGCAGGACTTCGGAACGCCCATCGGGGTAAACGATGCGGTACTCGAAATCCTTTCCGCGCAGGTGCATGTGGGGCAGAAAAGCGGTCAGCGTCGCCGTGTCCTGGAAAGTGATCTCGGCGTTCACCTGGTAGTTCGGGTCGCCGGCCGGGATCACGAATTTTCGGTTCTGGGCGGCGGCCGTCATTACCCGCTCTTTCGGCGGCTCGTCGGCGAAGATCAAGCCGACCCTCGTCTTGTCGACGCCCGCCTTGCCATTGGCCGTGTAGTGCATCTGAAAGACAATGTCGGAGCCGGCTTTGATCAGCTTGGCTTGGCCGGGTTTCAGCACCTCGGGCACCGTGCCCGGGGCGAAGCCGACCAGGAACTCCCCGCTGCCCTCGCTGCCGACCTGCTGCGCCGGCTGCCCCGGCCGCCGCTCCGGCCGCTTCTTGGGAACGAACGGAATGCCCGGTTGGGCCTCTCGCATCCACTTGGAGCCGGGCTCGCGGACGAAGGCAATCACGTGGTGGACCAGGGCGCGGTTGCCGGGCCGAATTTCGGCCATGCGCACCCACTTGTCTTCGGTGAAGCCGGTGGACACTACTATATATTGATACTCAATAGTCCCCGTGGCCGGAACCTGGAACTCGTTCGGCATCTCAATCACCGCGGCCGGCACGCCGATATTCCAGCCCTCGATGAATTGGCGCGGCGGAGGAAGATCTTTCGGGTCGCCTTCCCGGGCGCCGCTATCGGCCCAGGCCACCAGGGTGTCGATTTCGGTTTGCGAGAGCGAGCGGTCGTTGGTGAACTTGCCGTGGTGCGGATCGGCGAACCACGGGGGCATGCGCTTCAGCAGCACCGCCTCGCGGATGGCCTTGGCCCAGGGCCGCGCCTGCTGGTAGGTCAGCAGCGACATCGGCGCCGGTTCGCCGGGCCGGTGGCATCCCTGGCAATTCTTCTGCAAAATCGGGGCGACATCCTTGCTGAAGGTAACTCGCGGCGTATCCGTGGCGGCCATCGCGGCAACGCCGACTGCCAAGCTCAGAAGCATCCCCGTCAGCCTCATGCGCACAGTGCTCCTTAGCGTAATTATAGGCAGATTTTGCGACCCACTGCAACCTCTGCTATGCTCGTCATTCCCCATCGAGGATTACGATGATGACACGGTTTTGGATCCTTCTGGCGGGCCTGTTTTTGGCTTTCCAGGTCCGCGCCGAGTACCGGCCCACGTCCGCCAATCGGGCCGCCCACGAGTGGTTTCAGGACGCCCGATTCGGACTCTTCATTCATTGGGGCGTTTACAGCGTTCTGGGCGAGGGCGAATGGGTCATGAACAACCAGAAGATGACGGTGGCCGAATACGAGAAGCTGCCCCCCCAGTTCAACCCCGTGAAGTTCGACGCGGCCGAGTGGGTCGCCCTGGCCAAGGCCGCCGGCATGCGCTACATCACCATCACCAGCAAGCACCATGACGGCTTCGCCATGTTCGACTCGAAGCTCACCGACTGGGACATCGTCGACCGGACGCCTTACAAAAAGGACGTCCTCAAAATGCTCGCCGGCGAGTGCCACAAGCAGGGCATCAAGCTGTTCTTCTACCACTCGCAGCTCGACTGGCATCATCCGGACTACTATCCGCGCGGCCGTACCGGCCACAACAGCGGCCGGCCGGACTCGGGCGATTCGTATCGGTATCTCGACTTCATGGACGGCCAGCTCCGCGAGCTGCTCACCAACTACGGCGAGATCGGCGGCATCTGGTTCGATGGCTGGTGGGACAAGCCCGATGCCGATTGGCGTCTGGAGAAGACCTACACCCTCATCCACAGCCTGCAGCCGGCGGCCCTGATCGGCAGCAACCACCACCGCCTGCCCTTCGACGGCGAAGATTTCCAGATGTTCGAAAAGGACCTGCCGGGCGGCAAGACCGCCGAGTTCAACAAGGATTCCAAGATCGGCGCGCTGCCGCTCGAAACCTGCGAGACCATCAACAAGGCCTGGGGCTACAACCAGCACGACCAGCAGTACAAAAGCACCCGCGAGCTGGTGCACTACCTGGTCCGCGCCGCCGGCCACAACGCCAACTTCCTGCTCAACATCGGCCCGCGCCCTGACGGCACGATCCAGCCCGAGTTCGTCGAGCGCCTGCGCCAGGTCGGAGCCTGGTTGCAGACAAACGGCGAAAGCATCTACGGCACGCGCCAGGGACCGGTCGCGCCGCGCGCCTGGGGCGTGACCACGCAGAAAGGCAAGAAAGTTTACGTGCACTTGCTGGATGCAGAGGACGACGTCCTCGCGCTGCCCAAGCTGCCCGGCAAGATCGCGAAAGCAAGCCTTCCGGATGGATCGAAAGTCGAATACAACGAGAACAACCTGGGCGTGATTCTCAAGGTCGAGTCATCGCGGCGCACCCCGCTCGACACGGTCGTGGTGCTGGAACTGTTGTGAGTGGCATATCTCACGTCAGCCGCTCCCCCGCGGGCCCACGCGGCGCCCCGGCTCAGAAACCCGCGATCCGAGCCTCGACCGTAAGAATCGAACCGGGCGGAAGACGTCGAGCAGAGGCGCCTACTAGGCGTCTCTGCTTGATGGCTCCGGCAAGCCTTACCCTGGCACTCGTCCTGCTGCCGGCTTTTCCAGCGGTTGCCCAGCGGCTACGCGTGACCGAGACCGCCGGCGTTCGCCGCTTCGGCTACCCTGTCACCGCGCCCCTGCCTCCGCTTCACATTCCAGCCCTGGTGCAGCTTCAGTTGCTGGAAGGCGACAAGCCCGTGCCCGCCCAGTTCACCGCCAACGGAATTGACTTCAATGTGACCCTCGGCCCGTTTGAGCAGCGGGAATACACGGTGAAACTCGTCTCCGACAAACGGCCCCCTCCTTCCCTGCAACTTTTGTCGCGTCCGGATGACCGGCCGCACGAGGTGCGAGAGGACGGGGATTCCCTTCAGGTCTCCTACTCTGGGTCGCTCGCGTTTATCGCGCCCAAGAATCTGCTCGGCTTCCTGAGGGCGGTCAAAACGCCGCAATGGGACTATCTCCGGCCCGGCTCCCGAGGTCTGGAGCTGCGCTATAAGGACGATCTCCTCTTCCGCGCCGGCGGCTTCGGCCCGTTCGGCGCCCCGACCGGCGCACGGGTCACGAAAGAAGGTCCGCTCGCCTCGACGATCGAGTTTTCCTCGACTGAGGGTCTGCGCAGCAGCCGCAGCGTCGCCTCGCATGTCCGGATGGAATTTCCACGATCGAAATCGTGGGTGAAGACGACGTGGACGGTCGAAGACCCGGAG
>JBGOUJ010000215.1:0-10935 GCA_041477005.1 Terriglobia bacterium | reverse complement strand
CCCAGTGCCGCTTATACTTGCCGGTGTCCGCGTCGTAGACGATCACCCGCCGATTCCCGTAGCCATCGGCGACGTAGAGCTCATTGGTCTTGGGGTCGACCAGCGTCTTGGCCGGCAGCTTGAGATTTTCGGTGTCGTTGCTGCCCTTGCTCTTGTTGGGCTTGCCGATCTGCATCAGGAACTTGCCGCTTTGCGTGAACTTCAGGACCATGCTGTCGTGGACCGTTCCCGCGCCCATCTTGCTCTCGTCCTTGGGAAGGGCGGCCGCCTGCTGGCCGCGGCCGTTCCCGCCGATCCAGACGTTGCCCTTGTAGTCGACGTCGATCCCGTGGTTCGACGCCGGCCAGTCGTAGCCTTGGCCCGGGCCGCCCCAATGCCCGATGAGGTCGCCGGCCTCATTGAACTCGAGGATGGGCGGGGCGGGAGCGCAGCAGTCGGAGGCAGGCGGGTTCGACAGCAGGTATTTTTCCTTGGCTTCGAGCGAGCCCTCGCGGTGAATGATCCAGATGTGGTCATTCGAATCCGCGGCCACGCCGATCGTGGCGCCGATCACCCAGTGGTTCGGCAACGGCTTCGGCCACATCGGGTCCACTTCAAACCGTGGAGCCTGGACGGCGGCGGCCTCGACCACCGCCCTTTTTTGGAGCACGGCGGAGCCGGCCCCGAGGGCGCCAAGGACCGCCACAAAGATCGCGCCTTTATAGTATGTCCGCATGGTTCTTCCTTCCTGATTCGGCGTAAGCTATGATACACGATTCGGCTCAGAAGGGAACAGGTTTTGTGCCCCTTTCGCCCGTCTCGATTTCTGCTGGCGTTGTTCCTCGCCCACGCGGGTAGCGCCGCGGCGCACGACATCCCCAGCGACCTCACCGTCCAGGCCTTCGTCAAACCGGCCGGCGGGCGCCTGCAACTGCTGGTTCGCGTACCGCTCAAAGCCATCCGCGACCTGGATTTCCCGGAACAGGAACGGGGCTATCTCGACATTGGGAAACTGGCTCCCCTGCTCCCGGACGCCGCGACCGTGTGGATCTCCAACTTCGTTGAAATCTACGAAGGCGAGACCCGCTTGCCGCAGCCCCGAATCCTCGCGACCCAAGTGTCGCTCGAGTCCGACCGGTCCTTCGCGTCATTCGAGGAAGCGCTGGTGCACGTCACCGGACCGAGACTCGCTGACAGCGCGAACGTCTTCTGGAACCAGGTGCTGTTCGACGTGCTGCTGGAGTATCCCATTCAGTCCGATCGTTCCGCGTTTTCGATCCGCCCCGGGCTGGAACGGCTGGCGGCGCGTGTAGTCACCGTGCTTCGGTTCCTGCCGCCCGGCGGCGCGGTCCGCGCCTATGAGTTCCTCGGCGATCCGGGCCGGGTCCCCCTCGACCCTCGCTGGCATCAGGCAGCCCGCCGGTTCGTCGAGCTGGGGTTCTTCCACATCCTGGACGGCGCCGACCACCTGTTGTTTCTGTTTTGCCTGGTGATCCCCTTTCGCCGCTTCCGCGCCCTGGTCCTGGTCGTCACGGCGTTCACCATTGCCCACTCGTTCACGCTGCTGGCGTCTGCCTACAACCTCGCGCCGGACCCGCTCTGGTTTCCGCCGCTCATCGAAACGCTGATCGCGATGTCCATCGTGTACATGGCGCTCGAGAACATCGTCGGCGGGAGCACTCCCCACCGCCGCTGGATGATCGCGTTCGGATTCGGCCTCGTTCACGGCTTCGGCTTCTCGTTCGCCCTCCGCGAGACGCTGCAGTTCGCCGGGTCCCACCTGCTGACCTCGTTGCTCTCCTTCAACATCGGCGTCGAGCTTGGCCAACTTCTCGTCCTGTTACTGCTCGTCCCTCTGCTGGACGCTCTTTTCAAGTTTGTTGTCGCCGAGCGGATGGGAACCATCATCCTGTCGGCGCTGGTGGCCCACACGGGCTGGCATTGGATGATCGAACGAGCGGATCGTTTGCGTAAGTTCCAGTTCCACTGGCCGGCGCTCAACGCCGCTCTGCTGGCCAGTGTGATGCGCTGGCTGCTGCTGATCTTGATCCTGGCGGGCCTGGTCTGGGTGGTGTTCCGGCTGCTGCGCCAGCGGGCCGAGCGCAGCAGCCGGAGCAAGGAAGGTTTTAGAACCCAACTCGATTAGTCCGGGGTATTCGCAAATACGCTGCTCAGCGCGTCCCAAGTTTCAACCCACTGCAGCCAGCTCGTATAGGTACTCGATCTGCGCCCGGCGGCTTTGAACGCGTGTAGCGCGGCGAGAAACGCCGACTGCGGTCCCTTCGTGTTTACGGCGCCGCGTCCGACCAGCACCTTTCCAAGTCCGGGTTTTTCCACCAGCCGGGCCTCCCATGGAGGCGAAGACCACTCGGACGGATCCACCTGCTTCACGATGGCATGGCAGTGAACATGGCCACTAATCTCATTTTTATCTCCTCTTAGGGCACAAAACCGAACCTGAAGTCAGAGACGCAATGGCAAGACTAGAAGTGTATCTCAACCAGGCGAAATGTTTGCTCGATGAGCTGATGTTAGCTTCCATCGCCGATCTCGACCCGGACCGGCAGTGAACCTTTGGATTAAGGGGGCGCTCTTTTCTTCTTTACCCAGGGGCTCAGCGGCCTATCGCCCTACCAGTGCTCGCTCTCCCTTAAACAGGAAACGCGTGCCATCTAACGCTCGAGCTAACCGGCGGCCAGCGGCCGTAGGCCGTCCGGTTGAGCGAAGGGTTAGCCCGCGGTCCGGCCGAAGTGCGAAGACGCTGGCCACCGCCAAAAGGCAGATAGTGTCGCTGGTTCACACGAGCTGAGTGCGATGTGATCCTCTCGGATGTCACTTGCCTTTCAGTCCATCGCGCCAGGCGATGGCTTCGAGTTCGACCCGGACTGCGTCCTCGACGGCAACCACCGGGCGCGCCTGGAATTCAAATGCAGGGAACGTCGAGCAAACCTTGTGAACCGCCACCGGATCGTCGCAGTCCACCAACATGTGCCCACCCCACTCACCCACGCGCACGACAAACACCTCGATCTTGAAATTTGCGGGCGCTTTCCATTGACCGAACACATCAAGGATCCGCTTCTGCGCATTCTCGTACTCCGCAGGCGAACCCTGTGGGCGTTCGAACCAACTGATCATGTACTTCATCGGCATCCTCCTCTATTGCGTTGATGTCCTCGAACGACTGCTGCTTGAGCGCGCTAACTCTTGTTTAGGCTGACCTGGATAAAACCGGGATTTCCATTATAGGTTCCCAGTCGGTTGGCAGTATACACCCGACCGCCTCTGGGTGGGCTGTTGAAGCCCGGTTTTTCGCCCCAGTCTGCCTCTGGCCGCCCCAAGACCACCAGTTCTGGCCGGCCGGGGTAGGGGGGCGCACCTGGACAGCCTCTTCCCGAGGCCATTTCTCAGACACCTCACCGTCTGGAGCTTCCTTCCTCAACGATTCTCTGCTCCCAACCGCCTTGGCTACCCCGCCGGCGCCGGCAGCGCCCAGATCCTCCGCAGCATCGCACCGAACACCCGCCGCGTCAGATGCCCCTCGGCCAGCAGGAGCCAATAGTACCGGGCATGTTTGACCAACCGGCCGCCGGTCTTCACCAACCTTTGTTGCAAGCTGGTCAGCGACCAGCGGTCAATCCTCTTCGGCAGCACCAGCCGGCGCCACAGGTTGCCCAGGTTGTAGGCCAGCATGCTCAACTGCAAGGGCACCTCGTTGGCCCGGAACCGATGACACGACAGCCGGGTCCAATGCGTTGCCTGCTTGCCTTCCTTGATCCATTGTTCGGCTGTC
Organism: Terriglobia bacterium; assembly: GCA_041477005.1. GTDB lineage: Bacteria > Acidobacteriota > Terriglobia > Bryobacterales > JACQDG01 > JBGOUJ01. The sequence continues at coordinate 7,163 of JBGOUJ010000215.1, read as the reverse complement.
CCGCGCTTGTTGTAGAACCGCACTACCGTCCGGCTCGGTAGGCTCAAGTTCGTGACGATGAAGCCCACTCGCGGGAACAGCTCGCCCTGGTGATGCTCCACCTTGGCTACCACTCTCCGGGCCTTCTTCCAACTGGCCGCCTGGTAGAGAAAGCTCTTGTACTCGACCAAGGGCTTGTGGCTCGGTCTTCCCACTGGCCGCGTCAACAACTCCGCGATGTCCCGCTCCAGGTTCTCGTTGGCCGGGATGCGGGCTAATACCAGTATTTCGTCTTGGCCGCCCAACTGCTCTGTGGATACTGCTTATGCAGCAGCTCGAAGGCCGCACGGGACCACTTGGAGCTTTCCTTGTCGGTGCAGCCGACGCGGGTTGACCTCACAGCCAGATGCAGCGCCTCCGGCACGCGAGGATCAGCGGGGTTGGCCTTGGCCCATTCCAGGACCTGCCGGCTCAGGTAGTTTGGGGCGGCCCCGATTGCAGCTACGGTCTCCCATTCCCGCTTGGCCGCCGTCTTCTGCGCCTCGGTCAAGAAGGTTCGAAACGGGAGGCTCGGGTCCGGCTCTGGTTTCCTGCCGCGCTGGTCTTGCTTTCCCCACTCGGAATGCAGATCGTCCCAGCTTGGCGGCGCCTTCACCGTACGGCTCAGTTCAGCCTGGCACCACCAGTTGTCACGATATTCGTCGATCTTGTCGAGCGGGGTATCGCGGCCGATGCCCACACCGACATAGGGCCGCGTGCCCGGAAAATGCAGCATCAAGAACACCGCCGCGAAGGCCCGAGATCCCTTGCTCGCCGCTTGCGAGTAGGCCGAGAGGTAAGGTCTCATCTCCGGAGCGTGGCTTTCGAGGACCGTGGCCACGTCCCCGACGATCGCGGCTTCGTCCAGCAGCGCTGCCCGAGCCCAAGCCGCCAGCGCCAGATCCCGGCGGATGTGGGCGGGGAGCGCATCGCTCTTCGCCGCGTCGCGAAGCAAGCTCACGGGCATTCTTTGATTGAAGACCTTTATGGAATCGACATCCAGCAGGGCGCGTCCCGGCACCGCCTTCAACCATCGCTGGACCATGTCAGTGGACAGGTCCTTCTCGTCCAGCTCGCAACAAAATGCCGCCGGGACCCTGGACGCAAATCGGAGAAATTCGTCGAAGCTCCCAGCGAGCGCCAACCGCTCGCCAAGGAGCAGGTTCACGGAAGATTGTGGAAACGCCGCGCGTCTTCTCGAGAGCACGTCGTCCAGCATCCGGCGGGCCTGATCCTTTCTGCCCGACTCGATGAGGAGCCGCACCGTATGGAACGCCACTGACGGATACGCGGGCGACTCGGGCTGGATCTTCGCCGCCGCTTCCAGCAGCCTGTTGACGGCAGGGTGATTGGGGCCGATTTTGGAAACCGACGCCACGAGCCACGGCAGCGAAGGGGTCTTCTCCCATTGTTCGAGCGAATGATCGAGGGCCTTGCCGCCGGCCTGCTGGAAGGTGAAGATCCAGTCCGGCAGGTCGCTGAGGGATTCCCTCGGAGCGCGATCGAGCAGCATCCGGAAATCCCACAGGTCCTGCTTCAAGGTGGTCCCCGATCCTTTCTTCAGAACAGCCTGGGACAGCTCCTGGAGCCGTTCCTCGGGACGGAGCCGGAACCGGACCAAATCGAGAAGCCTGGCCGCGGCGGGGTGAATTTCCATCAAGGCGCCGTCGGCCAGCACGCTTTTCAATTGTTCTTCAGCGCGGGCCAGCAAGGCCAGGTCGGGTTCACTCGACTTGCCGTTCAGGGTCGCCTTGCGCACCAAAGTCCGGGCAGCCAGGTAGGGCGCGATCCGGCGCCAGGGCGAAGAAGAATCGCGGGCGATCGCGCGGAACATCTCCTCCGCCTGGTCGAAATTACCAGCGTAGAAATTCGCGGCGGCAATTTGATAGGCGCGGTCCGCCCGGATGACCGGGTTTGCAGCTCCGGTCAGAGCGGCGGGAATGACCTGCGGGCCGGAGCAGTTGGCAAAAACGGCGTCCTGGCCCTGCACCCAGTCCCTGACTTCACCACTCCCGATCCCGAATTGCTCGCTGCGTTTTTTGAAGGCATCGACGGCAGCGCGGAAGGCGTCATCGGGGCAGTTCAGGTATTGGAAATATTCCTTCGGAACGGCCCGGAAGGCATTGATGGCAGGCGCCGGCCCGGCGCCGGCCACTTTCTTTCGCACCGCGAGCCAATCGGAAACCGCCGGCGGCTGCGGCTCGGAATAGGGGCGATCGCCCAGCCAGAAGTTCCAGTACGCGAGCACCACCTGCTGTTCCGCGGCGTCAAAGCCCGTGCCGATCAGCACGCGGTAGGCAACGTATAAGTAGGACTCGGTATACGCCGGGTGCAAAACGCCCAGGTCGCCACGGATGTATTTCTCCAGCGGAAGGTCCGGGTGCTTCGGATTTGTGAAAACCGCGTTCGGGAAAGTGGGGCCGCAGGCGAAGAGCGGGCGCAAGAAATAAAACAAAGCGCACGCGCCCGCGACTGCCAGCAGAGCTTTGATGGTCTTGCTCATTGCCTCACCCGAGTAATGATCCGGCGCCAGGCATCTTCGGACCACGATCGCGGATGAAAGATGTACACCCGCCGCCCCGATGGAAGTCGGGGCAGGTCCTCATCCGTCGATATTCCTATGCTATCCCGGCAGACGGCAAAGCGGAAGTCCTTGCCGGCTTCCAAGTCGAGCAGGACCTTGTGGCTCTCCGCGCCCATCCGAAACAGCATGGGCACAGCTTCGTCGACCGGCAATTCGGAGAGCCAGGAATCGTGCAGGCACCAGGAGGCCAGGGCGGTAATCGAGATCGGCACGGACGCCGGCAGGCGGGCGCGCAGGTCTTTCAAGAGCTGCCGGTAGAAGGCGCGCTCCGAGGCCGTGGCATCGAAATCCACCTGGACGGCCGCTACGGCGGGCAGCGCTGCCGCTTCCTGGATCGCGGAGGCGGCTTTGGAGCCTAGATCAGGCGAGAGCGCCGGCGGCTCGGTGCGGTCCGATTCCACCCGGACCACCGCCATCAGGGCGGTCCCATCGGGCACCAGCAGCGGCTGGAGCCTCGGCCGAACCGTTACCTGGGCGCCTCGCAGGAAAAGAGTCTTGGCGAGGAAGGCCACGCCGACCTGATGGGGATCGATGAATCGCAGGTCTTCCGGCCGCTCCCAGGCCCAGAGGACAGTTCTGGGAAAGGTCTTCAGGCGAGGGCTGGAATGGTTCCTGCATCCAGCCAGCACGGCGCCGGCGAGGAGCAACGTGAGAATCAGGGTCCGACTTCCGGGCCGCGACCGTGACCGAAAGGATTCGCGCAAAGGCGCAAAGAACGCAAAGCAAACAAAGAGGTCTTTCTTGCCGTACGGGGGTGGCGTGCGGTCGGCGGTGTTCGCGGCTCGGAACGACTTACTCACCGGGGACGTAGGCCCGCAGGGCTACGGTGGGTTCAGCCGGGGTGCAGTCAAAGGGGGCCAGCGCAGCCGGAACCAGGTAGACATCCCCCGGCTCGTAGGGCTCGCCTCCCAGCGTCCCCCGGCCCTCGAGGATTATGAGCAAGTGCATGCGGGCGGGCTCCGGAACGTACTCCAGGCCACGCGCGAAACGCAGGCGCTCCACGGCAAAGTAGTCACAGACAACCAGGGTCTCGCCTTCGAGTCCGTTGCGGCTGAAGCTCGCGGGCCTTTCCGGCCCAGGGTGATCCGCCAGCTCGGTCACCTCCACGGCGCAGTCAATGTGCAGCGGCCGGGGACGGCCGTCGTCGCCCAGGCGGCCGAAATCGTAGAACCGGTAGGTGAGGTCGGAATTCTGCTGGACCTCGCAGAGGGCGAGGCCTGCGCCGATCGAGTGCAGTGTGCCGGGCGGAGAGAAGATGGCGTCTTCGGGCTCGACCGGGACCCAGTTGAGGTAGCGCGCGATCTCACCGCCGAGGGCCGCCTGGCGCAGTTGCTCCCGGCTCAGCAGCTCGGTCAATCCGAGGGCGATGGCGGCGCCCGGGTCGGCCCGCAGCACGTACCACATCTCGGTCTTCCCCGGCCCGTCCTCGTGCTCGAGGGCGTAGGCGTCGTCGGGGTGGACCTGCACGCTCAGCTTGTCGGAAGTGAAAAGGAACTTGACGAGAATCGGGAAGTACGACTCGGCCACGGTTGGGCCGGTATGCGTCGCCTCGCCGGCCGAGCGGCGGCGGAGACGGCTGGGGTGAAAAGCCGTGCCCATCAGCGAGGCGCCGAGCCGCGCCATCAGCTCGGCCAGGGTCTGGCCGGCCCACGGGCCGTTGGTGATCGTGTTCTCTTCGAACGTGTACCAGACCTCGCCGATCCGCCGCGTCCTCTCGCCGAAAAGGGGCTCGAGGTTGGTCGAGCCCCAGATCTTTTCCCGCCACGAAGGCGCCAAACGAAGAGGGTACAACGGCGGAGAATCCACGGTTACAGGGGCGAGAAACCCAGATGGAACCACAGATGAACACAGATGAACACAGATAAAGCCCCTGTTTCGCATCTGTGTTTATCTGTGTTCATCTGTGGTTCCATTCGGTTCTTTCAGCCCGCCTCCACGACGAATTGACGGAATCGCTCCAGGCCGCGCTCCAGCTCGCCCATGGATGTGGCGTAGGAGATCCGGACATGTTGATTCGTGCCGAAGGCCTCTCCGGGCACCACCGCCACATGGGCTTTGGCCAGCAACTTTTCGGAAAAATCGAGCGTGGTCTTCATCCCGTCCTTGCCGAGAACCTTCCCGATGTTGGGGTAGGCGTAAAACGCCCCCCGGGGCTCGGCGCAGGTCACGCCGGGGATCTCGCGCAGCTTGCGGATCACGAACTGACGCCGCCGGCAGTACTCCGAGAGCATCTCGCCTACCGAGTCCTGCGGCCCGACCAGCGCCTCCACGGCCGCTTTCTGAGCGATGGAGTTGGGATTCGAAGTGGAGTGACTCTGCAGCTTCACCATGCTCGACACCAGAGGCGCCGGGGCGAGCCCGAATCCCACGCGCCACCCGGTCATGGCGTAGGTCTTCGACAGCGACCCAACCACGATCACGTGCTCTTTGGCCCCCGGCGTGGCGGCGATCGAGTAGGGCTCGCCTTCGTAGACGAACTGGCAGTAGCACTCGTCGGTCATCAGCATTACACCGCGCTTCGAGGTGACCGCATAGATCTTCTCGAACTCTTCGCGATCGAGCACGGCCCCGCTGGGGTTCGACGGCGAGTTGATGATCACCAGCTTGGTGCGCGGCGTGATGGCCTGCTCGATCTGCTGCGCCGTCAGCCGGAAGCCGCGGGCCTCGTCCATCTGGACGAAAATACACTTGCCGCCGTTGTAGCGGACGACGTCGGCGAAGGTCACCCAATAGGGGACGGGCAGCACGACCTCGTCGCCCTCGTCGACCAGCGCCGAGACGGCGTTGAAGATGACGTGCTTGCCGCCGACCGAAACGATGCACTCGGAGGGCTCGTAGCCGGTCCCGAAATCCTTGCGGTGCCGTTCGCACAGCGCCTTGCGCAGCTCGAGCGTGCCGCCGGTCGCCGTGTACTTGGTAAAGTTGTGGTGCATGGCGTCGGCGGCCGCGCGCTTGATGTTTTCAGGCGTCGGGAAGTCGGGCTCGCCGGCCCCGAAATCCACCACGTCCACCCCGGCCGCCCGCATCTTTTCCGCTTCCATCGTGACCCGCGCGGTGGCCGAAACGCTGATCCGAGACATTCGTTGTGAGATTTGCATAGTAACCTTTAAACATCAGCCGTCAGCTATCAGCCGTCAGCAACCCGCCTGCCGAGAGCGGAGGGTCCAATCGATTGACCCTCAGCCGTCAGCAAACGCTTGCTGAAAGCTGAAGGCTGCGGGCTGAAAGCTAATAGCTTGCGGCTTAAATGCTGCCCTTTGCTTTCAGTCGGTCGACTACAATCGGAGGCACCAGGTCGCTGACGTCTCCGCCGAGTCGATAGACTTCCTTTACCAGCCGCGAGCTGACGTAGCCGTACGCCTCGCCCGGCAGCATGAAGACGGTTTCCAGGTCGGGCTGCAGCTTGCGATTCATCAGCGCCATCTGCAGCTCGAATTCATAATCGGAGACCGCCCGGATTCCCCGCAGGATCACCCGGGCGCCTTTCTCGGCGGCGAAGCGCACCAGCAGCCCATCGAACGCCTCCACGCTCACGTTGCGCAGGTGCTTCACCGCCGCACACAGCATCTCGGTCCGCTCCTCCACCGTAAACAGCGAGGCCTTGTTCTCGTTGCGCAGGATCGCCACGACCAGGTGGCCGAACAGCTTGGCCCCCCGCTCGATCAGGTCCAGGTGCCCGTTGGTGGGCGGATCGAAGGAGCCGGGGTAAATGCTCGTGCTCCGTGCCGACAAAAACGCCTCTTTCCTTCGTAAGAGTGGAGAAGCGGGCCCGAATCAGATATTCTATCCGAAGATCGCGGCGTCTCGCCACTCCTGGGACGGGTCGCGTGGAAGGTGTCGCGGTCTTGCAGGTGATCCTGGGCGGCTTTGCGGTCTCGCCGTTTCTGGTGTTGCTTTGGTGCGCTCGCGTCCCTGGCTCCTTCGATAGTGTCCTGCTGATGACGATTGAAAAGGCGCAGGCGAGCCCAGTTGTAAAATCCCGGCCGGAACGCTTTCGCCCGCCGGCTCGCAGCCAGGGTCATGGTATGTTGGGTGAAAAAGGAGGTAGCCGAATGCGTCACATCGGAACCGGCCTTGCATTGCTCGCGCTGTTTGTCGCAATCCGTCCAGCGGCAGCGCAAACTGCCGCGCTGGTGGGCACGGTCAAGGATCCCACGCAGGGGTTGGTGCCGCAGGCCAACGTCACTCTGACCAATCTCGCAACCGGCGTCAATGTCGGCACGGTGACCGACAACGCCGGCAACTACGAGTTCGCCGTGGTGCGGCCGGGCAACTACTCGCTGAAAGTCGACCATCCGGGCTTCAAGGCTTACGTGCAAAGTCCCATCAACCTGCTGGTCGGCGAGCGCGCCCGCGCCGACGTCAACCTCGAGGTCGGCGTGGCGACGGAAATGGTCACCGTCAGCGAGGGCGCATCGGGCGTGCAGACCGAATCGAGCAGCATGGGCCAGGTGATCGACATCAAGAAGGTGCTGGACATGCCGCTCAACGGCCGCTTCTTCCTCGATCTGGCGATGCTTGCGCCCGGCACGGTGCTGCCCTCCACCAACAACCGCAACTT
>JBGOUJ010000214.1:0-10935 GCA_041477005.1 Terriglobia bacterium | reverse complement strand
GCTGCTGCCTTTAGTGACAGGTGGCGCCTCCAGAGCAGCAAGTTTTCCCCTGAAGAGCCTCGGCGCCCTCCTTCCCGATGAAGGGGACCATTAGGAGGCCCGCCATTGGGTCAGCCCACCACAATCCGAAGAGCGCATTCAACAAAAGACCTCCGAGAAGGATGCCCGACAGATAGGTGCAGAACTCTGTTTGCTTCGCATCCGCACTCATCGCGGCGCTCCCGATGCTCGCAGCAACGCGCCTTTTCGCTCTCGAAAGTATCGGCATTACAATCAGCGATACAGCCGCGAGCAGAATACCGGGAACACTGCGCTCCGGAGCTTGCCGAGTAAAGAGCGTGCTCACTGAATCGTAGGTAACGTACACGGCAAGCAGAACGAAGCACATTCCGACGATGCGGAGTGCGGCCTGCTCCACCCGCTCACGCCGGCTCTCATCGTCCTGATGGAGACGCCACAAAAGCGCGCCCCCGCTCGTCACCTCAACCAGGCTGTCCAAACCAAAACCCACGAGGGCCACACTGCCCGCGATAAACCCGGATACCAAAGCTATAAGGGCCTCCAGGCTGTTCCACAAAATGGTGAAGTATTCGAGTTTCCGCCCGCGGCGGATAAGCTTGGGGCGCTCAAGCGCTAATGTGTCCACAATCTGCCTTCCTCTCCAGGTTCACCTGCCCCAGCTTCGCGAGCTGGCCGATGGTCAGTGTTGCCGACATAACAGTCTCTGGACCAAGTATAAACCCCGTACTGTACTACGGGGTCAAAGGGTCCCGGCGCGGCGAGGCTAGGCGCAAGCTGAAGCTTGCAAGTCCGGCAACTCTGACGAAGGCTTGCTGACACATTCCACATCGCGGCAGCCTCGTCCGGCGACGGTCCGAAGGAACTTCCAGGCAAATTTGCCTGGATGTCCCGGCTGCCGCCCCGCCGTTGGCCGCTTCGCCCAAGGCTTCTTCCGCGCCGCACTCGGTCACAAAGTCGGCAAACCGAAACAGTCATCCAGATCCCCAGGTACGGGCAGACCGGAACGATCCTGAGTCAAGCCGGCCCGCTACCGGGAGCTACCTGGTGCCTTCTGGCGCTGCGTTTTCTTGACTTTAGCGGGCGCTGGGCATAGGCTGATATGGGGTCAGGTCGTTGAGCGCTCCTTGAGCACACACTTTCTATGCGCCCCTGTGGGAATACCCGTTCGAGCAGCGTGGATCGTGTTTCGCCGCCCCACCGAGATCCGTACCGCCTTCGGAAGCGGTGGGTGGCGCTGGTTTCTCTGCTGGTAGCTGCATCGGTTCTCTGGCCCGGCCTCGCCGCTTCTCCTCAAGCTTCCCCACCAAAGAACGGGCACGACTCTGCGCCGCGCTCCGGCCTCAAGTTCGAGACCGACATCCTCCCCATCTTCCAGGCCAACTGCCTGCAGTGCCACGGCGAGAAGGCCAGGATGAAGGAGCTGAACCTCGGCACTTTCGACGGCGTTTCCAAGGGAAGCGAGTCCGGCCCGGTCCTTACGCCCGGCAAGCCCGAAGAGAGCCGCCTCTATCAATTGGTGCGCGACGGCAAGATGCCGTTCGGCGGTAAGAAGCTGCCCGAGCGCGATATCGCCGGCATCCGCGCCTGGATTGAAGCGGGCGCGCCCGCCGCCTCGCCTCACGCCGAGATCACCCAGCACGACGTCATCCCCATCCTGCTCTCGCGCTGCACGGTCTGCCATGGGCTGCGCAAGCAGGATGGCGGCCTCGCCCTGCACACCACGGAAGCCATGCTCCGGGGCGGTAAGTCCGGCCCGGTCCTCATTCCCGGCAAGCCGGAAGAAAGCCTGCTCATCAAGAGAATCCGCTCCGGCGAAATGCCGCCCAAGAAGCTTATGCTGCAGTTCGGCGTCCAGTCTATTACTGATGCCGAAACGGACCGCATCGCCGGGTGGATCGCCGCCGGGGCGCCCGAAAGCGCCATCCAGCCCGACGTCGCCGGCAACGGCCCCGACCCGCTGGTCAGCGAGAAAGACAAGCAGTTTTGGGCCTTTCAGCCGCCGCAGCCCGTCACGGTTCCCAAAGTCCGCCATGCCGATAAAGTGCGGAACCCGATCGACGCTTTCCTGCTCGAAAAGCTCGAAGCGAAAGGCCTGAGCTTCTCCCCCGAAGCCGACCGGCTCACCCTGATCCGTCGCGCCTCTTTCGACCTCACCGGCTTGCCGCCCGAGCCGCAGGAGGTCCACGCCTTCCTGGCCGATCGGGACCCCAACGCCTACGAGAAGCTGATCGAGCGCCTTCTGGCCTCGCCCCGCTACGGCGAGCGCTGGGGCCGCGCCTGGCTGGATCTGGCCGGCTATGCGGATTCGGAAGGCGGCAAGGTGAACGCCGATCACGTTCGTCCGGTGGCCTTCCGCTTCCGCGATTACGTCATCCGGGCGATGAACGCCGACAAGCCCTACGATCGCTTCCTGCTCGAGCAGATCGCCGGCGACGAGCTGGTCGATTACGAGCACGCCCCGGTCGTCACCCCGGAGATCGCGGACAACCTGATCGCGACCGGCTTCCTCCGCATGGCGCCCGACTCCACCAACGAGCGCGACGTCGATTTTGCGATCGATCGGCTCGACGTGATCGCCGACGAAGTCGACGTCCTGAGCTCCGCGGTAATGGGCCTGACCATCAAGTGCGCCCGTTGCCACAGCCACAAGTACGACCCCATTCCCCAGCGCGACTACTACCGCCTGTCTGATATCTTCAAAGGCGCTTTCGACGAGCACGATTGGCTCCGCCCGCTGGCTGAGGAAAAATACGGCCTCAAGTGGCCCGGCCGGTATTTGCCTTACATAACGCCCGGCGCCACCCCGGTCCAGCTCATGGATGAAGAGAAGCAGCGGCAGCACCGCAATTTCGACATCCAGAAGGAAATCGAAGAGCGCCAATTGGCGCTCGATGAAAAAGCCGCCCCGCTCAAGAAAAAAGCCCTCGAGCAGCGCCTCGAAGATCTCCCGCCGGAGCTGCGCGACGACGTCCGGGCCGTCGCCGCCACGCCGCCCGAGAAGCGCACCGAGGCGCAGAAATATCTGGCCGCCAAATTCGAAAAGCAGCTCAAGATCGAAATCGGCGAGGTGAAGAAGCTCGACGCCGCCTTTGCCAGGGAAGCTATCGCGACCGAGCGAAAGATCAGTTTGCTCGAAGCAAGCAAGCTGCCCGAGCCGAAAATCCGCGCGCTCTTCGACCGTGGCGAGCCTTCGCCCACTTACATCCTCCGCCGCGGCAGCCCCACCAGCTTCGGCCGCCTGGTCGGGCCCGGCGTCCCCGCGGTCTTGACCGATCTGAAGAGCCCGTTTGCCGTCACCCCGCCGTGGCCCGGCGCGAAATCGACCGGCCGCCGCCTGGCCCTGGCCCGCTGGCTCATCCGGCCCGACCATCCATTGACCGCGCGCGTGATGGCCAACCGCATCTGGAAACAGCACTTCGGTGCAGGAATCGTTAAGACCGTGGCCAACTTCGGCAAGACCGGGGCGCGCCCCACGCATCCCGAGCTGCTCGACTGGCTCGCGCTCGAGTTCGTCCGCGACGGCTGGAGCATGAAAGCCATGCACCGGCTGATGTTGACCTCCACGGCCTATCGCCAGGTATCAACGTTGACCCCGGCCCTCGAAAAACAGGACCCCGACAACGCCCTCCTCTCCCGAATGCCCCTGCGGCGCATGGAAGCCGAAGAGCTCAACGACACGCTGGCCCTGGCCGCCGGCCGCCTCGATGAGACCCGCTTCGGCTCGCCCTCGCCGGTCGAGGTCCGCGAAGACGGCCTGGTCGCTCCCATCGCCGGCGGAAAAGGCTTTCGGCGCAGCATCTACGTCCTCCAGCGGCGCAAGAACATCCTCACCGTCCTTGAGAACTTCGACCTGCCGCCGATGAACCCCAACTGCGTGGAGCGAGTCGAATCCAACGTCGCCCCCCAGGCGCTGTATCTCATGAATAATGGAATGATCCGCGAGCTGGCCGCCTCGTTTGCCGAAAGGGTTAAGCGTGAGGCCGGCGCCGACCCGCAGCAGCAAATCGACAGGGTTTATTGGATCGCCCTCAGCCGCCCGCCGACGGAGGAGGAGAGAAAGGCGAGCCTGGAAACCCTGACCCGCGTGGCGAAGGAAGCATCGCAAGTGACGAAGGAAGCGCCGCAAGGGGCGAGGGGAGCGCCGCAAGGGGCGAGGGGAGCGCCGCAAGGGGCGAGGGGAGCGCCGCAAGTGACGAGCGCAGCGCCGCTAGTGGCGAAGGAAGCGCCGCAAGGGGCAAGGGGGGTGACGCAAGGGGTGAAGGGAACCCCGCAAGGGGCGAAGGAAGCGCCACAAGGGGCAGGGGGTGGGCCGCAAGCGACGAGGGGAGCGCCGCTGGTGGCGAAGGAAGCATCGCAAGGGACGAGCGGAGCGCCGCTAGCGGCGAAGGAAGCGCTGCCACCGGATGGCGGCTTATTCGCGCTCTCCAGAGTCTGCCATGCTGTGTTGAACTCGGCCGCTTTCTTGTACATTGATTGAGGCGCACTTATGTCTGCCGCCAAGGGGATTACTCGCCGCCACTTCTTCGACCGTGTCGCCGACGGCCTGCATGGCGCCGCGCTCGCCACGCTGCTGAGCAAAGACCTGTTCGGAACGGAGATCGCGAGCGCCCGCCGCGTCTACGACACCAAGCCAAAGCCGCCGCATTTCGAGCCCAAAGCTAAGGCCGCCATCCAGTTCTTCATGAACGGCGGCCCCAGCCAGGTCGACCTGTTCGACCCCAAGCCGCTGCTCGATAAGCGCCACGGCGAGCCCTACTTCGACAAGGTCGCCGAGGATTTGACCGGCCCCGAAGAAGCCGGCGGCCTGCTGCGCAGCCCGTTCAAATTCGCCCAGTACGGCAAGTCCGGCATGTGGGTTTCCGAGGTGCTGCCGCATTTCGCCCAGCACGTCGATGACGTCGCCCTGATTCGCTCGATGTACACGACGCACAACAACCACGAGCCGGCCCTGTTTATGATCCATACCGGCCGCATGATTCCCGGCCGCCCGTCGATGGGCGCCTGGGCCATCTACGGGTTGGGCAGCGAGAACCAGAATCTTCCCGCTTACGTGGTGCTCGACGATCCGCTCGGTCTCCCCAACAACGGAACCGGGGGCTGGACCGCGGGTTTCCTCCCGCCCGTCTACCAGGGCACGCGCCTGCGCTCGGTCGGCTCGCCCATTCTGAATCTGCGGCCGGAAACCGATGAGCCGCCGCTCGTGACCAGGCTCGAGCGGGACCTGGTCTCGCGTCTCGACCAGATCCACAAGCAGAAGCATCCCGGCGAGCTGCAGCTCGATGCCCGCATCTCGAGCTACGAGCTCGCCGCGCGGCTGCAACTGACCGCCAGCGACGCGCTCGACATCTCGAAGGAAAGCAAGCAGACCCTGGAGATGTACGGTATCGGCAAAGAGCCGACCGATTCCTACGGGCGCCGCTGCCTGATGGCCCGGCGTCTGATCGAGCGCGGCGTCCGCTACATCCAGCTCTACGTGAACGCGTCGGTCTGGGACCACCACAGCTTCCTCGAAAAGGGCCTGCGCGAGGTTTGTGGCCGCACCGACCAGCCCATCGGCGGTCTCATCAAGGACCTGAAGCAGCGCGGCCTGTTCTCGAGCACGCTGCTCGCCTGGGGCGGCGAGTTCGGCCGCATTCCGATCGCCCAGCTTGCAGGCAACAAGGACGTGGGCCGCGACCACAACCCCAAGGGCTTCAGCGTGTGGCTGGCCGGCGCGGGCGTCAAACCCGGAACGGTTTACGGCGCCACCGACGAGATAGGACACCAGGCCGTCGAGAACCCGGTGAGCGTCACCGACTGGCACGCCACCATCCTGCACCTGCTCGGTCTCGATTACCAGAAGCTGACCTACGATCAGAACGGCCTGCCGGAGAAGCTCACCTCCGTTTTCGAAGCGCGCATCATAAAGGAGATTCTGGCCTGAAGACCGGCGCCGGCGCGGAAGACGAAACGGCCACGCCTCGAACCTCGCTCCGGCTGAAGCTCGGCGCGAAGTGGCTGCGCTTCGCCCAGTTGGCCTTTCTCTCCTGGGGTCTCTTCGGCTTCCTCTCGAAAGTTGGCTCCAACCGGCTCTCGCCCGCGGCGATGCAGGTGCTGTTCCTGTTCGGCACCATCCCGCTGGTCGCCTGGGCCTTGTCCAGATCCCGCAGGAAAATCGAAACGGACAAAGCGGGCGTAGCCTGCGCACTGCTCACCGGCATTATCGCGTCAGTAGGCAATGTCTCGTATTTCGCCGCCTTGCAGCACGGCCAAGCCGCCATCATCGCCCCGGCCACCGCGCTCTACCCGCTGGTCTCGGTCGCGCTCGCGGCCATCGTGATCAAGGAGCGCGTGAACCGATTCCAGCTCGCCGGCATCATCCTGGCCGTGCTCGCGATCTTCCTGCTGTCGCTCTGAGACGCCATGCCAGCCTGGCTCGCCTTTTCCCTGCTCGCGTTGCTGTGCTGGGGGATTGTGGGGCTGACCCAGAAGCTGACCGTCAACCGCATTTCTCCCGATGGCGCCATCATCTGGTGCACGCTCGGCTCCTGGCTGCTTCTGCCATGGTTCTACAGCCGGGCGCAGTTCTCCAAGGCCGCCGGACTCTACATCCTGGCCGGGCTGGCCGCCGGCTTCACCGCCCGGCTCGGCGAGTGGTTCATTTTTGCCAGCATGAAGAGCGGCGCCAAGGCCTCGGTCGCCGTCCCGCTGACCGCCACCTACCCCTGCCTGACGCTGCTGCTCGCCATCACCTTCCTGGCCGAGCGGCTGACGGCCGTCCAGTGGACGGGAATCGCCCTGGCCATCACCGCTTCCGCGCTGATGTCCTACGAGCCATAGGCAAGGGCTTCGCCCGGAAAGCAAGGGCTTCGCCCCGGAAAGCAAGGGTTTCGGTAGAGTAGGGCACAGGCGCGTTACGCTGTCGCACGTTTCCTGCGCCCCCTCATCGAACCGGACGTGCGGATTTCCCGCATCCGGCTCTCCGACCATCTTCTTCCGGCGGCGTGCGCCGCAATCCGGGCAGATGGCTCACTCTTCCCACCATTTGGTACAGCCGACACCGCTCATACAGGAACTGATAGTTCCAGCGCTTCCGAGCCGACCGCCAACTGCGTTGGTGTTTGCGTCGGAGCCATAACTGCAGCTCGCTCAGCACGGCCCAATCGATCTTGTGAAAGATCCGGTTGCTGTTGCCGACCCGGAAGTAGGTACACCACCCATTCAGAATCGGGTTCACCTTCCGAATCACCTCGCCGATCGAGGCGCTACTGGGAAACGATCGGACCACTTCGCGCACCCGGTCGCGGATATGTTGGCACGCTTTCTTGCGTGGCCACATGTACAGGAACCGCACCGGGGGTTTCCGAAACTCGAAGCCGAGAAACGCAAAGCCCTCCTCCACCGTAGTCAGACGACTCTTCTCCTGGTTCACCACCAGTCGTAGAGCCGCAAACTGGTTTTCCTTAAGCCATGTTCCTGAAATCTTTCGTTCTCGCGACGCTGTTCCTCTTTCTCGGCCTTACCAGCCCTGCAACTACAGTTCCCAGCGATGTGAAGAAGGCCGTCACCTTCATCTTCTTGCCGGACGAGAGCGGTCAGGTCTTGAAAGATCGTGAGGGGAACCCTGTCCCCAACGGGACAGGATTTTTCGTGAGCATCAAAAACGAGCTCAATCCCGCCCTAATTAACGTCTACCTCGTCACGGCCGGGCACGTCCTCCGTGACAAGACCGGGAGCTGGCTTCCACCGTCTGGCTGCGGCTGAACAAATTGCATGGCGATGCTGAATTTGTGCCGCTTGATCTCTTGGTCCAAGGACAGAAGCGCGTTTACACCCATCCGACGGGCGCCACCGTGGATATAGCAGTAATCCCAGCACTCCCGGATCGAAGGGTTTTCGATTTTAGAGCCGTACAAGAGGACCTCCTCACAACGAAGGAATCTTTTGGCGAGCTGAACATCGCCGAGGGCTCGGACGTCTTCTTTACTGGTCTTTTCCTCGCTCACTACGGCCAGCACAAGAACTACCCAATCGTGCCGTTCGGTAGAGTAGCCATGATCACCGAAGAGAGCGTCCTCTGGAAGGAGCCTTGGGAGAAACAACCTAGCGGGACTTTACTGCGAAGGCTTCCCAGCGGGTCTTTGCGCCGGGGGTTAAGTCGTTGTTCCTAAGAGAGTTGTCACGCCCCTTCGCCATCGATGTCTGTATTACCCTATATAGAACATTTTTATAGGAGAATGTTGCCGTTTTTCCTTGACTCCAGGGGCCGCCGGTGTAGAATTGTATTACCCTATTATGGCCTCTCTCGTCGCCAAGAAAAAAGGCAACCAACTCTACTACTATGTCGTGGAAAGCGCCCGCGTCGACGGCCAACCCCGCATTGTTCACCAAGCCTACCTAGGCACCGCAGAAAAAGTCGCCGCCCTGGTGAAGGACCGCACCGCTCCGGTCCCGCTGTCGGCCAGCACGCGGGACTTCGGACTCCCCGGCGCTCTCTGGCTGGCCGCGCGGCAAACGGGCGTCTTCGCCCTGCTGGAGTCGTTGTGGCCGCCCCCTCGATCCGGACCTTCGGCCGCCCATTACTTGTTGCTGGCTGCCATTCACCGCATCTGCCAGCCGGGCCCCAAAACCCAAGTGGCGGAGTGGTATCAACGCACCGTGTTGCACTCCCTGTGGGGCTTGCCGCCGGAGCGATTCTCCTCCCAGGCTTTCTGGGACTGCTTTGAGCGGATTCTGCCGGCGCCGGCCGAGCCTGCTGCGGTCGAGGAGGATCCCCTGGAGCAGGCGCAGTTACGGCTGCTGGAGTTGTGGAAGCAAAGGCAACTGGTGGGCCGGCGCCTGCTGGCCTATGACACCACGAACTTCCACACCTGGATCGCCAGCACCAACACGCGCAATGCGCTGGCGCAGCGCGGTCACAACAAGCAGGGTCGTCATAATCTCCGCCAGGTGGGTTTGAGCTACGTGCTGGACGGGGAGAACGGGCTGGGCTTGTGTCATCACGTCTACCGCGGGGATGTGGCCGATGCCGAGGAGTTTTCCGCCGCGCTGGCCCGTGTCACCCGTATGTTGGATCGCAGTGGGATCGGGCGCGATACGGTCACGCTGGTGTTCGACAAAGGCTCGGCTGCTTTGGCCAACACGGTGGAGTTGGAGCAGGCCGGTGTGGGCTGGATCTCCGCCCTGCCCTGGAATCAGGCCCCGGCCGAGTTCCGGGAGCGTGCGGTGGAACAACTGGCGCCCGCCAGCAGTGACCAGCCGGGAGTTCGCGTGGCAGCCGAAAGGCTGCTCGTGCATGGCCAGCAATACTGGTGTGTGCTCAAGTATTCCGCCTCCTTCGCTGGCGAGCAACTGCACAGCTTGACCACCAGCCTGAGCAAGCTGCTGCAGTCTCTGCGGCGGTTTTCGAGGGAACTGGGCAAGCCCCAGGCGCGCTGGAAGGAGGCCCAGATCCGCCACAAGCTGCAGCGCTGGCTCGGCGGGCAGTTCCTGGCGGAGTTGGTTCGCTATCAACTCGAGCACCGCCAGGGTCACTGGCGTCTGCAGTTTGATTTCGATACCGCCGCCTGGCAACGACTGCTCACCCATCGCCTCGGTCGAACCGTGCTGCTCACCAACCGCCTGGATTGGACCGCCGAGCAGGTGGTGGCCGGATACTCTGGCCAGCAACAGATTGAACAAGTGTTTCGCGGCCTCAAAGACGGAGACTGGCTCGGCTGGGGTCCCATGTACCACTGGACCGACTCCAAGATTCGCATCCATGCGTTTTACTGCATGCTGGGAATCTCGCTGCTGCAGTATGTCCACAAGCAGGCTCAAGCCGCCTGGGCGGGAATCTCCGTCGAGCAGTTATTGGAGGAGTTGCGGCAGATCCAGCAGTTCCTTCTGCTCTATCCGCCCCAGGGTACTAAGGGTCCCAACCGCGTGGCCGCAGTGCTCTCCAAACAGAGCCTGCCACAGCAGGCCCTGGCTCGCGCCCTCGGCCTGGATCAACTGCTGATTACCCACCGTGGGTAAGACACAGGGTTGCTCCTAACCCCATCAGGAATCTAACCGTTACGCGCCCGCCCTGTTCTTTCGCAGTAAAGTCCCGCTAGCGGGCAGGTGTGCCCTTCGTAGTAACTGCTGCTCACGTCATAGAGGACCAGCGAGCCTGCTTCCAGATGGCGCGCGGCGAGTTTCTTCTCCAGGCGTGCCTGCTGGGCCAGCAGCCAGTCCAGGGCCTGGTACAAATCGTCCGCGGTGGCATCGGCCACATGCAGTTCCTCGGCCAGGGTGGTGGTGTGCCAGAGCCGCGTAGTGGCCAGTTTCGAGCAGGGATGCAGCAGACGCTCGGCGATCATGGCCATCACCAGATCCCGCTGGCGGCAGGGTTTGGAGGCCAGCAAGGAGTCCAGGCCGAGGCGGCGCATGGTGCCCAGTACGGCCTGGACGTGGCCGTGAGGAAGATTGCGCTCGACCAGGAAGGCACTGGAGGCAGGGAGGAACTTTTCACCGGCCAGGGAGCGACGGATGAGATCGATGAGGTCGGCGGGCAGGTGAGAGATATTGCCGAGGGTTTCGTGCTTGACCTGGGAGCCGCGGCGGAAGGTGCGGCGGAGCAGGTGGGACTGGTAGATCTGGCCCTTATAGTGGCGAGTTGTTGTGGCCACATGGACTCGACCAGATCTAGATGGCATACCCAATTATAAGGCGGGTTACGAGTAAAAGCAAGAACAAAATGCACTATTTAGTGGCTACATATGGAAGCTCAAAACCCAGCCAACTGTCTCTGGTAGCGAGGTTTAACCCTTGGAAGCGTCAGGAACTTCGGTCTAATAGCTAGTCGCCGGCGCGATTCTGTAAATCGGGCTGCAAGGTCTCAAAGACGCCGGCGCCCGTGGCCGGTGTCCATCCAAAGCTGCAGACCCTCGCGGAATCTTTGCTTAGCGCGAG
>JBGOUJ010000213.1:0-10948 GCA_041477005.1 Terriglobia bacterium | reverse complement strand
TGGCGCTGCTGCTAGCGCCGGTGTTGCGGGCCGACGTCACGGGGTCGATCCTGGGCACGGTGACGGATTCCAGCTCGGCCGTGCTGCCGGGCGTAGAGGTCGTGGCCACAAACCTGGAAACGAATCTGAGGCAGTCCACGCGAAGTGACGCCGTGGGGCAGTACCGCGTCCTGGCTCTCCCGGTGGGACGGTACAAAGTGGAGGGTTCGCTCTCCGGCTTTCAGAAGTTCCTGGAAACCGGGATCGATCTGACGGTCAACGAGCAGCACCGGGTGGATATCGTCCTTCAGGTTGGCAACGTGGAACAGCAGATCGAAGTGAGCGCCGCCGCCGTGCAGGTGGAATCGACCAACAGTCAGTTGGGCGATGTGGTGGAGGATAAGAAGATGGTGGCGCTGCCGCTCAATGGGCGCAGCTACATCGATCTGCTGACGCTTCAGGCGGGCGTCGCGCCGGCCACTTCGGGCACGATCTCGCAGGACCGCCCGGTATCGGGCGGGCTGAACGCGGGAAACATCTCCGTCAACGGGGGCCGGGAAGCGGCGAACGCTTTCCTGGTGAATGGAGGCGACGTCACCGAAGGCCGAAACATGGGTACGGCGATCATTCCGACCCTCGATTCGGTGGCCGAGTTCCGGCTGATCACCCACAGCTTTGACGCGGAATACGGGCGCTTCAGCGGCGCGGTCATGAACGCCATCACCAAGTCGGGAACGAACGGCTTTCACGGCACGGCGTTCGAGTTTTTGCGGAACGACGATCTCGATTCCCGGAACTTCTTCGATCCGAAGAAGGGCGCATTCAAGCGGAACCAGTTTGGCTACGCCGTGGGCGGGCCGGCGATCAAGAACAAGATCTTCTGGTTCACCGACTACCAGGGCACGCGGGAGATTCGCGGCATCTCGACGGGCCTGTTGCAGCTTCCCACCGCCGATCAGCGCGCGGGTAATTTCTCCGTGAGCTCGTTCCTGGATAATGCCGGCAAACCTACGAACGTGAACGGCCCCTACTGGGCCGGGCTATTGTCGAGCCGGCTGGGATACACGGTGACCAACGGCGAGCCGTACAGCTTTAGCGGCTGCACCACCACCGCGGCCTGCGTTTTTCCGAATGCCGTGATACCCACGCGCGCGTTTGCGCCGACGACGAACCCGTTGCTGAAGTACATTCCTCTGCCGAACACCGCCCCCAATATCCTAACCACCGCCGGCCTGAACCAGACCACCCGAGACGACAAAGCAGGACAGCGCGTCGATGTTCTGAACAAGAAGACCGGGAACTGGTTCATTTATTACATTTATGACGATTCGACGATCCAAACGCCGTTCGCGTTAAGCAACGGCGTTCCCGGGTTTCCCGGTGTAACGCCCACCAGGGCGCAACAGGGTGTGCTGAGCAATGTGAAAGTTCTGGGACCCTCGGCCGTCAACGAGGCTCGCTTGAGCTTTACTCGCATGGCGACAGTTACGAACAAGCCGACGGCGGGCCGCGACGTGAAGCTCTCCGACCTTGGCTTCATAGCGAACACCGGGTTGGGGATCTTCCCGTACCCGCAGTTCGAGGGCGTCCCGCAGCTTTTGTTCAACAATTTCGCCGTCGGAAACAACGCTGTCCGGACACAGCCGAACAATACCTGGCATGCCGCTGAGAACTTCTCCAAGATCTTCGGAAGGCACACGCTGAAGTTCGGTGGCGATTTCCGTTATCTCCAGGTGAACGACAGAAACCTTTCCAGCAACGTGAATGGTTCTTTCACCTTCAACGGCTCGGAGACGGGCAACGATTTCGCCGACTTCGTGCTGGGCGCCCCGAGCGGTTACGTTCAGAGCAGCATTCAATTCCTGGATTCCCGGACCCGCTACGGGGCCGTCTACGTGCAGGACCAGTTCCGCGTGAAGCCGAACCTTACCCTGAACTTAGGCTTGCGCTGGGAAGCCAGCATGCCGTGGTACGACACAGAGGACAAAATCGAGACCCTCATCCCGGGCGTGCAGTCGACTCAGTTTCCCACTGCTCCTCTGGGCTGGCTGGTGCCGGGGGATCCTACCTCTCCCAACGGAACCGGAAAGGTGGCGCGCACGCTGGCGCCGACCGATCTCAAGGAATTCGGCCCTCGCCTCGGCCTTGCTTATTCCCCCAGCAGTTCGGACGGATTTCTGGGTAAGCTTCTCGGCGGGCCCGGCAAGAGCAGCATTCGAGCCTCCTACGGCATCTACTACACGGCCATTGAAGACCTGACCTTGTTTGCCATTGTGGCGGACGCGCCCTATGGCCAGTTCTGGGTGGCTCCGCAGCCGGACCTGGTGCAGGAGCCGTTCCGGGTCCGGTCGGACGGCAGCTCCCTGGGCGTGCACTTTCCGTTTATCTTTCCGATTCCGGGCAGCCCCGCCAACAAGACCCTGGACTACTCGATCTTCCTGCCCATCGGAGGCTCGCCCGGCTACTGGTATCAGAACCGGCAGCCCTACTCAGAGCATTACAATTTGACCCTGCAGCGAGCGCTTAGTTCCTCTATGGTTATGACGCTCGCTTATGTTGGGTCGCAGGGCCACAGGTTGCTTACCGCGGTGGAATCGAATCCGGGCGATCCCAACCTCTGCCTGAGCCTGCGCGGAACGGGGGTGAAGGCAGGCACCACGCAGTGCGGGCCGAACGGGGAAAACGGCACGTACACCCGGCCGGACGGCTCCCAGGTGATTGGCACTCGCGGTCCGTTCGGGAACAATTTCACGAGCAACAGTTACCAGATGAACACCGCCAATTCGAACTACAATTCCTTCCAGGCGACCTTGGAGAGAAAGGCGGCCAATTTCACTTTCGTGGCGGCCTACACTTTCTCGAAGTCGATGGATAACTCTTCCGCGTACGGGCAGAAGACGAATTTCACCAACTATCGCTTGAGCAGGGCGCTTTCGTCCTTCGACGTGCCCCACAACTTTGTTTTTAGCTACAATTACGCGTTGCCGCTGGACAGGGCGCTGTCCAGGCTGCCGAGACGTCTGACCCAGGGCTGGAGCTTTGGTGGCATTACTCGCTTCGCTTTCGGTTTCCCGGTGATCCTCTCGCAGAGTGGTGATCGCTCGCTCGTCGGCTCCTCCGGCACGGACGTTCCAAATTTTGTGGGTCCTCTCATTACTTACGATCCCAGGATGACTTCAGCAACCGGGCAGCACCTGTTCTTTTCGAAAGACGGCTTTGCGTCGGGCCCGCTGGGCGGCTTCGGCAGCTCCAACGTCAAGTTCTTCCACGGGCCGGGCTTTAACAATTGGGATCTCGCTTTGCATAAGGACACCAGAATCACTGAGAGCATGGCGCTGCAGTTCCGCGCCGAGTTCTTCAACGTCTTTAACCACGCCCAGTTCAACAACCCGACCGGGAATTTCAACAGCAGCCTTTTTGGGGCCGTGACCAGCGCCCGCGACCCGCGCATCGGGCAAATGAGCTTGAAATTCCTCTGGTAGATGGCGAGCTCCCAGACCAACAGGGCCCGGCATGTCGGCGAATGCCCACCGCAACTCAATCCACAGGGGCGGCGCGAGCGGGAGCGGTAGCAGTGTCGGTTCAGCAAACGTCCGGCGAGTCATGAGAAAATAATAGTAGCGTGTCCAATTCATCCATCGGGCAGCATGCCGCCGGCGGCCAAACTTCCGATCGCCCATCGGCGCCGGAGCCATCCTACGCCGAGCGCGCCCGCACGCTGGTCCATCTCGGCCGCATTGGCAGCCTCTCCACTCTTTCCCGCAAGCAGCCCGGCTGGCCCTTCGGCTCGGTCATGCCCTACGGCCTCGACTCACTCGGCCGTCCCCTTTTTCTGATCAGCTCCATGGCCATGCACACCCAGAACCTGCTGGCCGATCCCCGGGCGAGCCTGCTGGTGACACAGGCCGATGGGGCCGGCGATCCTCTTGGGGCCGGGCGCGTCACCCTGCTCGGCAACGTGGCGATGGCTCCAGAGCCGGAGCTTGCCGAGGTGCGGCAGCTCTATCTGGCCCGCTACGACAACGCTCGCTATTGGGTCGATTTCGACGACTTTGCCTTCTACCGGATGGAAATTGTGGACGTCTACTTCGTCGGCGGCTTCGGCGTCATGGGATGGGTTTCGGCCGAGAGCTATAACCAGGCCGAAGTCGATCCCTTGGCCGACGCCGCCCCGGGCATCCTCCAGCACATGAACACCGATCACGCCGATTCGCTGCTGCTGCTGGCGCGGGTCTTCGCCGGTCTGGAGGCCGACCGCGCCGCCATGACCTCGGTCGACCGCCTCGGCTTTCATGTCCGCACCCAGGCCGGCGACCGCGCCCACGGCGCCCGCATCGCCTTCCCCCGCGAGGTCCGAACCACCCAGGAAGCCCGGACCGTGCTGGTGGAAATGGTCCGCCAGGCCCGTGGTAGCGCCGTTCCAACCGCCGGTGATCCCTCGTTGCCTTGATCCCTCGTTGCCTTAGGAGCGGCTGCGGCCGTCTCTCCCGTGTTGGACCCGCCCCGTGGCAAAATCCCGGCTACGGGCGGTTGCCGGCGCCCGGGGCGAGCTTGGCCTTGGCCACTTCAAAAAAATCGCCCGCGGCGATTACCCGAAGCAGCAACGGCGCTGAGACGAGAGTTCCCCTCCAGTTGTCCGGCGTGGTCGGATTGTACCGCGCGATGATCTCGTAATCCCCCGGCGGGTTGTTGATGTACTGTTCTTCAAACAGAGCCGCCAACCGCTGCTTTCCCAGGGATCCCTTTAGCAGGTTGCTGCGGGGATCGCCCGCGTCCTGGCTAGCCATCCACTCGACAAACTGCTCGGCCCGCTGAAGCCGCATGGCCTTGTCCTCGAGAACGTCAATATCGGCACTCACGTAATAGACCGTGAGATCCTTGCCGAGGCCCGAGGAGACGATACGGAACGGCACATCCTGCCTCCCGCCCGGGGTGATCTTTCGGAGCGAGAGCGTGACATTGGGCGGCGGCCGGTGCTGGAAATACTCCGGGTGCTGGTTAAGCGCCTGAATGTCAGGCTGTTCAAACCGGTCCTCGACGCTCCTGGTCTTGATGCAAACCTGAAGCGGGATCCGCTCGTTGTTCAATGCCCGCGCCGGCTCACCTGGCTTCGAGGCCTGCGCGGCCTTGGAGCTGACCAGCCGGACGTAAAGGTAGGGCGGACGAGGCTGCTGTGCCGTCGCCCCGGCAGCGGCTGCAAGGGCTGCCAGCAGCGCGATCACCGGTCTCTTGGCCATCCTATGCGGTCCCGTCCTTGGGCGGCTGCGGGCGCAGGCCGCGCCGCCGCCCCGGCGGCCAGTCCACGGAACGCCAGCTCGACGAGGGCCGACTGCTCGATGGCATGCGCCTTGGCGGAGCCGGTCGCCGGGCTGGCGCTGGCCGAGCGCTTCACGGTTCGGAGCGGGCGCGGGCTCGCCAGCCGGCGCAGCCGCGGCCGCAGAAAGAACAGCGCTCCCATGTTGGCCGGCTCCTCCTGCACCCAGACCACCTCCCGCGCTGCCGTGTGGCGTTGCAGCTCCTGAGCCAGCTCCTGTTCTGGAAATGGATAGAGCTGATCGAGAAGAACGATCGCCGTCGAAGCGTCCCCGCGCCGCAGGCGCTCGCTCCGCAGATCGTGCCCGATCTTTCCCGAGCACACCAGCACGCGTTGCGCCCCGGCGATTTCCCGATCGGGGATCACGGTCTGGAAGCGGCCTCCGGTCAATGCCTCGACCGGCGAACACGCCCGCGGATCGCGCAGCAGGCTCTTGGGCGTGAACACCGCGAGCGGTTTGCGCCATCGCCGCAGCGCTTGCCGCCGCAGCAGGTGGAAATACTGCGCGGCGGTCGAGGGCTGGCACACTTGCAGATTGTCCTCCGCCGCCAGTTGCAGGAAGCGCTCCAGCCGGGCGCTCGAGTGCTCCGGTCCCTGCCCCTCGAAGCCGTGCGGCAGCAGCATCACCAGCCCCGAGAGCAGGCCCCACTTGTCCTCGGTGGCGCTCACGAACTGGTCGATGATCACCTGAGCGCCGTTGGCGAAGTCGCCGAATTGCGCCTCCCAGATCACCAGCGCTTCCGGAAAGTCGCGGCTGTAGCCGAACTCGTAGCCGAGCGTCGCCGCCTCCGAGAGCGGTGAGTCGTAGCACTCGAATGGGGCCTGCTGCGCGTGCACGTGCTGGAGCGGCACGCACTCCTCTTCGCTGCTAACATCGACCAGGACGGCATGGCGCTGGTTGAAGGTGCCCCGCCGGCTGTCTTCCCCACTAAGCCGCACCCGCGTGCCGTCCCACACCAGGCTCCCGAACGCCAGCGCCTCCGCCGCGCCCCAATCGACCAGCCGCTTCCCGTGCGCCATCTCCCGGTGCTGCTCCAGCCCGCGCTTGATCTTGGGATGGACCGCGAACCCCTCCGGCGCAGTGGTGATCCGCGCGGCGATCTCCCGCAGCCGTTCCGGGGCGACCGCCGTCTCGACCTCCAGAGCCGGATCGTAGCTGCCGCCTTCAAAGCCCGACCAATACTCCGGCAGTTCCCGCAACGGCGGCTTCTTCTTCGCCGTCTTAGCCTGATCCTGGGCTTGCTCCAGCTCCAGCTTGATCTGCTCTGCCAGCGCCTCGGTCTCGGCCGGGTTCACCCCGATCCTCTGGGCATAGGCCCGCCACAGGGGCGGATGGTTTCGGATTTTCTCGTAGAGAACCGGCTGCGTGGTGGTCGGGTCTTCCACCTCGCTGTGCCCGTGCAGCCGGTAGCCGATCAGATCCACGACCACGTCGCTCCAGAACGCGTAGCGATACTCGATCGCCAGCCGCGCCGCCCGCACCACGGCATCCGGGTCCTCGCCGTTGACGTGAAAGATCGGAATCGCCAACCGCTTGGCCACGTCCGAGGCGTAGCGTGACGAGTGCAAGTCCTGCGGTGTGGTAGTAAAGCCGATCAGGTTGTTGACGATGATGTGGACCGTCCCGCCGGCTGTGAAGCCGCGCAGCTCCGCCAGATTCAGCGTCTCGGCCACGATGCCTTGCCCGGCGAAGGCCGCGTCGCCGTGCAGCGTAATGGGCAGAACCCGCGCTGTGGGCAGAACCCGCCCTGTGGGCAGAACCCGCCCGCGGCCGCCTCCCCCCAGGCGATCCTGCTTCGCGCGCGCCCGGCCCAGCACCACCGGATCCACTGCCTCGAGGTGGCTGGGATTGGAGACCAGATGGACGCGCACCCGCTGCCCGTTACGGCCCCGGCGATCACCGGTCGCTCCGATGTGGTATTTCACGTCACCCCCGCCCAAGACACTGCGCGGGTCCACGTCCTCGAACCGGGTGAAAATGTCGACGGGCGGCCTGCCGACCGCGTGCGCCATCACGTTGAGCCGGCCGCGGTGGCTCATGCCCAGAACCACCTGCTCGGCCCCTTGTTCTGTGGCTCCTTCGAGGATCTCATCGAGCAGCGGAATAAGCGCGGTCGCCCCTTCGAGCGAGTAGCGCTTGGTCCCGAGATAGCGCATTTGCAGCACCCGCTCGAACAGGTCGGCCCGAAGCAGCAGCTCGAGAATCCGTCGTCGGTCGGGCGGCGGCGGCTCGGTTTCCATCCGCTCCTGGACCCAGCGGCAGCGGTCCGGACACGGCATGTGCAGGAACTCGACCCCGATCGTTCCGCAATAGATCGCCCGGCCGCGCTCGGCCGCCTCCCCCATCAACTCCAGATCCGGACGCCGCTCGGGTTTCAGCCGGCCCAGCGGATCGAGATCGGCCGCCAGATATCCCCACCGAGGAAACGCCTCTGGAATGTCCCCCACATCTTGATCGTACCGCAGTGGGATAAGCCTCCGGCTTGCCCGCCTCTCGATCCCCGGCCTGGCCAGGCAGCGCGTGATCGGGAGCCGGGGCCCGGACGACCTGACCCGTCAGCTCGGCGACATCGAGGGTTGACCGCCGTCAGCTCTTGACGTTCACGCCATGCGACCAAGCCAGGATGCCCAGCACCGCCAGCGCCAGGAGGAACTTGTGGAGACGATCCAAATCGGCGAAGAGGCAAATTGCCAGAAAAATCAGAGTTAATAGGTTGAAAGCGAGTGTAAAACGTTGGTTTCGGGTGAGGTTCTTGGGGTCGAGAGACTCAAATGGGCGAGTCAGAGCCTCCGCCAGACGCACCACGCCTCCCGGAAGCGTCTCGTTTCCCCTCGCGGGCGCCTGTCTCACGAGCGCTTCAAGTAGGTCTTGCAGTAGATGTAGTTGGAACCAGCGATCCCAAAGGTTCCCACCGCTATCGGCAGCCAGAATAGCGGGTGAGCTATGCGCACCATGCCGGTCAGCTCCGCACCGAAAAGAAGGACGGCTGCGAAGCAGATGGCCGACGCAACAACGAGCGAACTCATCACAATCCCCTTGCTGTGACGTGGAGTCATTTCTCGGGCAATTCCGTAAGCCGCTCCGCTCATTTCGGAGCAATGGTACCGGAACCTCCAGGTATTGTCAAGGCGAAGTTTCGCCATCTTTTCAAAAGATTCGCCTATGTTCTAAATCGGCCTTGTCGGGTTTCCCCGATAGGCTATCCCTCACATTCATTATCCCCCCTCCCTCCAAGCAGCCCCGGCGCACCCAGAATCAATAACGCCCGCAAGTTTCACATAAGACGGAATCTGCGCGACAAAAAGAATTTCGTCTGGCCCGTGACCGTGTCCCGCGTGCCGCCGGTGGGGATAATATGGAAGGGCCCATCACCGGATCGAAGGAGCGCTGGCATGAGCCGAATGAGAACTGCGTGGTGAGAGCGGCGGCCGCCGGGGCGCTGGGGGCTTCGTCCGACAAGGACTCCACATTCCACAGCTCCAACTCCGGTTGCAGGACAACAAAGACGCCGTCCGCTACCTGGCCGCAGCTTCTATCATCCGGCCGAGCAGCGTCAAGCCGAAGCGTCGCGGCCGCCGGTGAGCTATTGCGTGCGATCACTGATTAGGCGGACGGCTTCCCTTTTCGACTCCTTGTCGGGCTGTCCGGCTTTGGCCTGGCCTGCCTCGCGTTGCGCCTCGGCCTGCGCCGCGGCCAGCTTGCCCCGCTCGAATTTCAGAGCCTGCTGCTCCGCCCCCGGGGCCGGACCCGCCTCCTGCTTCGGCCTGGCGGTGTTCTTGACAGCACTACGCTTGGCCGGCGCGGCCTCCTGCTGCGCCGGGGCGTCTTTGCGTGATTGAGCCTCTTTGTGCGCTTGCGCCAGGGCGGCTGCCTGCTTCGCACGCTCGAATTGCAAGGCCTTTCTCTCCGGCGCCGACTCTGTGTCTGCAGCGGCGCACAGAGCGAGGGCCCCTGTGCCCAGCAGCAACACCAGCGCGATTCTTTTGGGCTGAATCATCTGCCGGTCCTCCTTTCAGCGGGTTGCTCGCGAACCCGTGTGAGTGTAGGGTTTCGTAGACGTTACGCGGGTCGGGGGGGACCTTCGACAGACCACTCAAAGGTACATCCCGCGCAATCTTGCGATAATTCTACGTTTCTTCGTCCGAGACCCAAGAGAAAATCAATCGGTTCTCTCAGCAGCCTCCAGTAGGGTCTTGTGGCACCTCGCGTGCCAAAGTGCAAGTACTTGAAAACAAATATCTTGTCGACCCGCCCCGCCCTCCGCCTGTGGAAATGTTACACGCCGTACACAAGTTTCCGCCACGGTCTCGATCCACGGGTCTTATGAATACAACCGCCGAGTCATAGTACCTTTTGTGCGGTAAACTTACCACCAAGGATACGGAGATGCACATGCTACGAATCGGCCGGCTTTCGCTGGCCCTCGCGCTACCCCTATCGCTGGGTGCGGCTAATTATGTCTTTCTGTTCAACAACCTCTCGTCGACGGCGGCCGTCTACGACGCCGATTCGCTGGCCCCGTTGGCGACCCCTACGGTCGGCGTCGGGGCGGTAAAGGCCTTCGGTGTTCCCAATGCCTCCAGCCCTTCGCAATTTTCCAAGTTTTACGTAGTCACCAACAGCTCGATTAAAGTGCTCGATCCCTCGTTGGCGGTTCTTGCCACCCTGCCTCTGTCGGGAAGCCTGGCGCAGGGACCGAACGCAGCCGTGCTGAGCCCCGACGGCTTGCATCTGCTGGTGGCCTCCGGCAGCCAGGTGCAAGTCGTGAACACGGGCGATTCTCCGGACGCGATCTATGGGATTCCGCTGCCGTCAGCGCCGACCGGGATCGCGGTGACGCCGAACTCTACGCGGGCCTACGTGATGATGCCCAATTCCTCCGCCATCCAGATCCTCGATCTGAGCCAGAATCTCGCCCGGCTTATCTCGACCACGGTCGGCCTGCCGTCGGGCGCTCTGCCCACCGCCATCGGGATGGCACCCAACGGCTCCAAGCTCTACGTAGCCACTCCCGGATCGATCTATGACATCGATCGCATCTCGAACACTTTCACCACGGCCATCTCCAGTTTCTTCGGCGGCGTCAGCAGCATCGCATTCGATCGCGATCCTCCGGTGAACCGCGCCGTGTTCAACGGCGGCTCGAGCGCCGCCATCCTGAACATCCCATCGCGCACGGTGGGAGTAAACTTCACCGTCAGCGGAGCTAATATCAACAAGATGGTGCTGCCGGGCGCCAACCGCGCTCTGCTGTTGGCCGGCGCGGGGCAACGCCTCTACCTGGGCTTCCTCAGCGCCGGCGGGTTCGTTTCAGAGCTCACCAATCCCCAGACAGGCCTTCCCTACGGCGACAACGCCGCGGATATGGATGCTTCGCCCGACGGCGCCCGCCTGTTCGTCGCTTTCTCCGACTCACGCCTCATTAAGCTGGACCCCAGCGGGTTAGTGGCCTCCAATCAAATCAGCACAACGACTGCCCCCTCGGGGCTTTCTGTGATCTATGCACCGGCGAGCCTGGCCACTGTTCTCGAGGTTTACGGAGGCAACAATCAGGGCACCACCGGCGGGACGTTGTCGATGCCACTGGCCGTGCGAGCCCGGAGTTCCAACCCCGCCTTCCTGCAGACGGTCAACTTCAGCTCCACCTCTTCCGG
>JBGOUJ010000212.1:0-10977 GCA_041477005.1 Terriglobia bacterium | reverse complement strand
GCGGCGCTGAGGCCGTTGGCGAAGTCGAAGCGGTAGGAATGGGTCTCCAGCTCCCGGTTCTTGCTGTTGTTGAGCGCCCAGGCCCGCTCCACGGCAACCTCGTGGTAACGAACCGTCTGCTGCAGCCCGGCACGGTCGGCAGGCCCCCGCTCGACGCGGGCGGCGAGCTTGCGGGCCAGGCCGAGGATGGTCAGATTGTCCTTCGGCAAGCCGACCGCCAGCTCCTCGACGCTCTTGACTTCGCCATCGACGGGCGTTTCCTTCTCCACCACCGTCAATCCGAACTGCTGGGTGAAGAAACGATAGGATTGCTCGCGATTGTCGAGCTGGTAGTTGTGGGTCCCGGGGTCGGTGTTCTCGTGCCAGCCGAGCAGGTCCTCTTTTCCGTAAAGGCGGAAAAACGGCTTCACCTCGTCGAATATGTAAGGCTTCACCAGCGGCGCGCGGAAGCAGCAATCGTCTTCGGCGTTATACATGAGGAGGGTCGGGCGGGGCGCCCGCATGGCCGTAAGGTGCGTGTAGTCGGCGTAGAGGAGCAGGTCGGTGGGGTTCTGCTCGATATCGCCCGTGTCGGCGGGGCGCTCGATCCGCGAGATCAAGGCCGAATAGCCGGCGACGGGAGCTGCTGCTGCGGCCCGCTCATCGAGGGCGCTGAGGAAAATCGTCTGCCAGCCGCCGCCGGAAAGGCCGGTGACGCCGATGCGGCTGCGGTCCACCTCGGGGCGCCGGTCGAGATAGTCGAGGCCCTTTCGCATGGCCAGATAAAACAGCCCGACGCCGTTCGCCCCGGCCAGGTCGAGGTGGGCGCCGAACCAGTGCTGGTTCTCGCGAGCCACGAGCTCGCCCATGTTGAGCCATTCCAGGTTCAGCGAGAGGATCCCCTGCTTGGCCTGGTTGATGCAGCGCTTCTGCTTGTATTCCACCGCCTTGCCCGGCGCGCCGACGTGGCCGTTCACGTTCAGGATGGCCGGAACCTTCCCCTGCATCGTCTCCGGTTCATAGAGAATCGCCGTCGACCAGAAGCCGGGGACGATCTCGTAGCGCAGCTTGCGCATCCGGTAGCCCGGGCCGGAGGGGATCCGGCCGAGGTCTTCGAACCGGGGCGCCGCCTCGACCCAAGCCCGGGGCCAGCCGTGAAACACCACGTTGGCGAGGATCTCTCGCCGCAGGCGCGCCGCTTCCGCCGTCCACGCCTCGGCCGTGTTGGGCGACGGCAGCTTGGGGGCTTTCTGCATCAGGTAACGGCGCACCTGAAACGCCACCACGTCCGGCGACTCGAGCGGCGGGTCCAGATATTTCCGCACCTGCCGGGGATCGGTTTGGGCGGCGGCGGCGGCCACCAGCAAGAGGATCGAGAAATAGCGCATATTGCAGTGACTATGACACAGTTTCCGCCATGGTTGGTGGGTGAGAAACAAACCAAGCCGGTTCAGCTAGCGCATGTTTAACTTTTTTGGACCTCCATGGTCGGCAAGCCATTGAAAACATTAGAGTGGACTTCTATTTTGGAGAATTTGTAGTGACACACTTTTCCGCGAAATCCCCATAATTCCTATTGATTTATCGCATCGATGAGGATAGTATTGTGGTGGACTAAATGGCATGTTCCTCCGAGAGGTCAAAGCAGCCGGTGGCCGCCACAGCTACCTCCGCTTGGTGGAAAATTTCCGGCAAGGCGACAAGGTCAAGCAGCGCGTCGTGGCCCATCTGGGCCGCAAGGATTTGCTGGCTCCCCACCTGGATTCCTTGGTGCGCCTGCTGCAGGGCGAGGATGGCGCCCCTCGTTGGGTCTCTGCGGAGGAACTGTCCACGCCGCAGGCCTGGACGTGGGGCCCGGTTCTGGCGGCCTCGCATCTGTGCCGGGAACTGGGTCTGGGTCCCATCCTAGATGGCCCTCGCCGCCGACTGCGCCACGGTCAGCCGCTGTCAGAACGGGTCTTCCCGTTGGTGGCCAATCGTCTCACGCGGCCCGGCAGCGAGCACGCTCTGGCGCAGTGGCTGGAAGATTTCTACGTGTGCACCGCAGAGGGAAGTCGCTGGGTGCCGCAATGGAAGCCGTGGCGGCGGGTGAAGGTCGGCTTTGAGCAATTGGGGCTGTGGTATCACACTTTGGATGATCTGTTGGTAGAAAAGGCCCGCATCGAGAAAGAGATTTATCTGCAACTGCGGAATCTGTTCAGTTTGCGCGCGGACCTGGTGTTTTACGACATCACTTCGACCTACTTCGAGGGGAGGGGGCCCGCCGAACTGGGGAAGTTCGGATACAGCCGGGATGGCAAACCGCGGAATCGGCAGGTTCTGATGGGGGTGGTGATGGTGGACGGATGGCCGATCGCGCACCATGTGTTTGCCGGCAATCGCCTGGATCAAACCACCGTGCAGGAAGTGCTGGACGACTTACGAAAACGATTCGAGTTGGGCCGAGTGGTGTTTGTGGGAGACCGCGGCATGGTGAACGTGCAGAATCTGGAGAAGCTGCGAAAGGACGGGTGGGGATATGTGGTGGGATTGCAGCGACGGCGACGCCAGCACATTTATGACTACATCCAGGAGGCGGAGAGACGGGGGCAGTGGCAGGACTGCCCGGTCGGGATCACAGCGGGAGAAAAAGCTACGCCTCCCCAGACGCGGGTGCAGGAAGTGGCGGGCCAGGAGCCGGGGGTAAGGATCTTGGTAGTGCACAGTGAAGAGCGGGAGCAATACGAGCGAAGCATGCGGCAACAGTCGATGGAGCGGGCACGAAAGGACCTGGAAGCCTTACAGCAGCGGGTGGACAAGGGGGAACTGAAGGAGCCGGAGAAGATTGGAGCAGCGGCGGCGCGCTGCTTGCGCCAGCATCATGGGCATCGCTATTTCGACTGGGCGTTGCGGAAGGGAAAATTTTCCTTCTTTGAGCATCGGGTGTACTTGGAGCGCGAGAAGGCTTACGAAGGCAAGTATGTGTTGCAAACCGAGGAGGCGGGGCTATCGGCCGTGGAAGTGGTCAGTGCCTACAAGGACCTCAATGAGGTGGAGCGGGGCTTTGCGCACCTGAAGCATGTGCTGGACGTGCGGCCGGTCCATCATCGCTGGGACAACCGCGTGCGAGCCCACGTGTTCGTCGCCGCTCTGGCTTTCTTGCTGGATCGGGCGATGGAGAAGAGATTGAGCCGTGCCGGCAGTGCCCTATCCTCACCGTTTGCCTGGCGAGCTCTGGAGAGCGTGCGTTGCGTGCAAGTGGACCTGACCGTCGGCCACAAGCTCTGTGTGACCCGAGGCAGCCAACATGCCGCCGAGGTTCTCAAAACACTGGGCATCACGCAACTCAATCCGCCCCGACCGCTGGAGGGCCACGAAACCGTCATGTAGTGACCAAACCGGGAAACCGCCCACGTGGAATCAAGTACTTACAAGAAAAACGCTAAACATGCGCTAGGTTTCAGCGGGTTCCTGAATGTCGCTTTTCAAGGGCTGCCCGGGTGCGTACCTTTACCCCGGACGGCCGGGACTGGCGGCTTCGGAGCGGCCTGAGGCTGCCGGGGCGAAAAACCGGGCTTCAACTGTCCCCGCAGAGGCGGTCTGGTGTATACTTTCGACCGTACGGGAACGAAAATGGAAATCGCAGGGCCAAACGCTGCCGACCCAAGGCGCGGACGTGAGCAATCGGAACGTAGTCGGAATACCCCCCAGAGAGGGGAGAAGACGGTAATGTTTAAACGCAATAGTAGAATAGGCCGGCGGGATCTGTTCAAGACCTCGGCCGGGATCATGGGCGGCGCGCTTCTGTCGCGGGAAGCCCCGGCCGAACACGCGGCGCAACGGAACGTCAACACCAACTCGCGCCCCTCTGCGCTCAAGATCACCGATCTTCGCGCCCTGGCGAGCGTGCACTGCGCCGCTGCCACGGCGAATTTCCTGGCCTGCGAAAACCACTCGCTGGATGTTCCGTGGTGGGACGACCTTGTGGAAGGCATCGACAAACCCATCATCAACAAGGGATTTATCAAGGTTCCGGACAAGCCCAGCCTAGGCGTCACCTTGAACGAGGACGTGGTGAAGCGGCATCTGGCGCCCGGTACCGGTTATTTTGAGCCCACCCCGCAATGGGACCGCGAGCGCTCCGGCGACTGGCTCTGGAGCATGCTGCAGGCGCACGAAGCCAGCCACCGCGGTTGACCCAAAAGGAGGATAATACTCACCATGATTCGCACCCGAGATTACGGCTACCTCGCGCTCGCGCTGGGCGCCTGGGCTCTGCCCATCCTGGCGCCTGCGCCCGCCCGCGCGCAGTTGTGGACCTGGACCCGCGAGCAGATGATCGAATACACCCCGACCTGGACCGGGGAACGCTTCCCCGACGGGCGGCCCAAGGCTTCCGACGGCCTGCTGCAACGGGCGCGCGGCCTTTCCAATGAAGAGATCATCATCAACTGGGCCGGCGCGGCGCCGGCAGGAAGAGGCGGCGGCGCCGCCGGCGGCGCCGGGGGCGCGGGTGCCGGCCGCGGCGGCAGCCCCTACAGCCAGTACACCGACGGCTGGCAGGTTCTCCATCCCACCAAGAAAATGGTGGGCCGCGCTCTCACCGTGGCTTTCATGCCGGCGCGCCCCGACCTGGACGCAGTGGTGATCGCCAAGGCTCGCGCCAAAGGCATCGACCGGCTGGCAAACCAGACCGTCATCGACATGTTGCAGCCCGGCGACGTCCTGGTAGTGGACCTCTACGGAAAGAAAGAAGGCGGCACGATCGTCGGCGACAATCTCTTCCACTACATCATGCGGGCCACCAAGAGCGCCGGCCTGGTGGTGAATGGCGGCATGCGCGACCTGGAAGGCATCATGGAGATGGAGATGCCTGCTTACTACCGCAGCTTCCATCCGAGCGCCATCAGTGGCGCCACGGTGGCCGCGGTGAACGTTCCGATTCGCATCGGCAACGTCACCGTCATGCCCGGTGATGTGGTGATCGGCGATCCCGAGGGCGTCTCCTTCGTTCCGCCGCAGTTGATCGAGGGGATCGTGGACCGGGCCGACACCACCCACATTCACGATGAGTGGACCAAGAAGAAGTTCGACGAAGGCAAGTACAAATCCTCCGAAATCTACGGCAGTCCACGCGACCCGGCATTGCTGAAGGAATACCAGGAGTATCTAGCGAAGCGCCTGGAAGAAGTCCGCAAGAGCAACCCGAAATAGCCCACGGCTCACCGCCAGCAGGAACCGGCCGTAGGAGACGCCATGAAACCAAACCGCAGAGATTTCGTCACAGCAGCCGGATTGGTGCTGGCCCCGGCGCTGTTGCCGCCGGCCGTCAGGGGGGCCAATGACCGCGTCGTCTTCGGATTGATCGGCGCCGGCGGCCGCGGCCGCTCCGTCACCGGCAGCTTTCGGGAAGCGGGAGCGCAGTGCGCGGCCATCGCCGAGATCTACGAGCCGAACATCGAGAACGGTTTGAAGGCGGCGGGCGAGGGGGCCTCGGTGTACGACGATTACCGAAAGCTCCTCGACCGCAAGGACCTCGACGCCGTCCTGATCGCCACGCCCGACCACTGGCACGCGCCGATGCTCTACGCGGCGCTTCAGGCCGGTAAGGACGTCTATCTCGAAAAGCCCATGTCCCGCTCGATCGAGCAGGGCGCCGAGATGATCCGGACCGTGCGCGCCGCCAAGCAGGTGGTCCAGATCGGGATGCAGCGGCGGAGCTCGCCGTCGGTGCTGGCGGCCAAGAGCATCGTGGATCAGGGATTACTTGGCAATATCTACCTGGCCCGGGTGCAGTGGTTCTGGAACATCTCCCGGCCCCTCGACAACAGCCCGCTGCCGGGAAAGCTCGACTGGGAGAAGTTCCTGGGGACGGCGCCGAAG
Source organism: Terriglobia bacterium (assembly GCA_041477005.1). Classification (GTDB taxonomy): domain Bacteria; phylum Acidobacteriota; class Terriglobia; order Bryobacterales; family JACQDG01; genus JBGOUJ01. Next base: position 5,136 of record JBGOUJ010000212.1, on the reverse strand, counting down.
CGGCCGCTCGAGCCGATGCGCTTCCGAAACTGGCGCTACTTCTGGGATTACTCCGGCGGCAACATGACCGACCAGGGCACCCACCTGATGGACGTGGTGCAGTGGTTCACCGGCGCCGGCACGCCCAAATCGGCCGTCTGCCAGGGCTTCGTCTACGGCATGACCGGCGCCGAGACGCCCGACTGCTTCAACGCTACCTTCGAGTACGACAAGCTAATGGCCACCTGGACGCTGAATTACAACAACGCCTACCAGAACGGCTGGACCATCTACCTGCACGGCAACAAGGCAACCATGATGCTCGACAACGACGGCTTCCAGATCTACGAAGAGCCGTGGCCCAAGCACCGCACGCCCCTCTATGAGCTCAAGGGCGCCATTTCCACCCAAGCGCACGTGAACAATTTCCTCGACTGCATCCGCTCGCGCCGGCAACCCAACGCCCCGGTTGAGGTCGGCCACACAGCGGTCTGCGGGCCGCATCTGGCCAATGCGGCCTATCGCCAGAAGCGCGAAGTGCGGCTCAACCCGGAAGCGACGAAAGTGGTGTAGCGCCGCCAGCGCTCTCTCGCGGTCGCATCGCGCCGGCAACCCAACGCCCCGGTTGAGGTCGGCCACACGGCGGTCTGCGGGCCGCATCTGGCCAATGCGGCCTATCACCAGAAGCGCGAAGTGCGACTCAACCCGGAAGCGACGAAAGTGGTGTAGCTGCACACCCCCTTCGCGGTCGCACTCGTACGCCGAGCTTCCGAGCGGGCCGCCCAGGCTCGTCCGGCTCCCTAACTTTCCTCACCGATCCCGCCGATCTAAGAAGTGCACGTCAAGGAGCTCCGCGTGGCACCGGAAGCCATCGCGCCGCAGGTCACGCCGCTCGGCGCACGGCGGATCGAACAGGCGATTTCCCGGCTCCAGGCTCTGCCGGCCTTCTATCCCACCGTGCAGAAAGCGCTGCAGCTCCTCGAAGATCCCCTCTCTACCAACGGCCACATCCAGCAGGTGCTCTCTTCCGATGCTGCACTCGCCGCCCGGATCCTGCGATGGGCCAACTCCGCCTATTTCGGCTTTTACGAGCAGGTTCGCACGATCTCTCTGGCCGTGTCTTTGATCGGCCGCGAAAAGGTCTCCGCCTTGTTGCGCCGCTACCTGGCCGAGGAGCTGATCAGCATGCTCTCCGGCCGCAAGCCCGCAGCCCGCCAAATCCGGGAAATCTCCCTCGCTACCGCCACCGCCGCCCACGCCATGGCCGAGCGGTTGTTGCGCAGCGACAAGGAGGAGATTCTGCTGGCCGGCCTGCTTCACAATATCGGCGAGCTACTGCTGCTCTCACAGTTCCGCGACAGCTATGAAGAGATGCTCCGGCTGACCGATCACCTCTCTCGCGAAGAGGCCGAGCAAGCGATCTTCGGCGTCGAATCCCGGCTGGCCGGGAAATGGCTCCTCGAAGCCTGGCACTTTCCGCCCTTCTTTCCAACCGTGGTCGAACGATGTGTGGATCCCTGGTCGAGCCACTTCTCCGAGGCCCCGATGGCGGCCATCGTGCTGGTTCACACAGCCCGACGAATGGCGGAGGCGTGGATGGAGGACGCTCGATCGGGCCGAGAAAGCGAAGACATCAACGCCGAGCGAGCCGAGGCGGTGGCCCAGTCTTTCTCCCCGCGCGTGCTCGGCGCGCTCGAAGTCGACCGCCCGTTTCTGGCCGATCTCTACCTGCGCCTCCCGGGCGAACTCCAGCGGTGGAGGGAGATCCTGGAGTAACTACGATTCGCTCGGCCGCCCTTTCCATCGCGGCCCCTTTCCGAACGTGTGCAGCAGCGCCGATTCCACGGTCATCGCGGCGTAAAGCAGAGCCGCCGCCGGCAGCGTAAACCCCCAAAGCACCGGCAACTGATAAAGCCGCAGCGCCGGCATATAGGCAACCACCATGAAGCCGATCGAGAAGCCAGAGACCGCTCCAAGCAAGACAGCCATGCCCGGCGGGTCCATCGGCACCCATTGCATGGAGACCAGCAGCACTCCGGCAAAAGGAACGCCGAACAGGACGCCCATCGAGAACACGGTCGCCGCCAGGAGGCCCCACGAGTAGCGCAATTGGGTGAACGCCGATCGGGTCACCATCTCGCGAATGGATCGCAAGGTCCCATAGCGGCGGAAACTCGCCGCCTGGACCGTCGCGCCCAGATAGATCCGGGCGCCGCTGCGCTTGACCAGCCTGGCCAGAGCCAGATCGTCGATCCAGGCGCCGTGCACCGCCTCCAGACCCCCAGCCGCCAGCAAGGCCTCCCGCTCGATCAACAGGCAGCCGCCGGCGGCCGCCGCCGTGGCCGAACGCGGCTTCCGCACAATGTGGAACGGGTAGAGCAGGTGGAAGAAAAAGAAGAAGGCGGGAATCAGCAGCCGGTCCCAAAAGCCGTCGGCGCGCAGAAGGACCATTAACGACGCCATCTGATAGCTGCCGTTCAGCGCCAGCCGCACCAGGTCGCGCAGCAGGGTCGGGTTGTAGAAAATGTCGGCGTCGCTGAACAGCAGCCACTCGCCCCTGCTGGCGCGGGCGCCCTGCTCGAGCGCCCACAGTTTCCCGCTCCAGCCCGGCGGCGGGGCGCTGCCCGGAATGACGCGGAGGTTTTCCCGATCCTGCCCCTGCGCGATCTGCACGGCCGTTTCCGCCGTGGCGTCTTCCGAGCAGTCGTCGACCAGGACCACTTCGAGCTGTGGGTAGTAGAACGACAGCACCGAGGGCAGGGTGAACCGGAGGGTCGCGGCCTCGTTGCGCGCCGGAATGATAACGCTCACCGGCGGCCACCGCTCGGGTGCTTCCGCGGTGTCGATGAGGTCAAACAGGCTCGCGTCAGGCAGCCGGGCCCGGCTCGACAGCAGATAGATCCATACGGCCATGACGGTCACGGCGATGGCCACAACCGCGGTCATAAGGCCGGCCCCCGATAGAGCGTCCGGCCGATTTCCGCTTGATACTCCGCGACCGCCCTCGCGACGCCGGCTTCGTCCCAGCCGAGCAGCGGCGCCACCAGGCGCGCCGCCTCGGCCGCGCAGTCCAGGCCGCGGCAGGGATCAAAGGCGAGGCCGGTGCGGCGCAGCAGAATGTCGCCAAGGGTCCGGGCTTTTTCCCGCTCGACGGCATGGACGATCTCGGCCGCGGTCGTCGGCCCCGACGTGCAAATCGGCCGGTCGAGCTCCGGCCACTGGCGCGCGAGGGCCACGATCTCGGCGGCGCGCCGGCCGTAAATTTCAGCGAGCCGGGTGGGAACGCCGTCGGCGTCCCATCGCGGCGGCGGGCGCCGCGCCGATCGCGGCGCCGGGCGCGGGCGGCCCAGCTTGCCGGCCACGTGATCCATCACCTGGGCGGCGAAAGCGCGCGCCGTGGTCAGCTTGCCACCCGCCAGCGTGACCATGCCGGCCAGTCCTTCTTCCTTTTCGTGATCGTAGATGGCGTGGTCGCGCGAGATCGACTGCGCCTCACTCGAAGCGTCATAAAGCAGCGGCCGGGCGCCGGCGTAGGAGTAGAGGATCGAGGAGCGGTCGAGATGCGCGTCCGGAAACAGCCGGTTGGCTTCGCGGAGCAGATAGTCCAACTCGGCCTCGGTCGGCGCCGGGCTGCCGGGCTCGCCGTCATAGGGCGTTTCGGTGGTCCCGATCAGCCACAGCCCGCGCCACGGGATCACGAAGAAGGGCCGGCGATCGGCGCTGGCCTCGTGATAGACCGCGTGCGACGGAGCGCCCGGGAACGCCGCGGTAACGATGTGGGCGCCGCTGACCAGGGTCAGCAGCGGACGCGCCGCGCGCGCCTGTCCCGCCCGGTCCGGCAGCATCCGGCGAACCCGGTCCGCCCAGGGGCCGGCCGCATTAATCACCAGGTGAGCGCGGTATTCCTGGCCGCTTTCCACGCGGACGCCATCGATCCGAGCGGCGCGACCCGAGTCTGCGAGAAGGGCCACGACGGGCGTGTGGTTGTGAACCTCGGCGCCCGCGGCTTCCGCCAGCAGCGCCAGCTCCAGAGCGATCCGCTCCGGGTAGACGGCCTGGCAGTCGAAGTAGAGGAAGCCCGCGAGCAGTCCGTCCCGCTGCAGGCCGGGCTCGATCGAGGCGACCTCGTCAGGCGAAAGGCGCCGATGCTTCTCGAGCAGCCGGCTGTGGCCGATCCAGTAGTAGGCCTCCAGCCCCAGCCCGATCCACCAGGCCCGGCGGGAATCGCGGCGATAGACCGGAACCAAAAACGGCAGCGGCTTGACCTGGCCGGGAAAATCCTGGAGCAGCGCTTCCCGCTCGCGCAGCGACTCCCGCACCACGCGGACCTCGCCGTGCTCGAGATAGCGGAGGCCGCCGTGGATCAGGCGCGTGGAGCGGCTGGTGACCCCGGCGCCGAAGTCCGTTTTTTCGAGCAGGGCGGTGCGATAGCCGTTCTCGGCGGCCAGCGCCGCCAACGCCGCGCCGTTGATGCCGCCGCCGATGATGACTAAATCGTAGAGTTCACCCACATCTGTTACACTACACTTTAACATTGTGATGCCGGCCCGAGCCTCGACTCCGCACCGCCGAGCGGGCAGCCTCCTGTGGGCGGGGTTCCTGGTATGGGCCCTGGCCGCCAGTGCTGCGCCGCGGCCCAAACTCACCGTTCTCATCGTCGCCGAGCAGTTCCGTCCCGAATACCTGGACCGCTACCGGGCGTCCTTCTCCGCCGGCGGGTTCAACCGGCTTCTCAAGGGTGGCGCCGTTTTTCGCGAGTGCCGTTACGACTACATGGCCACCTTTCCCGCTTCGGGCGCGGCCCTGCTGGTCACCGGCGCCTACCCGGATCGAACCGGGATCGTGGCGGACCGCTGGTACGATCGCCGCGACCGCCGGGTGGTGAGCGCCGTCGAGGATTCCGTCTACGCCCAGGTGGGCTACGACCGGACCAAGCGTCCGGGCGCCTCGCCCCGGAAGCTGATCGGAACCACCCTCGCCGACGAGCTGCGGTTGGCGACCGGTGGGCGCTCCCGGGCGGTCTCGATATCGCTTCGCGATCAGACCGCCGTGCTGCTCGGCGGCCGCAAGCCGGCGGGCTGTTACTGGCTGGATGACGCGGGCCGGTTTGTGACCAGCACCTACTACACCGAGGGTCTGCCGGCGTGGGTCTTGGCG